>JANONI010000240.1:0-27452 GCA_031420755.1 Bacteroidota bacterium | reverse complement strand
TCCGATCACTCATTTCCGAAAATCTCCGTCAACACTCGTAAAGAATTCTAAAGCAAAAATTTTTGTCTGCAGTAAATTTCAGATCAATAACGAAGTTGTTGCTGATACGCACGATGCCGGTTATCTTTTATATGTGTACGGCGTGAAGACGGGACGCGATGTGCAGCGAATGTTGGATTTGGATATTGACGGAATTATCTGCAACAATCCAAAATTTGTGCGGGAAACGATAGAACTTCTTACACTATAATTTCTCCATTGATTCAATGAACCGATGAAACAATGAAAACAATTTTTATTCTCTTTGTTTTTTCTTCTTTGCTTTTGGCTCAAGATACTATCACGTATCAATGGCCTGTTGAACCATTTAACACAACTCAATTAATCACCGGAACATTCTCTGAGTATCGCAATACCCTTTCTGCAAATCATTTTCATAACGGAACAGATATTCCAAAAAATGACGGCTCGGCAGTATATCCAACTTTGGATGGTGTCGTTTATGCCGTTAGTCCGTATTCAGTTTCTGGCACGAGCGCATACATTCGTGTAAAGTCAAATATTAATGGGAAATGGAAACATATTTCGTATGTCCATATTGAACCTAATCCAACGTTATCACTGGGGATGACCGTCACCGTAGGCGTAACTGTGTTGGGCAATATTTTATCTGGTCTTGGCCATGTTCACTTAACAGAACGCGAACTTGTTGCAAGCGAAAATGCTAACGGCGTTGAAATTGGAGCACTGCGCGAACCCGGTGGAGTAACACCATATATCGACACTTATTCACCGAAAATTTTGTGGGTAAAATTTTATCAAGATAATTCCAACATTGAATTTACGACAAAAAAAATCTCTGGAAATGTAGATTTTATTTCACAAATGGTTGAACGAAATAGTTCTGGAGAACCGAATTCGGGTTCCACTACAAATAACGGAGTGTATCTGACTGGATATAAAATTTATTCTGCAGATAAATCTACAATTGTGTACACTCCGCCGGCCAACGGAACACGATTCAAGTTCGATTACATGCCGCTGAATGCGTATGTGAACAATGTCTATACGTTACAATCCAACGTTTCAAATCATATTTATATTCTTACCAACGGAATCGGAAATCATGGTGTCTCCACTTCTTCCGCAAGCAGAACGGTGAATAATAATTATTTTGCGACTACAACTCTGCCAGCAGCAAATTATCAATTAATGGTGTATGCCCACGATACCCATGGAAACTCCGACACGTTGTTTGTTCCTTTTGAAATTTCAACACAAGATATTGTCGCTCCATCAATCCCATTTTTAAAATCAGTTCTGAATGATTCTACAAATCAGATAACAATTTCGTGGTATGCAAACACCGAAACCGATCTTAAAGGTTACCGCCTCTATTCGTCTGTTAATGGAACAACGTGGAATCTTTATGCGAATGAAAATAGATTACCACACACTTTCACGAAACTTTCCGTGAAAAATATTTCTTCCCAATTGCCGGTGTATTTTAAGCTAACGGCTGTAGATTTCGCTGCAATCACGAATGAAAGCGGATTCAGCGATAGTTACGGTCTTCGACCGAACGCACCGGGAGAGAAAATTCTCGTCATTGATGCTTTCGATAGAATTTCGGGAAGCTACAAACAATTATCTCATCCATTTGCAATGACGGCAGGACAATCAATCAACGCACGATATGAAACGGTGCACAATAAAGCGGTAACAGACGGAAACGTGCAGCTTTCAAATTACTCGGCGGTGGTCTGGATGTTCGGCGATGAAAGTTCGACCGATGAAACATTCGGCGCAGCCGAACAAGCAAAAGCAATTGCGTTTTTGAATTCCGGCGGAAAAATTTTTGCAAACGGTTCTGAGATTGCATACGATCTTGATAGAGCTTCGGGACCAACACAACCTGACAGAGAATTTTTACACACGTATCTTAAAGCAGCGTTTGCCGGAAACAATGCCAATAGCAAAACAATTTCCATCATTTCTAGCGGAATAACTTTTACCTTTGGCGATACACTGCAAAGTTCTCCATACGTGGAAGATTATCCTGATTATCTTTATGCAATCGTTGGCGGTTCAACACCAGCCGCATCGTACGGCAACGGATTGGTTGCGGCAGTTTCGAGCAGCAATACATTTTTATTAGGAATTCCATTCGAAACAATCCACACGAAAGCTAACCGCGACGCAGTGATGACGACCGTATTGAATACATTAGTAATTACCACTTCAATCGCACGGCAGGAAGAAAGCACAATTCCATCAACATTCTCACTCGAACAGAACTATCCAAATCCATTCAACCCAACAACAACTATTCGGTTCTCTCTCGCAAACAATGAATTTGTTTCATTGAAGATTTATGATGTGCTGGGAAAAAAAATTTCGACATTGATTAGCGAAGAAATGAATGCAGGGACATATACTGTAAATTGGAATGCATCAGCATTGCCTTCGGGCGTGTATTTCTATCGGTTGCAGGCAAAGAATTTTTCCGAAACAAAAAAACTTGTTCTGACAAAGTAGGGCTACTATGAAAAAAATGCAAAGCATCCTTCGGATATTCATTGCAACAGTAATTGTCATTACGCTTTCCTCCGCTCAGTATTCACTAACCGTAGAACGTATTGGCGGAGCTAAACGCTTTGGAGAAGAAAATATATTCCGTGCCGCACTTGTGAATAATGGAAGAACGATCAACACTATCGAACAAAAACTTCCGTTTGATGTTCCCTTTCCCGCCACATACATAAATGAAACAACAGGAAACTTTATTCTTTCATACATATTCGACGGATTCGTTGAAGTGTATAATGCAAAAGGGGAAAAAATCTGGAAACAGAATTTCTTTAAGGAAATGGGTCCGAACTACGAGCGCACGATTACGGTCGCACTGGGAACATCTTCCGTTGCATTTCTTACTTCCGATGTCGCATTGCCAAATGCTGTCGCGCACCGTTTTACTCTTGATGGTGCAAAACAATGGGAAACTCTTTTGCCATATTCAATGGGGTATGAAATTGCAATGTCTCCAGATGAACAAACCATTGTCGCCGGAAGTTATTTTGTGCTGGAAGATGAGGTTCGACAATCTGCATCGCTGATTAACACAAAAGGATTGATTGAGGGAAATGCAAATATTCTTTTTCGCAAGGCGGCATTTTCCGATGACAATGCGAAGCTCGAAGAGTCCTTCGGACATCCTTCGGATAAATTCATCGCGCTTGCTTCGGAACGGGAAATCGTTATTGTGTTAAATGAAACGAAAAAGGAATTTAGCAGAGCAGGAAAACAAACCGAAGGCATTATCACCGATATTATTTGGCATGGGAAAAATCTCATCGTGCAGGAGAGCAATGTGATCACGCCAAAAAACGGAAGATTCTATTATTCAAACCCAACATTTATTTCCTACTCAAAAGAATTGAAAGAAATTTCAAAAAAGCAGTTGGATAATGTCACATTTAAATCTTCTACAATGAAAAAAGTTGGAGCAACCATTGAATTGATTTACGAAAGGAAATCTATAAGGATTTTAGATAAATAACTGATTTTACGCACTGTTGAAGAGCTTTGCCACCAAGACGCTAAGACACAAAGATGTTTTATCCAAAGGATGCTTCGCACTAAAAAACATCACTTTGTAAGGTTCTTAAATAAAAATGTTGCTTTTCTTAGTGACTTTGTGGCGATATTTTTGATGTTGTGGGTAACGTGAGTAAATAAGTTAGTTCTGCTTTTCAATTACCACAAACGCAATCACACTCGTATCCGAATGAGACATGGAAAGAAAAACAGAATACCCTTGAAGTGTTTCGGCGGTCTTTCCATACAGAATAAAATCGGGTTTCCCGGCGGAATCGTTCTTCACTTCAACATTTTTCCATTCAAATTCACCTGACCAGCCGGTGGAGACTGCTTTGCTGAACGCTTCTTTCGCCGCAAAGCGCGCGGCAAAATGTTGAATGGGAAATTGTTTAGACTTACAATATCGAATCTCGTTTTCTGTGAAAAGTTTTTTTAGAAATATGTCGCCGTATTGAGCAATGGAATGTTCAATGCGCGAAATTTCGATGATGTCTATGCCAATACCGGAGATCATAATTATTGAAGTTGTTCTACAAAGTTACCGCAAAGCCGGTAAGACGCTATGAAATTATTCGTATTGTTTTCTCTCCGAGCCGTATGCTTTGTGTCTTACCTGCCCGCCATATTGTTTTTGGGTTGGCAGGCGGGGTGCTTTTGTGGCGAAAGAGATTTATTTTTTAGCACCTTATAACTCTGTTGAACAGTTATATTTTTATTTTATTTTCGTTCATCACAATATCAATCAACTCTGCAATATCATTCACTTCGTAATCCGCATTTGTTTCAATCGTGCCGAACGTATCGCCGTATCTCGCAAAGACCGTTTTCATCCCAACTTTGGCTGCACCGACCATATCGCGCTCTGCCCAATCACCAATCATTAACGCTTCGTGAGGTTTCACATTCAGCAGAGAAAGAATTTTTACAAAAGGAGCAGGATCGGGTTTTCGAATTCCTGTATCTTCAAATGTTACTACATTATCAAAATTATGATGGAGATTTAAATACGACAATCGCAGCCACGCTTCTTTTGCTGGCGCATCGGAAACAACACCAAGTTTCAATCCCATCTTCACAAGTTCCATCAATGTTTTATAAACGTGCGGATATGGGAATAATGCCGCCTCGCGCGCTCTTCGATACGCAATCACTCCGGCAGAGAGAATCTTATAATCGACCTTTTGAAATTCATCATACAACAATTGATCGAAGACATTCTGAAATTCAATTCCTTTATCTTTATAAATTTTATCAATACGCATCTGAATCTTTTCGCGGCTCAATTTCAATCCCGCATCAATCATTGCGTTGATCGCCGCAGTGATTGCCTGACGTTTCATTGCCATAAAATCGACAAGAGTATTATCAAGATCGAAAACAACTGCTTTGATCATTTATTCTCTACTTCTATGATAGAGCAGCATTTCCACTGCCAAAGGATATCCGTTCGACCCAAATCCGGAGAGTTGAGCAACGCACACCGGCGACGTAACAGAATGGCGGCGAAATTCTTCGCGCAAATGAATGTTAGAAATATGAACTTCAATGGTTGGTATCGTCAACATCGAAATCGCATCGCGGATCGCATAGGAATAATGCGTGAATGCTCCGCCGTTGATCACAATTCCGTGAAAATCTTTTCCCACGGTGGATTGCAGAGCATCAACAATTGCTCCTTCATGGTTGGATTGAAAGAACGTAAACACTGCTTCGGGATATTTTCCGATCAATTCGTTCTGAATATCGGCAAGCGTTTGCGATCCGTAGATATGCGGTTCACGTGTGCCGAGAAGATTCAAATTGGGTCCGTTGATGACTAAAATATTCATGAGTCCATCTTCAATAATAAAATTTACCGCGCTTTTACTATTTCATCTTCTATAAACATCCGCACATTCGGTTTCACAAAAAGATTCTCAATTCCCATCTCTCCAAGAGCAAGTGCAATAACACTCGCTTTGCGCGATGGATGTAATTTCTTATTCACAACAATAATCTGTTGGTCTTTTAAGATACAATACCCGCCGTCAAAATCTCCTTTTTCATACCGTATTTTCATACCCATTTCGGCGGCAAGTTCTTCAAGGTCTGGTAAAAAATCTTCTGCGTTCATGAGATTAATTTTTTCAGTGGCTTCAATATAACTAATATCGGAATAGTATAATAGCACAACTGAGCAACGAACGGAAGTCCCGCAAGCGCGGTCAGCCGTTGCAAAAATGCTTTTCGAAATTCTTCCAATTCCCAGTTTCCCCAATAATTCAAACCTACAATTTTCCAGTCGAGCCAAAAGCAATAAAATTCTACAGGAATAAATATCAGCAATAATGTGGCACTCATTAATAGCCAGCCATCGTTCTTCATTATTCTTTGCGTCGTCATCAGGTAACCGATTCCCGAAATGAGAACGATCGGATACGTAATAAAAATGATCACGGAATATTTTGCGATTACAGTGTATGCGGCACGTTCAGATTCGGGAGTGAGTATTTTCTTTAATTCTACAGTGCCAAATTCGAGAAGTCTTCCGATCTGGATATTCTTCATCATCACTACACCAAGCCAGCAAAGTGCGGTGAGTATGAAAACAATAAGAAATAATTTCGATTTTGAATTTTCCATGTGAGGAAGATAAGAAGTTATCGTACAGAATTCAACGGACGATCACTTTGCGCACCCGTTGTTTTGCTGCAAGGTTTCCTTTCCCGGAAACGATTGATGCTAAACAAAGATGTTCTGCTCTGATTTCGATCACCTGAACTTCACCGACCTTTTCTTCGCGCGAACCAAGCAAGACGCCTGTTTTCGGATCTGTAATTTCTTTTGCTCCGCTGTACACCGGAAGCATATCGCCGACCGAAATCCCGTCCGCCGAACCAAGATTGATGAACACATCACCATCGTCAACAAGAACAATTTCTCCATTGATCAATTGACGTTTTAATGTAAAGGTAGAATCCGTTACAGTTGTATCAATCACAATGGATGATGAAAGAACCAATGATTTTGTTACCAGCAAGGGAATCGCCCTTTCTAATTTCGTGCCAAGATCATCCGCACATTTCAATAACGCTTCGCCAAGAATCGATTGATTGAACATTTCTCCGCCAAAGGTTATTTCATCTAACATAAAATATTGGTTCGTACGTTCAGTTCTTTTTCCAAACAACGTAATACCAAGAGAGCGATCGTTAACTGTTCCTTCCGCCGTCCCTTCATACAGTATTGCTTCACGCGAACTTGCAAACCGCGCAGCATCATAGAGAATAAAATTCACTTTCACCGTTGCTGCAAATGCTTCATATCCTGCAAGCTGAACTTCCGAAACAATAAACCGACCGATAGAAAATTCTTCGATCTCCGCAGAAACGATATATCGCACATGAAAATGTTCCGCAATTGTCCGAAGATTGGACAGATTCTTGAATCGTGTTGTGTCAATGGATTTTTCCAGAGCGAATTGTCGAACCGATAAAGGAGAAACGACTCCGACACGAAATCGCTCTTTATTGTAAGCAGAAAGATATCGTGGCACATCCATTCCAATGTTCCACTTCCCGTTAAATCCGGAAATATCGCTGAATGGAACAAAGATCAACAGCGAATCCGATGTGAAGAATGTTGGATTGGGCTGAGCGTACAGCACTTGCAAAATAAAAGCAAAACAGAACACGATTCTTTTGAATAACGCTTTTGAGAGTGCCAATATTTTTTCTTGAAAAGATAGTTTAATCATACAACAAATATTTTTTTCGCACTTTCATAAATTCTGCAACATTGTTTTGCCACGATTCGATCACCTGCAGTTGAATGTTCGTACGATTGATCGTTACACTATCGGTAATAAGTATCGGCACATCAGAAAAGGGATTAAATTTTGTAACAACACAGCGTAATTTATTGTTTCCTTACAGGTCGTAGACAAAGACTTTCTATTAAACATTAAGGAAAATCGTTGCCGCACCTGCCCGCTCTACGAGTCGTAGACCGCACATACAACGTGCTTATGGCAGGCGGGGAGTTCACAGAGTAGAAACATAAAATATTTTCTTTGAAAATCTGTGCAATCCCTACGGGTCGTAGACTGTGGCATAAAAAAACATGCTGTGTAGTTACTAATTTTTCAAAATAAAGGACCATCGCTTTTTGCGTGGATTTTTATTTCTCATATTAGCCTTCAACACTCTCCTTTTCCATAATCACCTCCGCACCAAACAGAAAATATTTGCACATCTACGCCTCCTTCTTTCAATCGAACAATATCAGAATGACCATCCATCATTCGGACCGAAATATCTTCTCCCTTCAACGCTCGAAGCAATACATCATTATGAGTATCAACGACAATCGATTGTTGATGTACCTTTTTATAATCCGTTGGGAAAACCCGGGAAGATAACATCAGCATAGTAATCAACATTGCAAAAAATTTCATCGGTACCCCTTCCTTGGTATTCAATGTATAGAATGGATAACAAAAATTCAAATAAACCTTTTAGGAAAGACCATTTAAAATGAAAAACCTCATCCAATTGAGAATGAGGTTAAGAAAGACAAAAATTACTGTCTATATTTCTATTTCTTTTTTAATCTGTTTTATTTTTGCCGGAACGGTTTCAATCGTTTGATTGTCGCTTTCCCGTAACAACGAATCCAGATCAATAATATCTCGCTCTTGCTCTTTCATTTCACGCAATTTCGATTCGAACTCTTGTTTTTTTGAAGGAGATTTGAACATCAATTTCATTTTCGGTCCTCGCATCATAGAATCTACGATCTCAAAACGAAATTCTCCTCTTGGCAATCGTTTGAATACCCGAACTGTATGGTCATCGGTCGGCATTTCAAATGAAAATGCAGAGTCTCCGATTTCCGTCACTTCATTGACCAATGCTCTCGGTGCTGTAGGAATACGCAGACGAGGTTTAACCATATCTACCATTTCAACTTCATGAGGTACGACTGAAGAAGAAGGAGCTTCAAAATGAATCTGAAATGCACCGCTTGAAGATTGAATTCGAACGCGATTTTGTCCCATTTCTACAAAATTCTCTTCAGTACGTTGTTGGCGGTCCGTCAATTCGGCAACCATTCGTTCTGTTATCAAGCGCTTGTATCGCATTTCATCACGTCGTGCAATTTCACGAATACTGTCTATATTAATTCTCATATCGGCAAACTCAACAGTATCAGGCGAAATGATAACATATTTGTGACTGCTCGAAATCGTGGGAATTTTATTTAAAATAACATGAGATTCTAGTTTTGGTGCATTAACAGCAATAACGGCGTACGGAGCTTTTTTTATCGTAAGAAATTTTTGAAATCGGGTTCGCTGAATAGGTTCAAGGCAGGCTGCAATTGTTGAAACCATTGCGCGATTTAAATCAACAAGTTCTGCATGAATTGCAACTTCATCATTCTCACTTACAAGAACCGATGCTTGAAGTTTTTCTTTGTATGATCCGAGTATGGAATCGACGATCTCTTGTTGATTGGATGTGATTCCGATTTCCTTCGCAAAATCTTTTATCGTCACTGGTGGTACCGGAAATTCTTCGTTACGCACAATCCGAATTTGAGAACCGTTATCCTCAGAATTTTTTACGGTTAACAATGTATTGTTTGCCGAATCGATCGCAATGCTGCCAAACAATGCAAAATTTAATACGTCATCCTTTGTAAGATTTGAGAATAACGGAAGAATATTTCCTGTCATAATATTATTGTGATAAACATTCTCAACCAAATTCTTTTTGTCAATAAAGAATCTGTGAAATAACGAAGTATCTCTAAAATACAGTATCCCAACAATCAAGACGCATATTGTAGCCAGACTGGAAAATGCAAATACAGAATGTGCCCATGGTACAATTCTATGAACGCGAGATTCTTTCTGCTCCAGTTTATTAGATAATTTCAACCAGAACCAATCGTTCTTTGGAAGCTTTTCTTTTGTTGAAAGGGTTCGTTTCGCAGTTCGAAGAATTTCAACTTCACGCATAACCATTGGACGTATCTCAAGATATTCTTCGAGTTTTTTTGTTTCTACCTCATCAAGTTCGCCGTCCAAATACAGCGAAACGATCTGTTCTAATTCTTTTTGTGATAATTGATTCATCTTATACCAATATTGGCATCAATAATTCCTTTAACATAGTGCGTCCGCGTGATAAACGGGATTTTACCGTTCCAATTTCACAATCCAATACTTCTGCAATCTCACTATAGGATAATCCGTCAATATCTTTCAATATAATCGGCATCCGAAATTTTTCGGGCAGTTTTTTCAACGTCTCTTCAATCACACCCATCATATTCTCGTCATCGAAGGTCGTTGTTGCCATATTTTCAATTTTCAAATTCGTTGTTTTTTCAAAGCTCGCAAATGAGAAAAATCGTTTTACTTTTTTCTTTCTCAATTCATCCCTGCATTTATTCACTGTAATTCTATATACCCAAGTGTAAAACGAAGACTCAAAACGGAAGTTTTGAAGAGCCTGAAAAACTTTAATGAAAACCTCTTGTGAAATATCGTCAACAAGATCGGCATCGTTGAAAATAGAGAAAACAATATTCCTGACCTTTTCCTGATATCGTTCTACTAAAAAACGAAAGACCTCATGCTTCCCGTTTTGAAAGAGAACGATGAGCGAATCATCACTTTTCTTTTCGTCGGGAATATTTGCATTTATTATATTGAGAACAGCTGAATTTGCCATTAAGGATTTTTTTATTCTATTAGACGACAATACGTAAAAAATGTTCCGTAACTAATAAAACCGACATCAATAGTCGGTTTTATCGGGAATACTTTGTTTAGGAAAGTTCCAAAAATTAATCTGTTGTAGTGGTAAGTCCGCCTAAGGCGGCAATGCTCAGCCAAAGGCTAATGCTCCAAAAAACCGGCGCACAAGTGTTCCTCAGTCATAGAATTTTCAACAAATGTTACGTTTCGACTTCCGCCAAACCGCTCTACGTCTACGACACGTAGGGAGTCGTAAACCTAAAAGAGGTCAACGACTTGACTTGTCAAGCGTATAGGTCGCTTAACGCGACATTTTTTTCTTTCTCACAACCTATTTTGGGAACCGCCCTTTCCTTACTCAGTTGCGGATGTTTCAGGTGTTTCGCCTTCGTCCGAAGTACCTTTTAATTCCTGAACTTCAATACGAATATCTTGAGCTTTACGTTTTAATTCTGCCATTTGTTTACGAACGCGTGTTCCGGCAGATTTATTGCCTTTGTCGTAAAATTTGATGAAATCTTTCTCGAATGTTTGAACTAATTCAACGAGTTCTGTATAACGACTCATCATTGCTCCTTTGGTTGATAAAAAATATTACGCTTGGCATCACAAAAAACCTATGCGAAGCATCCTTGCGTATGCATCCTTCGGATCGGAAAAATAATTGTCGATGACGGCGATATTTTTAGTCTACGACCTCTACGAGTCGTAGACCGTAGGGAAATGCACGATTAAAACAATTAAATATTGCCTGATTTCGCTAAATAGTCAAGGAAAATTTCATGTTTCAAATTTTTCTTGTTGTGCGTCTAAAATTTTTTGAATGGTTCTAAACAATAGTAAGCTACCAGTAAGCAATAGACAAGAGACAACAATCCCCTCAGCATTAAACAATAGAGATTCGGTGGTGAAAAACGAATCTGATTCAGATAATACAGAAGTGACTATCATAGGAGCAAGAGTTATCAATCCCACACGTAAAGAATATCCAAACCAGATTGATTTGTATGTGTCGGTTAATACGGAACACAGTATTCCAACGGAAAAGAAAAAAAATAGAATAGCAACGAATTTCAAAGCATCAATTTCTTCTATTCCAATTATTTCAGAAACACTATACGTAATCCACAATAAATTGGTTAGAATAATTGAATACATCCGTGAATGTTTTTGCAGAATCGTGGAAAAAATAAATCCGCGAAAGACAATTTCTTCCAGTAATATTGAAGTGGCTGAAAAAACAAAGATAGCAGGAAGATCAAATAATGTAGCAATAACTAATGTTGTTGCGTTATCAAGTTTAGTTAACGAAACCTCTTTCAATACTAAACCTGCCGTAATAGAAATTGCATATACGAACAACGGTAAGAAAAAATAGAGAATGTTTCTCGTCCAACTCCAATTCATTACGAGCAGTTGAATAGTAGAGAACTGGATAACTTTCTTTTTGTGTAGGAACAAAAGCAAGAGTATTAATGCAATAATTTTTACATCAATAAATAATTCCCATATGTAAAACTGATACGGTATCCCTAAAGAGCTAAGAATTCCGAATAATACCGAGATACAGACTACAAGAACAGAAGAAAACTGAAGCGATTTGTGTTCAATCATTTTTCTAAAATACTCTTTCGTTTTTTATTGCTCGATCTACACACAATATTTTTACGGCTCTATCTGTCCAATTGAAAATTCTGGTACGGTTTCATTCTCAACCTACCAAAACACTTCCACCATTTACATTCATTATTTCACCTGTAATGTGTCGGGCAAGATCCGATGCAAGAAAAACGATTGGTCCGGCAATATCTTCAGGTGTAGGAATCCGTTGAAGAGGAATTTTCTTTCTCTCTTGCTCATTATATTCTTTGTCAGAAAAAATAGAATCATTAAGATCGGTGTAAACCCAGCCTGGTGCAACAGAATTTACATTAATGTTGAACGGACCTAATTCTGTTGCAATAGACTTAGTGAAAGAGATCATCCCACCTTTGGATGCTGCGTAATGTGAATGTTCTGCTTCGCCACGCTGCCCTGCGGTACTTGAAATGTTAATAATTTTTCCACTCCGTTGTTTCATCATATACGGAACAACGGCATTGGTCAAATAAAACATTCCATCAAGATTTACTTGCATGGTCTTTTTCCACACTTTTTCACTCATCGATCCAATCTTACCGTAGGTCCAGATTCCTGCGTTATTTACAAGAATATCAATACGTCTAAATTTCTTCAACGTTTGCTGTATAACTTTGTCTGCATTCGTTTGCTTAGAAACGTCGGCTTTCAGTGCTAAACAAGTTCTTCCTTCTTTCTTCACATTTTCGACAACAGAATTTGCAGCTTTCGCATTTTTGGTATAGGTGATTACAACATCTGCGCCTGCTTTTGCAAATAAAACTGCGCTCGCAGCTCCAATTCCACGTGAACCACCAGTGATTACTACTACTTGATTCAAAAGACAGATCATGGTTTCCTTTTAAGACTTATTGGTATGAAAATTGTGTTAAGTATCTTCAATATAATAAATTTTCAATCTGAACGAAAATTTATTGTTTAGACAAACAGGTCTATCTTAGTCCAATTTACGAAATTTCAATAATTTCGCAAATATTCCTTGACCAAAATCATATTATGATGTATATTTATTTAGATTAAGTCCAAATAAAATTAATGGATATTACATTAGCAAAAGAAAATTTTACAAAGTATCTAAAATCGGGCAGTTATAGAATTACGCCGGAACGATTTATTATTATGGAAGCGGTGATGAATTATGACGGACACTTTGATGCTGATGAGCTTTTCTTTCAAGTAAAAACCAGCGGACAAAAAGTTTCTCGTGCGACAGTATACAATACACTCGACTTGCTACAAGACTGCGGATTAATTTCGAAATATCGTTTTGGTGAAAATCATTCGCGATATGAAAAAGCATTTGGTCGCCCACACCATCACCATTTAATTTGTTTGGAATGCGGAGATATCATCGAATTTGTGAGCGACCGGATTGAAAAGATACAAAAAGAAGTAAGTGACGAAAATAAATTCAAAGTACAGACCTCTACTCTCCAAATTTTTGGAATCTGTTCAAAATGTCAAAAATAATATGAACTCATTAGCTCACGCTCAATCAGGAACAACAGTTCGAATACAACAACTTAATTCACACCCCGAAACATGTCAACGGTTACGGGAGTTAGGATTTTGTGAAAATGCAACCGTACGATGTGTTACCAACGGATCGACACAATTAATTTGTGAAGTGTGCAACACTCGAGTTGGATTAAACCATAGTGTTGCACAAACAATAATTGTAAGTGCATTATAATTATGAGCGCAATCACTCTTAATATATTAAAACCCGGTGAATGCGGTGTTATTGAAAATATAACAACGACCGATCCGAAATTGAAGATGCGATTGTTGGAGCTTGGATTATTGAACGGCACAACAATTGAATTGGTTCGATATGCTCCGCTCGGTGACCCGATTGAAATTAAGATCCGGGGATATCGATTATCCATACGAAAACTTGAAGCTGAATCTGTTATCATTTCAAAGAAATAAATGATGCCTGCAAATACCAAAATAAAATTGAAGAACATCGCAATTATTGGCAATCCAAATTGCGGGAAAACGACATTGTTCAATGCACTCACGGGTTTGCATCAAAAGGTTGGAAATTATCCCGGCGTTACCGTTGAGAAGAAAGAAGGAAAGATTTTTTTCGATGATGGAAGTGAAGTTAATGTATTAGATCTTCCAGGAACATATTCCCTTTCTGCAAATTCTCCTGACGAAAAAATTGCGACCGATGTACTTCTCGGAAAGCTTGCCGATACACCACTTCCCGATGCGGTAATTTGTGTAATAGACGCAAGTAATTTAGAACGAAACTTATATCTGTTAAGTCAGATCATTGATCAGCATTTTCCTGTTGTTGTTGCGTTGAATATGATTGACGTTGCCGAGCGAGATGGCATTAGCATAAATGTAAAAGAACTCTCGAAATCTCTCGGTGTGCCAATCATTCCAACAATTGCAAGTAAAAAAAATGGCATTAAAGATCTCCTTTCAGCATTACGATTAACACTTTCAATTTCTACTACAGCACGTTCATGGTATCTTCCGGAAAAAATAAGAACCGAGCACAATGAACTTACTTCGCTGCTTGTTGCAAGTGAAAATTTAAATGATCGGACAGCATATTTTGAAGCACAAACTCTTCTTTCAACGCCGCAGACACTCGAATCGTTCAATGGTTCTTATTCACCCGAACTTCTTTCTCATCTGAAAAAAGATCACGAGACACTCGATGCGCTGGGATTTGACAGATTTTCGATCTTTGTTGAATCACGATATCAATGGATCAAGAAGGTTTGTGATAACTGTGTAACCGTAAGACCGAAAATTGACCAATTATCCGTAAGTGATAGAATTGATATTATTGTAACACATAAAATCTGGGGCTATGTTATTTTCTTTTCGGTGATGGCGATTATTTTCCAAACAATTTTTACATGGGCAAACTTGCCGATGGAATTGATCGGTAAAGGATTTGACCTGCTCGGTTCGCAAGTAGGCCGCATTATTCCTCCCGGCGATTTGCAAGATCTTGTTGTTAATGGAGCGATTGGCGGAGTTGGCGCAGTTGTAACATTCCTTCCACAAATATTATTTCTGTTTCTCTTTCTAGGATTGTTGGAAGATACAGGATATATGGCACGTGCCGCATTCATTATGGATCGCTTGATGGGAAAAGTTGGGCTTCATGGAAAATCTTTTATTCCTCTCCTCTCTTCATTCGCGTGTGCGATACCTGGAATTATGGCAACGCGAACAATTGAAAGTCCGAAAGATAGATTGGTGACGATGCTTGTGGCTCCATTAATCAGCTGCAGCGCGCGGATGCCGGTGTACGCTTTAATGATAGCATCTTTTATTCCAAATGAATCTGTGCTTGGAATCTTCAGTCTTGCTGGTCTTGTGTTAGTTTCGATGTATTTGCTTGGTTTATTCGCTGCATTGTTCATGGCGTTTGTTTTCAAAAAATTTTTGATAAAAGGGCAATCACCTGCGTTTATTATGGAATTGCCACCCTACAGGATGCCTTCACTTAAAAATACAATGCTGCATATGTGGGAACGTTCTCGAATTTTTTTAAAACGTGCGGGAACAATTATTCTTGGCGTTTCAATAATTTTATGGTTTCTGGCAACGTATCCAAAAATTGAAAGCGGAACTCCGTCAGAAAAACTTGCTCATAGTTTTGTCGGACAGCTTGGGCATTTTATTGAACCTACATTAACTCCTCTTGGGTTTGACTGGAAAATTGGAATTGGAATTATAAGTTCATTATTACAGCGCGAAGTTTTTGTTAGCACCATGGGAACAATTTATAATATGGAGAACGGAACCGGCAATTCGCTTTCATTACGAGAGCAGATTCAAAAAGAAATTGATCCTGCTACCGGACTTCCAAAGTTTACCGCATTGACTGCAATTTGTTTAATGGTGTACTATGTATTGGCAATGCAATGTATGTCAACTATTGCGGTGATGCGAAGAGAAACAAATGGATGGAAGTGGCCAATATTTCAATTTTCATATATGACGGTGCTGGCATACGTAGGAACATTTATCACTTATCGAGTAGGGTTATGGATTATTTCATGATACACTGGCAAGAAATTGCCTCATTGATAATAGTTGTGATCACAATTATTTTACTTGTGCGCAACGAGTTGAATAACAGAAAGCACAAAAAGGATTGTGGTAATTGCGCCCTTGTTGAAATTAGAGAACGACAACGATATAAATTACATACTTAAGACTAATTCTATTTTTTTGAATCTAAATAGGGTGTTATAAGCCGTATTTGTTTTTTTCATCATTCAAGAAATATATTTTCACCCTTAAAAAAAATAAGGATCAATTAACTATACTAAAGGAGCATCACCTATGAAACTCGCACGATTTATTCTTTTGTTATTATTTATATTTTCAACAGTATATTCCCAAACTGATTCTTTGCAAGAAATTCGACGCCAGATCGAAATTCTTACACAAGAAATTGAGCAACTAAAATTAGGCGAAGTTGAATCTGAAACGCCATATTCCCCTACTCGCGGACTTGGTGCCGCAGCATCAAAAGTCTATTCATTAAAAAAAACCGGTGTTTCAATTGCAGGATATGGTGAAGTTGTGTATGAAAATTATGCCAAAAAATTAGACAACGATACAACTTCAAAAAAACTCGACCAATTGGATTATCTTCGCAATATTATTTACGTGGGATACCGGTACAATGATTGGATACTTTTCAATTCTGAGATAGAATTTGAACATGCTACAACAGGTAAAGGAGGATCGGTATCGGTAGAATTTGGCTATGTTGAATTAATGTTTTCCAAGCATTTTAATTTCCGTGCAGGAATGATTCTGCCACCAATGGGAATTACGAATGAAAAGCATGAACCTTCGTTGTTCTTATACACGCTTAGACCACAAGTTGAACAGTTGATTATTCCTACAACGTGGAGGACAAATGGATTCGGGGCATACGGTGAGATTTTGCCATCCTTAAATTACAGTCTGTATATGGTTGAAGGTTTTGTGGCAAAATCTTTTTCAGATGTTAATGGAATACGAGGAGGAAGACAAAGTGGTGCTTTTTCAGTTGTTGAAGATTTTGGTTTCACCGGAAAAGTTGATTACAACGGAATCAACGGAGCAATTTTCGGTGCGAGTTTCTATAGAGGAAATTCGGGTCAGAGTGCAAAAGATTCACTAGGTACAATTTCAGCCGCAACAACAATTCTCAGTGCTCATACTGAATTTGCTTGGAAAGGTTTGGAAGCTCGTGCATTATATGCAATGGCAACAGTGGATCAAGCAGGACGAGTTAGTAAACTTGCCGGTAAGACAATTGGATCTGAAATGAACGGTTATTATGTTTCGGTCGGTTACGATATTATTCCGCACCTTGTTCCGGGTTCAGAACATGCGTTGATACCGTTCCTTTTCTACGAAACATATAATACGCATGCTGCCGTTGCAACAGGGTTTGTTAAGAATATGGAATATGATAGAACAACATTTGCTTATGGACTTTCATACAAACCGCATCCAAATGTTGCGTTCAAAATTGATTATCGTGACAACTCAAATGCAAAAAAAACCGGCAACGACCAATGGAATATTGCCGTAAATTATTTATTCTAATATTCTATAATGCTGATACGTTTTGTAAAATTGTTTTTGTTCATTGCAATCGCTTCAACACTTGGCGTTTCACAAGTCTATACCACCAAGAATGAAGCGCTTGCAATGTATTTGGGAGAGAAGAATGAACGACACACTATCTTTCTCACTGATGGACAAGTGAAGACTATTCAACAAAAAGCAAAAGCAAAAGTTGAATCGAAGATCGTTACATATTATTCCAGCCAAAAAGGTTATGCATTCTTTGAATCACGAACAGTTAGAACAATGCCGGCAACATTCATTGTGGTTGTGAATGCTGCTGGAAACATTCGTGCAGTTGAGATGCTTGCGTTCTATGAACCGGAAGATTATTTACCGCCGAAAAAATGGATGGGAACATTTGAACATAAAACGATCGATGATGATCTGTGGTTAAAACGAGGAGTATATAATATTTCCGGCGCAACACTCTCGGCGCAGGCAATAACTGAAAGTGTTCGAAAAATACTTGCCACATACCAGATTGCAATTGCAAAGGAACCACAATGAATTATCTGCAAAATGGCGGATTTAACCGCAATCCAATGATGAGCACAACGTTGATGCTAACGATGGTTTTCCTGATCGGTTTCGTTGTTGTCAATTTTTTAATCTTCTTCAGCAAAATGGATCTTACACCGACTTCCATCGCTTCATATTATCTTGGAAATGAAGAAGAATTCCGCCCGGCACGTTCCTATCAATCGATGATAGAAGTGACACACACTCATTTACCGATGATAGCTGTAGTTCTGTTATTGCTAACGCATTTGGTTATTTTCACACCATTCTCTAAAGCGGAAAAGTATATTTTTATTTTCACTGCTTTCCTTTCGGGATTGTTTAACGAAGCATCAAATTATTTGATACGATTTGTTGACCCACTGTTCGCTTGGTTAAAGATTGTTGCATTTCTATCATTGCAAGGGAGTTTAGTGTTTCTCATTGCTGTAATCATGATTTTTATGATCCAAACCAAAATTGAGATGAAACGTGAGTTGGAGGAAGAATTTGTTGAAGTTCAGTAATCGACATATTTCGCGAAGAGCTTTCTTGAAAAATAGTTCGCTTGCCCTTCCCTTTATTCTGTTCCCACAATCACTTTCTGCGATCTTGTTGAAAGAACAGTTCATTCACCGAACTGCGTTTGCAATGGGAACCACGGTGAGCATTCAAGCATATCACCCCGAGAGAATGCTTCTGCAACAAGCACTATCGAAAGCGTTCGATGAATTATATCGATTGGATAATTTGCTTAGCGGTTACAAAAACGAAAGCGATATTTCAGCGATCAACAGATCCGCAGGAACATCCGATATTCATGTTCATGCCGATGTCATTGAGATCTTACAGAAAACGATTCAGTATTCAAAAGAGACAAATGGAATTTTCGATTGTACGATTGAACCTTTAATGAAGCTGTGGGGCTTTCGCAATACTACCGTTACGAAGATACCTTCCGATTCTGAGATTCAATCGACATTGGATGCAGTTGGTTATAAAAACATTAGTGTTGATGAAAAAGAAAACAGCGTTGGACTTCTCAATCAATATTCTTCGATAGATCTTGGTGGAATAGCGGTTGGATATACGGTGGACAAAATGGCTGCTATCTTAAAAAGTGAAGGAATTGAATCTGCATTGATCAATCACAGTGGTGATCTTTTTGCAATCGGCGCACCACCGGAATTAGATGGATGGAAAATCGGAATTCCCTCTCCTACAAATCAATCAGAATTTATTGCAGAACTGAATCTCAAGAATCAATCTCTCTCCACGTCTGGGTCATACGAAAAATTCACTGAAATAGAATTTCAAAAATTTGGACACATTGTTGATAGTTTTTCTGGGAAACCGGCAACCAGGAATCTTAGCGTTTCTGTAATTTCCAATATGTCAATCACTTCAGATGTTCTTTCAACAGCTATCTTTTGCCAAGAATTTGCAATGTTAAACTTAAAAAAATTTCAAGAACAACTTGAAGTGTTGGTTGTAGACCATCGAAATGATATCAAACATTTTCACTACAATCCAACCGAACAATCTTCATATTTGGTTGAATCTTAAAAATTCTTAAATTAACAAAGATATCTTACATCTTATTACTTTCTAAAAGAAGACTACTTAGTTTATATAAAGGAAAACTATGGAAACTCAAACTGAAAAACCAATAGAGGTCACAAAAGAGCAAATTTACGCTGCTCTTAAGGATGTTTACGATCCGGAAATTCCTGTAAGCATTGTTGACCTTGGACTTGTTTACGATGTGAAGATTATTGATGATTGGGTTGGCGTGAAAATGACTCTCACATCTCAAGGATGCGGGCTTTCCGATCAAATTGCAAACACTGTTCGACAACGTGTTTCCTCTCTTCCCGGTGTTTCTGATGCTGATGTTAGAATTGTTTGGCAACCTGCTTGGAACAGATCCATGATGAGCGAAGAAGCAAAGAAGAAGGTCCAATTCATTGGCTAAAAAAGAAAGAAAAATAGAAAGCGTAAAAAATTCACTGCACCCACGCAATCGAAATCGCTTCCGCTATGACTTCGTCAACCTTATCAAGAATCATCCAGAACTTGGTGAGTTTGTCTTTACAAATGATTATTATCACGAAACAATTGATTTTGCAAATCCACAGGCGGTAAGAACACTTAACAGAGTGTTGTTGAAAGATTTTTACGGCATTTCCTATTGGGACATACCGGAAAATTATCTATGTCCTCCAATTCCGGGTAGAGCCGATTATATTCATTACGCAGCAGATCTGCTTGCGTTCACTAACAATGAAATTATTCCGGTCGGAACTTCTATTACAGTGCTTGATATCGGTGTCGGTGCAAATTGCATTTATCCGCTCATCGGTAATAAAGAATATGGATGGCGATTTGTCGGCTCTGAGATAGATTCCATTGCTATTGAATCTGCACAAAATATTTTGAATTTAAATACTATTCCAAATGAGGTAATTGAAATACGCCAGCAAACATCTCCTGAAAATATTTTTACCGGAATTATACAGTCTAATGAACTGTTCGATCTTTCAATCTGCAATCCTCCCTTCCACAAATCACTTAAAGAAGCTGAGACAAGAACTCAAAGAAAATGGAAAAATTTAGGTTTTACGAAAGAAGAAAAGCCTACGCTCAATTTCGGTGGTCAAAACGTAGAAATATGGTGTACTGGCGGTGAAGAACGGTTTGTTAGTAAAACGATCGAGGAAAGTACTCAATTCAAAAAATCTGTTTTGTGGTTCTCCACTCTGATCTCAAAAAATTCCAATCTCTCTTCAACCTACAACGCATTAAAAAGCGTTGACGCATTTGATGTGCGCACGATTGAGATGGCGCAAGGACAAAAGAAAAGCAGGATTGTTGCGTGGACTTTTTTGGATGAAAAGGATCAGAAAGAATGGCGTATGAAGCGTTAGAACTCCCTTGCTACGAATTAACCTTACTTCCTTACATATTATGAACCAGATATCAATTAAATAACTACAGCACTTATTGAAACAATTTTCCGATTTAAGTTGGTAGCAAAAGAAGGAAATGACAAAAAATTTCGGCATTTTCTATAGTAACCAACAACTAAAGAGATGCTATTCGTATTATTTCCACTAAGAATTTTGTTTTATCAAACAAGTTCTGCATAAAGAAGATTCATGCCATTTAAAAGTTTACACATTATCGAACCAATTCTTAAAGCATTAACAGAAGAAGGTTATACCGTTCCAACTCCGATTCAATCAAAAGCAATTCCGATCGTGTTACAAGGAACCGATCTGCTCGGCTGCGCACAAACAGGAACTGGAAAAACGGCGGCATTCGCAATTCCTATTCTTCAATTATTGAGCGGACATACACCGCACGACAATAAAAAAAGGATCAGAAGTTTGATCGTTACACCAACACGCGAATTAGCAATCCAGATCAATGAGAGCTTTAAATCATACGGCAGACATACCGGATTAGTATCGACAGTTATCTTCGGCGGAGTTGGGCAACAACAGCAAACCAACGCGTTGCAACGAGGTGTTGATATATTAATTGCAACGCCGGGCAGACTGTTAGATCTAATGAACCAGAAATTCATTTCATTAAAGGACATTCAAATTTTTGTGCTGGACGAAGCGGATCGCATGCTCGATATGGGTTTTATCCATGATGTAAAAAAAATATTACATGCACTTCCTCAAAAACGGCAATCATTATTTTTCTCTGCAACTATGCCGGTTGAAATCGTCAAACTCTCCGGCACAATTTTACATAACCCTGCAAAAGTATCGATCACACCAGAATCGTTAACTGTTGATATCATCAATCAGCATATCTTATTTGTTGATAAAGGAAATAAGAATGCGCTTCTGTTGCATATCTTAAAAGATAAAGCAATCAAAACAGTTCTGGTTTTCACACGCACAAAACATGGGGCAGACAAAGTAGTAAAAGTGTTATTAAAAAATAATATTAAAACGGAAGCGATACACGGTAACAAAGCGCAGAATGCTCGTCAACGTGCCTTGGCAAACTTCAAAGCTCAAACAACCCGCGTTCTTGTCGCAACGGATATTGCCGCGCGTGGTATTGATGTGGATGATATGGAATTTGTCATCAATTACGAGATGCCGAACATTGCGGAAACATACGTTCACCGTATTGGAAGAACCGGTCGCGCGGGTGCAAAAGGAACGGCGTATTCATTCTGCGATGCTGAAGAAAAAGAATACCTTCGCGATATTGAAAAACTGATCGGTAAAAAGATTCCGGTAATGGAAAATCATCCATTCCCATTGATTGATCACAATCCTATTAAAGCTCCGAAACAGCAGCAACAGCGACAACAGCGATCCGAACATCCTCATCGAACTGGTCATTCCACTCCTAAAAAATCAGGTTCAAGCGGTGAAAAGAAAAAATGGTTTGGAAGACCAAGAACTTCTAAGCGGTAACCTGTAATTGCTAACGTATCCGGGAAAGATGAACTACAAATTTATTTTTCTGTTTCTATTCATACACCTGTGTGAAAACTATTATTTAAGCGTCAATATCCCAGAAATCTTTCTGCCAAAGGCGGACAGGTGAGATTTCGGGAATATATATCGTACAGGCTGAGATATACAGAGCAATGTACAAGACTTCATAACATCGCAGGAAGCTATGAGTAAAGAAACATTTGAAACATCAAAAGTATCCGGCGCTCATCATCAACTCAATCAGTTAACAGGAAGTTGGGAAGGGATGACAAAAACATACTTCGAGCCCAATGTACTTGCCGATGAATCTCCAATGCAGGGAACAATCAAACAAGTTCTTGGCGGACGTTTTATTATTCATGAATATTCCGGAAGCTTGAGCGGCAAACCATTTGAAGGAATAGCGATTTTCGGATACAATCTTGACGCTGAGAAATTTCAATCTGCGTGGATCGATAGTTTCCATATGAATACGGGTATCATGTTCTCTCAACGTGAGTCAACAAAAAATAATTTTTCTGTTATTGGACACTATGGTGACGAAAAAGGATATCCGGCGTGGAGTTGGCGCACTGAAATATATATTGTGAATGAAAATCACATTGTGATTACAGCATATAATATCTCACCGGACGGTCAAGAAGCCAAAGCAACTGAAACTATTTATCATCGACTACGGTAATGGAGTATGATACTTTGATCTCAGAATGTTGTTCGAAAACTTGACTTCTATTCTGTTGTTTTTTACATTTGTACAAATGAACGAGTGAATACAAAAGGAGTATATTATGAAAGCGAAGGACATTCTTGCTTCAAAAGGACACGTTCTCTACACCATTCAAGAATCTGAATCGGTTCAGGATGTTGTCGCAAAATTAGCAACCAATAAGATCGGTTTTTTGGTTGTTTTTAATTCTTCGGAGGATGTTGTAGGGGTAATTTCAGAACGAGATGTTGTTCACAAATGCCTCCATCGACACAAAGATGCTGCACACATGAAGGCAATTGAGATCATGACAAAACGAGATGAGTTAATCTCTGCGGCAGAAGATGATGATATTGAAAAAATTATGAACATCATGACCGAAAAAAAAATACGCCATCTCCCTGTTTTCAAAGACAATCAGTTGACAGGAATTATTTCTATCGGCGATGTTATTAAGTTTATCCTTTTAGCAAAGAATGACGAGATCAAGACCTTAACGGAATATGCCTTTGGGCAATATCCATCGTAACACATTATTCTTCGCAGCAGTCCATTTTTTCTTGGTGCTGAATTGTGTGGTTGATTTTAGGACTTACGAGAGGGATTCCCAGATTCATTCCTCGTAAGATAAGAATTACGGCAAGCGCAATACTCAGCACCGGTATTGCACGGGCAAGAGTTGACCGATATTTTACTGAAAATAATTTTCCCGCAATAGCAACTGCAATTAACGCCGGTGATGTTCCCAGTCCAAACACCATCATAAATAAAGCACTTTGCCACACGTCTGCTACTGCTGTTGCACCAATTAACGCTGTGTACACAAGACCGCACGGAAGCAATCCGTTCAGTGCGCCCAGTGTAAATAATGCAATCATTCCCCGTTTGCGTATCAGTATCGAAAATTTGTCTTTAACAAAATTGTATACAAATTTGAGCGGCGAATATTTCTCTAATTTCGTTTTAAATCCAATTGGAATTGCTACCGACAGCAATATTATGATCCCAAGAATAATCGAAACGTCCTGCTGAAAATTCATCAGGATACCTTTCCCCGCCAACCCTACACCAGCTCCCATCATTCCATACGTTACTGCTTTGCCAAGATTAAAGATCAATCGTTCGAGGATAAATTTCCAACGGGACGTTGCGTTAGTCGGAATTGCGAGCACGAGCGGTCCACACATTCCAATACAGTGTATGCTTCCGAGAATTCCAAGAGTTAATGCTGCTAAAAGATTCATTGTTCTATTGTAACTACACAGCGTGTTTTTTTATGCCACAGATTTTCAAAGAAAATATTTTATGTTTCTACTCTGTGAACTCCCCGCCTGCCATAAGCACGTTGTATGTGCGGTCTACGACCTGTAAGGAAACAATAAATTGCGCTGTGTAGTTACGTTCTATTTCTTATTGAATAATTGCCGGCAATTCAGAATAATATTCTTTTTTATCGACCGTCCAAAATATTTTTACACGCCACAATCCTTGTTTCATTGTTTCAGTTGAAAATGTTTGCGTGTAGGTTGAGTCGATACTAACACTCTTTTCGTAATCACTACGTTTATCAGAAGGACGGAAAAAAAATATTGTCCCAGAATATGATGTACTTACGCCAATGTTCGGAAATTTCAATATGATAGTTGAAGCAGTAAAAGTAACACCAATATTTTGTTCGAGTGCGGATGTGCTTTTAACTAATTCTATATGCTGCTGGTATTTCAATTCTTTTTCGTAGTAGTCTTCCGTAACGAGATCGACATTAGTTGAAACCGAAATATACACCATAATAAATGTTGCCAATGCAAAGAGAATAAAACTTACAATAATGCCAAAACCCCAATTGAATTTTATTTTCATTGATGTTCCTCTTTCTTCTCAGAGCGATGTTCTTCTTGATGTCCCCTTTTTTCAACCGGACCGAGGAACGATGTATTGACACGTTGAATTTCAACGCCTTCAGAATAGATTCCGATTTGCAGCGGTGTGTTCATTGTTGCAATTGATTTTTTATCCAACGAAATAAACATTTTCGTCAACACTATTTCTTGAGGATTTATACTTTTATCATCGCCGAGAATTTTAATTTCACCGCTGCGATTAAGTAATTGTATTTGAATGTTTTTCTGAGTAAAAGTTTTATTCAACACCATCATATCATACAAATTGCTTACCATATTATTGGGTTGTTCTTGGTAGAACATTCCTGGTGTTCGAAGGATTGTAATATCTATTTCAGAGCGAGTTGAAATAAAATATGTCAACAACGACAATAACAGAACCTGCACGACTGTATACCCAATAACGCGGGGTGTAAATATTTTTTTCACTTTTTCTTTAATGCCGTTCTGCGAAACATAACGAATCAGACCCCGTGGCTTGTCAATCTTATCCATAACAGTATCGCAGGCATCAATACAAGCGGTACAATTCACACATTCTAATTGCGTTCCATTTCGGATGTCAATTCCTGTCGGACAAACAACAACACATTCATTACAGTCAATACAATCTCCGTTTGTACGTTCTTCATTTCTTTTTATTTTCCCTCTTGGTTCGCCACGCAGGTAATCATACGCAATGACAATAGAATTTGGATCAAGAAGTACTCCCTGCAATCTTCCATAGGGACAAACAAGGATACATGCTTGTTCGCGGAACCAAATGAATATAAAATAAAACAATCCCGTGAAGAGCGTAATTGCGATAAATCCGCTTGTGTGTTCGTTAATGGGTGCAACAACAATTTTTTCCAATGCGTCAACACCAATAATCCACGCAAGAAGCATATTGGCAGTAAGGAAAGAAATGGAGAAATAGATTAAATATTTGATCCCTTTCTTTAGAATTTTTTCCCCATTCCATGATGATTCATTCAACTTTCGTTGATTTCTATGATCGCCTTCAATCCAATAATCGATCTTTCGAAAAACAGATTCCATGAACACTGTTTGGGGGCATACCCAGCCGCAAAATAACCTTCCGAACACCGCTGTAAAGAGAAAAATAAAGACGATCGAGGTGATCATTGCTAAGCCGAGCAGATAAAAATCATGCGGTCCGAATGGAAATCCGAAAAGAATAAATTTTCGATTCATAATATCGAACAACATAAAGGGATAACCGTCAATTTTGATGAACGGCGTACCAAAGAGGATAAGCAATAATATTGAGCTGAAAATATTTCGAGCGTTCGTGAACCTCCCTTTCGGTTCTTTTGGATAGACCCATTTTCGTTTACCGCTTTTTTCAACGATACCAAGTGAATCTCGAAAAGATTCACTTCCTTCAACTTCAACGTTCCCTATTTTTTTCTCATTCATATAAGGGCATCTCTAAAAACATTCTTTCTGAGCCGTATCGCATCCGTGCGAAGCATCCTTCGGATAAAGGATGCGGTTACAAATGTAATCTCGACCTTTACGGTCGAGTGCAATAGTTTTTAGAGATGCCCATCAGTCACTCTCTACCCTACGGTCTACGACTCGTCTACGACCCGTAGGGTAGAGGTTGTAGACGAACCGTACCTACGGTATCGTAGACAGTCGAAAATAATTGGTCATCTGAAGAATGAAATTCTCATTCCCGGATAATTCTTCATAGATGCCCAAAAGATATTATTTCTTTTACCGTATGTCTAAAGCGTTTTTGTTTTCACAGAATCTTTTGACGCTGCAACTACAGGCTCAATATATTTTTCCCCTTCAGGAGCTTTTCCGCCCAACGGATTGGTTCCTTGAAGCGACAAGACAAAACTTCCAATATTTTGAATTTGTTTCTGAGAAAAAACAAGTTCCCAGCTAATCATCCCTTTTGCCGGAACGCCTTTCTTAATCACAGTATAAATATTTTTAATTCCACCTCCGTGAATCCAAAATTCATCGGTAAGATTAGGACCGACCAATCCTCCTGCCTGAGGACCATGACAAGAAGTGCAGAACTTTTGATAATTCTCACTCCCTTCTTTTAAGGATTCGGAATCATTCAGTGGAACCAGTGCATTTTCATTGATTGTTCCTCCCGATGCCATAATAATCTTTCTTTGGAGATTTGCCGCTGCAACTTCTTCCAAATATTCATCGGCAGAAAGTTTTGATATCCCAAGCACATGGTAATCCGTCATATATACGAATGCAAAAATTACGGTGATCGCAAAAAGATAATTGAACCACGGCGGTAT
>JANONI010000239.1:0-4536 GCA_031420755.1 Bacteroidota bacterium | reverse complement strand
AAAAAAAAATCCCGTCCCGATATATCATCGGGACGGGATTTTTTATTTCAAATGGCTGCAAAAAATAATTCAATTACAATGATTTAGAAACTTCCGTAAATTCTTCTACCGTCAAATCTGCTTTTTGAATTAAACTTCGCAATGTTCCGCGAGCAACTTCTGAATGGTTGGGTATTGCTAAAGTGGCAATACTGCCTTCTTTAGTTAAGATGATATGGCTCCCTCTTTGTCTTGCAACTTACCAACCAAATTTTTCAAATATTTTAATAACTTCTCTTGGTCTAAGAAGTGGGACTTGTGGCATTAGACTGAAACCTCAACTTGTTTTGTAGTAATTGTAAGCGGCATTCCTCTCTCAGAGCGAACTTCAAGACATTCTTTGATTGCCTCTTGGATATTTCGCTGTGCCTCATCTTCTGTTTTCCCTTGACTGACACAACCAGGTATTGCAGGACATTCTGCAATAAACATTCCATCTTCATCACGGGCAACTGTAATGGTAAATTTCATATATATTTCCCTTTTCTTTTTTTTAATATCGTTCAACATATTCAAAGATGCAATTTTTTTTCTTAGCGGGTAAAACACTATAGTAGTCTAAATTACGAAGCTTTTTTATACTTCACCGAATCATCAATCCTCTTTTTATCAATTGAACGAATCATTCCTACCACTACTCCCACAATTTTAAAATTTTGATCATATTTACTGATTTCTATTGGTTTATATTTTTTATTTGCCGGAACAAGTCGTATGGTATTGCCATCTCGTTCAAACCATTTCACAGTCGGCTCCCCTTCAACCAATGCAACAACCATTCTGCCGTTTCGCGCTTCAATCTTCGGATCAACGAATAAAAGATCATCAGTTTCAAGATTAGCATCTTTCATACTGTCGCCACGTACATACAGTCCAAAAACATCATCTGATGCCGAAATATATTTTTTAATCTCAAATGTATCAACGATATTTTCTTGTGACATAAACGGAACACCGGCAGGAACATACCCGTAGATTGGAATTCCCTTCGGTTTTAGATTAAGCAGTTCAATTCCGCGTGCAATATTCGGGATATATTTTAACGCTTGTTTTCTGTCAAGTGTTAAAAGATGCGACCGAACTGCATTTAGATTCACCTTCAGCTTATCCGCAAGTTCTGCAAGTGTAGGCGGAATATTATTTTCCTCAATGTACTCATTCACAAGATTGAGGACTTTTTGTTGTGCTTTGGTGAGAGGTTTGTTTTCCATAAATATACTGTTATTATGAACACTGTAATAATATACAGTAATAGACGAATGCTGTCAAGAAGAATTTTTATCGAAAAAGTCCGTTGGAAGAGATATATTCTTCAACGTTATTGGGAACAAGATATTGAATCGATTTTTTTTCCTTCACTCTTCTTCGGATCTCTGATGAAGATATATCAATATTTGGAACATCAACAAAGAGCGTCTTCTTTGTGCCGAATACTTCGTTTACCTGTTTTGGATAACTGTGCCGATTCATTACGACAAGTGTTCCTAATTCTAAAATTCTCTTCGGTTCTTTCCACAAATGAAATGTGAGGTAATTGTCCATTCCAATAATTAGAAAGAAAGAATCTGATGGATATTCTCGTTTCAATTGTTCAAGGGTGTGTATCGTAAACGAAATTTCCTTCTTTGCTACTTCAATGTCGGAACATTTGAACTTTGTGTTATCCGATACCGCAAGTGTTGTCATCGCTAATCTATGCGCCGCAAGATCGGACTCTTCTTCTTGCTTATGCGGAGAAATGAACGAAGGAATGAAAATAATTTTATCCAAACCAAGTTCTGTTCGCACTTGTTCTGCAACAATCAAATGTCCAATGTGCGGCGGATTGAATGTTCCGCCGTAAATACCAATTCTCATGAAAGAACCTCTTTATAGATTTGTAAAGTTTTTTCTGCGCAAAGTTTCCATGTAAATTGTTGTGCTCGTTCTTTTCCTTTGTCAATTAAATCTGAGCGGAGATGGGCATCTGTTATTATCGTATCAATATGATGTGTCAACTCATTCTCATGGGTTGGATTAAATAACAAACCAGCATTACCGACAACCTCGGTAATAGACGTAGTTCGTGCACCAATTGCAGGAACACCAGACGCCATCGCTTCAAGCATTGAAAATCCAAAACCTTCATATAATGAGGGAAGGATAACTGCAGAGGCGGTTTGATACGCAACTCTCAGTTCCGATTGATCTATTCTTCCAAGATCAATCACAGCATTTGTTAATTTATTTTCAATAACAAAATTACTCAAATGAGCATTATCATATAACTTCTCGCCTGTAAATACAATTTGAAGTTCATGTTTTCCTGATATTTTATTAAATGCTTTCAATAAAAATGGAATATTTTTATGCGGTTTAAGACTACCGGTATATAGGATATATGGTTTAGATATTCCATACTTTTGGCGGAATATTTCTTTCTCCTTATCTTTCGCTTTGTCAAAGAATGATTGATTTACACCAAGCGGTATTACCTTAATTTTATTTTCTTGAACTCGAAAAACACTTAACAACTCATTTTTCCCAAACTCAGAATCCACAATAATTGCAGACGATGCAGAACAGGCATGTTTGATCATGAGATATGCATAAGCTCTCTTAGGGAGTGAAAAATATTCCTTTAATCGTACATGGATGATATCGTGAATCGTTACGATACTCGGCATTCTTAAATTAACAGGAAGTGTATAATGCGGAGCATGGAATAAATCTAAATGTTGAGCATTTGCTTTTCTGCTGACAGAAAACAACTCTTGCAAAGAGTATTTTGCAGAATTATTTGTCACGAAGTTTCCGTTAAGATTACTTTTTAATGATTCCTTCAATTCATCTTGTGCAAAATAAACACAGTTGAGATCTGGTTGATTTTGGAATACATTTATAAGATTCTGAATGTAGGTTCCAATTCCATAATCATAATATTTTCGTATATCGATGCCTATTCTCATTGATTTATCATTTCTACTTATGATTTGAAAAAACTAAGCGTAGAATATTCATACTATTCTTATTATCAGTTTTAATAAATATTTTTGGCAAGAATTTAAGAAAAATGTACACCCTGACTATTATTCTTTGAAAAAGAAAATTATGTTTATCGTAATATCTGAGTTGACTTCGTCGATATTCATATAAAATTTTATCATTTATTTTTTCGTAACTTTTTCCACCAAGATGTATCAAATTTACGAAAGGAACATAAAGAGATTGATAACCTTTCGTGCTCATTGCTTTACACAAATCAATATCTTCAAAATACATAAAGAATTGTTCGTCAAATCCTCCAATACTTTCGAATACTTTTCTTCTGATCATTAAAGCCGCGCCAGTAACCCAATCTTTTCTGATTGGTTTGTTAGAGACTATTTCTTCTTTCGATTGTAAGAAATAACTCTCTGCCATATTCTTTGCCCTTAATTCAGTCTGCATTGAAGGGAAATTACCAAACGATAGTTGAAATGAACTATTCTCATTCAACAATTTCGGACCAACAATTCCATAAGTATTGTGTGATGAAAGAAAGTTAGTAAGTTTTTCAATCGTTTCTTGAATAAACAGCGTATCATTATTTACAAAAAACAAAAATTCTCCAGTCGCTTTTTTAGCGCCTACGTTATTTGCAGCACCAAATCCTTTGTTTTCTGGAAGTGAAATGAAATTAATCTGTGGAAATAATTTAGGCAGTTCGATTTGCGATCCATCAGACGAATTATTGTCAACAATAATTACTTCAAAACTATCAGAGGTATGAAATCGAAATAGCGATTCAAGACACTGACGCGTAAAGGCGAGCCCATTATAATTAACAATGATAACGCTAACGTTCATTTTGATAGTTCTATTACCCGAAGATTGACAATACGACAATACACTATTGATATTACATTGATTAATTTTCCAACAGAGGACTCACCATTCGTTAATTTTCCAGTCATATAACGAATCACTTCAGTTTCATCAGCCCGACGCTCTAATTTAAGCGCTGCCCGTTTTCTTGCAATTGTTGAAATATTAAAAAGTAACCAACTATAAGCTCTCAACAACCCAAACAGTGAGTATTTTAATCCTACAATAGAAGCAATACATTTTGCAAAACAATTAATAATTAAAAACGGAATTACTTTTATAATTGTTGTTGGCGAAAAAAAAAGAAATGTATTTAAAATCCGATTTCGTTCTTGATAGAACGTCAGAAATTCACTTTTTTGTGTTTTCGAAGTTCCGTTTCCAAAATGATCAAGCGTCGATTCATTTGTATGTTTCACTTTAAATCCCATAAATCTCGAACGTAAACCAAGATACACATCCTCTCCATAAACAAAATAATCATCATCAAAGGGGAGTCCAAAAACATTCTTCTTAAAAATCATAGACGCTCCGCCGGCAAAAAATATATCCATTGGTTCATCAAATATTCTCATAATATTATGCCCAAGAAAATTAATTGATCCGTTCTTTTCATAATACTTATCCGGAATTCCTTGCGTCTTGATCAAC
>JANONI010000238.1:0-9284 GCA_031420755.1 Bacteroidota bacterium | reverse complement strand
ACAATCATTGTCATTCCGAGGAGCGAAGCGACGAGTTCCAAAGGAATCCCTTCGGGAGAATCTCGCTTTTTATCTCTCTACGAGCCGTAGGCAAAATATAAAACGAGATTCTTCACTCCCGCCTGACCGCTGGTCGAAGACTCGACTCGTTGAGCGGGCAGGTCGTTCGGTCTACGACTCGTAGAGAATGACAATAGACAACAATTTTTCAAATGTCTCAGTGTATAATTTGTTCCAGAAAATATTCTACTGCTATCACAATTGCAATACTGTCTCAATTAAAAGTATATTAATTCAATTCTTTACTCTTTACCGATAACTGTCACTAAAATGATTTCAATCATACTGTGCACGTACAATAGAGCAACATTACTGCCGAATGCAATTCGTTCTGTAATACACCAGACCGAACAGAATTGGGAATTGATCATTATTGATGATGGCAGTACCGATAATACATACAATAGTGTGAAACAATTTTTGCGACGCGATCCGCGGATCGTTTATTGTTTTCACAACAATCAAGGATTGGCGAAAGCGCGGAATAGAGGTCTTGCAATTGCATCAGGGGATTTTGTCTGTTTCGTTGATTCCGATGATGAACTTGGCCCGCGCCATTTAGAAAAACGATTACGCTATATGGAACAGCATCCGTCTGTTGATTTTATTCATGGCGGAATGAAATTGATCGGACCGAAAGAAAAACATTATGTTGCGGATATGACGAATCCCGGCAAAAAAATTCATCTCAACAAATGCCACATTGGGGGAACATTTTTCTTTCGGAGAAATATCTTAAAAAAAGTGAAGGGCTTCAGATCAATTCCGTTCGGAGAGGATTTTGATTTTTACACGAGAGTTGAACGGTATTTTACGATACAAAAGGTTCGTTATCCAACATACCGTTACCATCTGGATTCCGAAAATAGGCTGTGCGATATTTTCACCGATGCATTGACAAATAAAAAATCTGGTGCCTCCTCAGTAGTATTAACATATTAATTCGTTAATATGCCGCTAAATTACAAAAACGCGAAAGCGCACAAAAAATATTTGTCTACGACCTGTAAGGAATCACTACCCGAAGAGTTGGGAATCAACGAAAAAAAGATTTTAGAGGAATTTTGTGTCTTAGTGTTTTCGTGGCAAAAAAATTATGGACGCTGAGTAGTTGCAAAATCCGATCCGAAGGATGGGGTTTTAATTCTGTAATTGAAATTATTTTTTCACTTCTTTACGGATCTGGCTTTCTAGCTTAAAATGCTCTTCCGCCGGAACGCCCAGTTTCTCCCTCAGCGATGTAAGAAATTCAGATTCTTCAGGGGTTACGGATCCGTCGTGCCACACATTGCGCAAAGCGTTTGCGTACGCTTCACTCTTTGTTGAAAGTTCCAACTCTTTAAATTTTTGATCGTTCATTTGAATTGCATCTTTCAGAATCGTCAATAATGCGCGCTCGTCGGTAGTGATCGCGCCATCTTTCCATGCAATGGTAAACATCATCTGAATGATCGTTTCGCCCTGTTTTTGAAGTTCTGCGCCGCCGGTATTTTTTTTCGCTGCTTCTTTCTCCTGAATGGCAAGCTGTGTCAGCATTTCTGCCTTTGCAATTTCTTTCGCCGAGTCGATTTCTTTCTGATGCTTTGCTTTCAGCGTTTCAATTTCTTTTTTTAACGCATCAACTTCTTTGTCGTTCAATTTTCCGGCGGATTGTTTTGCCGTTGCCACTTCCTGCTGTAACAAAATAATCTGCGAATTCAGATTTTTTTCCGTTGCCTCTTTCAGTGCCTGCGCTTCTTTTACTTGCATTGTTAATTGTGCAACCTCGCGTTGAAGTTTCGCCTGTGTTGCGGAAAATTCCTGACGGAGCGATTCCAAACGCACAGCGGCATCATCTTTTGCTGCGGGTGCAGCCGGAGCTTTTACTTCTATTGTTTGTCCTTCAGGTTTGGCAGGTTCCGTTTTTTTTTCTTCGGATTGTGCGTGAACTTTTGCCTGCTCTACAGTCTTTTCTTCTTTCGGTTCTTCGAGTATTTTATCAGCGGACTTCTTGTTATGATCTTCCGAAAGTTTTTTTACTTTTTCATCTTCGGCTTTTTTCTTCTCTTCAGTCAGCGAAACATTGATACGATCTTTGTACGCCATGGCATACATATTGTTCGGCTCAATGGCAAGTGCTTTGCCTACTTCTTCAAGTGCTTTCGTCCAATCGAAGGATTTAATGTAACGATCAGCAGCCTTGAGCAACTCACCGATCATTTTTTTCTGGGAATCTTTGTCTGTAGGTGGCGGCATAATTAACAATTAAAAAATCACATTTAACTTCAATACTATCAATATATCCAATACGTGCTTAAATTTCAACGTATTGTAACAGATATGTTTATGGAAAATATTTAGAACTCAAACCGTCCAATTTTTTTGGTCGGTTTGAGTTTTTCATTCCGGTTGATAAAGTTTATAGAATGTTTCTTTTACTTCACTCCAATTTCCTTCAACAAAAAATCTGCTTCACCGACTTTTTCAACATTCCACAGCACATATCGGATATCTACTGCGATCGATCTGCTGTAACGTTCGTTCCATGCATAATCGTTGATCGTTGCTTCAAACGCGCGGTCAAAATTCACACCTATCAATTCCCCTTGTGCATTCAGTACCGGGCTTCCGGAATTTCCTCCGGTGGTATCCATATCATAGAGGATGTTGACCGGAACGTCGTTCAGTTTTTTGCTTTTATATCGGCCGTGATCTTTTTTCTTTGCCAGATCGCGGATCTTTTGCGGTGTATCATAGTCCGGATCGTTCGATGATTTTTCGATCACCCCGCTTAATGTTGTGATCGGTGAAAAATATGTTGCATCCGATGGACTGTAACCGCGTATCCTTCCAAAAGTCAGGCGTAATGTAGAATTTGCGTCGGGAATGAAATCCGATTTTTTCCACGCTTCTTTCACCGTTACCAATTTTGCAGAAAGACGATTCAATTCTCCGGTCCGTTTCCGGTTGATGGTATTTTGAAATTCAATTTCCGGCGACAATGTCCGCGCAAACTCAATCAGCGGATCGTTAATTTGTTTCAACTGCTCCAGTGTCATGATAAATGCTTTTGCAATAAATGCCGTATCCGCAAGATGCGTTACAGCAAAAGCACTGTCTATAAATTGACGAATGTTCTTTATTGATACAGCAGCATCGATTGTTTGATCCGAAGGAAGTTTTACAGCATCATTCAAAATTTCCCGTAAAAATAATTGATCGATAGCATGATTGAAACTTCGTAACGATAAAAAATAATTCTGTTTCAATGCAGATAGATTCTTTTCCATATATGCAGCTTGACGATCGGCATCCGGTTTTTGCCGTTCATCGGCAAGTTTAAGCAACGTGTTTCCAATAGAAAGAAGTGTTGAACTGCTGATAATATTTGTAAGGATATTTGCTCGTTGTGCATCCTGTCGCATCTCATCATACACACTTTTTATTTCTGAAAGAACTGTTCCATACTGTGCTTTTCGTATTGCATCGGATTCAATGAATGCCTGCAACTGTTTTTCTTCTTCTTGTTTGTTTTGAACAATGGGAAGATTTGAAAATCCTTTTAACTTGCCGCGAAAATTCTTTTCAACATTCGCCAGCGATTTTATTCTTGCGGTTAACGCTAATGCAACTTCCGGATTGTTCTTTCCTGCTGCTTCCATTTGAGCGATCATCCACGCATTCCGTTTTTGAATGAACGGCAGACGAATATCGCGTTCATACTCTAAATAGTACGAAGTTTGATGGCGGACTGTTCTTCCGGGATAACCGAGAATAAAGACAAGATCATTCTCATCTGCCCCGTTGGGGTTCACTTTAAAATGATTCTTCGGTTTGAACGGAACATTTTCGGATGAATATTCCGCAGACGAACCGTTACCGGAAACGTACGCGCGGATAAACGAAAAATCTCCCGTATGGCGAGGCCAGACCCAGTTATCATTTTCTCCGCCAAATTCACCAACGGAGCGAGGTGGAATATAGACAAGGCGAATGTCTTTAATGATTTTATGAACGAACAAAACGTACGTTTTCCCGGCAAACATCTCTGCTACCGTTGCCGTTACGCCGGTCTGTTTTTTCTCTGCTTCGGCAATAAGTATTTTTGAATTTTTTTCAATGAGTTTTGTCCGCTCAACAGGATCAGTCGTGTCTGAAATTCCCGTAAGAACTTCGTTTGATACATCTCTGTACGAATCAATGATGCGTGCTGTTAACCCTTTTGCCGGAATCTCTTGTTCCCTTCCCCGCGCAATAAACCCATTACGAACATAATCATTCTGCACTGTGCTTGCCTGCTGCACTGCTCCAAACACGCAATGATGATTGGTAATAATCAATCCTTCGTCCGAAATAAATGAAGCACTGCATCCGCCGACATTCACGCTGGCATCAACCAAACTGATGCCATTCGGATTATAAATATCTTTTGCGGTGATCTTGAATCCTTTTGCTTTTAAATTCAATTTGTGAATTTCGGAAAGCGGATACATTCCCTCTTCAGCAAGTAGAAACAAAGGGATGATCAATAGAAGTAAATATTTTTTCATAACTCATTATCCTTTTTGTCTTAAAGATAAGGATTACTATGCAGAGTAAAAACAAAAACGCCAAGAAATTTTCTTGGCGTTTTTGTTTCACTGGATTCCCGCTTTCCTGCCCGTCCGGTTCCAAAGGAACACCATTGGTGCAGGCGCGGGAATGACATCACTTAAGGACATCTCTAAAAACATCAAAATGTAATCTGTGCAAGCAACCACCAAAGGTGTCCCTTTGGGACTTGCGAAGGTTATGAGAGAATTTTGCTGAACCTTGCGTATGCATGCTTCGCATCGCAAGGTTTTATATTTTTTAAGAAACGATCAAATAGATTTTAGAGATGCGCTTAATTTATTTCATCACCAAATCTCTCACCATATTTGTTGTCGTGCGGAAATCAATTTTTCCGGTTCCCATTTGCGGCAATTCGGGGATGACAACAAATTGTTTTGGCAACGCAATGTTTGGCAGGTGTTCACTCATTTTTTTCAATGTTTCTTTTTCATCGATCTGGCGAGTTACAGCAACAATAATTTTTGCTCCTTTTGTTTGATCGGGAATTTCAACAACGCAGCATTTGGTATCCGGCGGAAGTAATTTTTCCAGTACGTCTTCCACTTTAATCAGTGAAATCATCTCACCGCCTATTTTTACAAACCGTTTCAATCTGCCAACGTGCCACAGATATCCATCTTCATCCATCCACCCCATATCGCCCGTATCGTAATATCCATTTCGGAATGCGAGTGATGTGTTTTCAAAATCATCAAAATACCCTTTCATGATATTATCACCCTTCACAAGAACTTTTCCGGTCTCCCGCACTTTACATTCAAGTCCCGTTTCATAATTTTCAATACGCGCCGTAACTCCGGGCAGCATCCGACCGACACTTCCCGGACGATTATGTGCAGTCGTGTTCACTGCCAAACCGGGCGATGTTTCAGTGCAGCCATACGCTTCAAGAATAACCTTATTGTGTTTATCCATGAATACTTTTCTCAGAGCATCCGGACATCTATCTGCACCGGCAAGAATAATTCTGCAAGACTCGTAATCTCCTGGATTAGATTTTCCGACATATCCCCAGAAGAAACTCGGCGTTCCGGCAAAGATCGTTACTTTCTCTTCTCGAACAGCATCATTCACACCTTTGAAATCCAACGGATTTGCATATGTTACGACTGTCATTCCGCAATAAATTGGAAGCCACAGATGAGCAGTTTGTCCGAACGAATGAAACATTGGAAGATTGCCGAGCATAATATCTTTATCGCTTACTTGCAATACTTGTTCCAAGCTATGCAAGTTTGCCGTAATATTTTTGTGTGAAAGCTGAACAGCTTTCGGTTCTTTTTCGCTTCCGCTGGTAAATAATATGACAAGATTGTCATCATCATTTCCTTGAGCAACTGTTTTCTTTAAAAGCGGCGCGGGAAATTTCGATCGAACCGCTGCACCAAGTTTGTCGAGAGTAGAAATGCTTTCCATAATATCTTCAAGAAACACCATACCCGGAACAATGGGACATTGAATCTTTTCGAGAAGTGCTTTTGATGTGATAATGGTTTTGAACGCAAGTTTCTTTTGAGCGAACTCACAGTTCTGCGCCGCCATTGTGGAATAGTTAATCATCACTGGAACGCGACCGCTCATTAACGAAGCAAGCGAAGCCAGAATACACCCCGCCGATGTTGGCACCATGATACCAATAAAACCCTTGTCATACTTCTGCAGTTTCTCAGAAAGGATCAACGATGCGATAAGCGCGCGTGAATAGGTAATGCGTCTATTGGTCGTGCGATCGATGATGTACATTTTGTCGCCAAATTTTTTTGCCGTTTCAATAAACCGGTGATGTAATAGCATGCGAAATACTCCTTTTGTTAGTGCATGATTTTGGCGAAATGTAGCGTATCCACCAACAAAAAGCAATGGTTGAAGTTTTTGAAAATATTTTTAAAAAATGACTTGATAAGGCGGTTTATTTTTTTATCTTTATAGATAGATTAACTTAATAATTAAGGTATAACATAAAAAAACCTTATTTATTAATGCAAAACAACAATATCGCATTTTCTCTGTGTTTTGTTGGCAGCACCACCTCCGCTGCTTTATGTCTTCCGCTCGGCGTTTCTTTACAAAGAATTGTCGTGACGATGGTTCTTTCGTGCGAAGTTACATTCACTATTCTATTTAAATCTATCAAGGAGGTTTTCTATGGTACGTTCACACACAAAACGCATTTTGCTGCTGGCAGTTTTCACGGTTGCCATTTCAGCAATCATGGTCGGACAAATAAAGCTCGGTACCGACATTTACAGTCATTATGTATGGCGGGGTGCAGCTCTGCATAGTGCTGAATCATTCCAACCCGCTTTAACATACACTGCGGGAAGTTTATCCGTTGGGAGCTTGGGGTTCATATTCTGCAGCCGGAGCAGGATATGCAGAGAATGATTTATGGGCATCCTACGCATTTGGGCCTGCATCGGTGATAGTAACAGATTACTATATTCCCAGCCTGCTCCCTGCAACAGCAACATTCTTTGACTATAATACCGCAAAAGGTGCAGGTTCTCATGTCATAGAAGTTGGTGTAAGCTACACCGGCGGTGAATCGCTGCCTATTTCCGTTGCAGCGTATTACAATGTTATTGGCGGTCTCCTTGATCCAGATAATTCGTCCTATGTTCAAGTATCGTACCCACTCACAATAGAATCGACCACGTTAACCACTAGTATAGGATTTACACCGGCAAAAAGTACTGCATGGTATGTAACAACCGGAGCAGGAGTAGTAAGCATTGGTGTGATGGCGGCAAAAATAATAAAAATATCAGAAGATTTTTCTATCCCGTTCAATGTTCAATATATCATGAATCCGTATTCTGAAAAAACATATTTATTATTCGGAATTAGTTTATAACTCTTAACAGTGATATTCTGAACATAATTTAATCAAAAAAAATAAAGGATATAAATATGAAACTGTTTGCAAAAAAGAAGGTGATGCTTATGTTCGGCGGGCTTGTACTGATGATGTTTCTTACATCGTCTCTTTCATTCGCACAAGATACCTCTTCTATACATTCTGCTCCGACGCTCGAACAAAGGGTAGCCGGTCTTGAAGCCTATCTTGGAAATGGAAACCCCTCTCCTGATGGAACAGTAATTCCATCGGCAGGTGTTGCCGGTCCGGGACACAACGGATGGATGATGACAAGTACTGCGTTAGTACTATTTATGACCTTGCCGGGGCTTGCACTGTTTTACGGCGGTCTTGTAAGAAAAAAGAATGTTCTTTCTGTACTTGCTCAATGTCTCGGAATTGCTGGACTCGTTACCATTCTTTGGTGGTCTGTCGGGTACACATTAGTTTTTGGCGAAGGGGGAGGTCCTTATTTTGGAAGTTTAAAACATTTATTTTTAAACGGTGTCACCTCTGCTCCGGATACAAATTATGCATATTGGATTTCGGAAAACGTTTTCGCAATGTATCAAATGATGTTTGCTATCATTACGCCGGCGTTGATCATTGGCGCAATTGCAGAACGCATGAAATACTCAGCTATTCTCTTATTTGTTACGTTGTGGATGTTCGCAGTCTATTTTCCCCTTGCACATATGATCTGGGGTGTTGATGGATTAATGAACGGCGTATGGAATGGCGCTGCATCAATTCGAGCAATTGATTTCGCCGGAGGAACCGTTGTACACATGTCGTCCGGTTGGTCGGCATTAATTTTAACATTAATTCTTGGCAAGCGAATCGGATTCGGAAAAGATCCAATGCCCCCGCACAGCATGGTACTGTGTATGGTCGGCACAGGAATGCTGTGGGTCGGTTGGTACGGTTTTAACGCCGGTTCAGCGCTCGCTGCGGACGGCATTGCTGCCAACGCTTTTACAACAACGACATTAGCGGCAGCGGTTGCATCATTTGTTTGGGCGATGGCTGAATGGGTTTTCCGCGGTAAACCATCCGTTCTTGGTTTTTGCTCCGGTGTTGTTGCAGGATTAGTTGTGATTACACCTGCGTGCGGCTTTGTCGATTACAATGGAGCAATCATTATCGGTATTGTCGCTGGTATCGTTCCATTCTTTGCCGTACTAAAACTGAAGGCGTGGTTCGGATATGACGATGCGTTAGATACATTCGGTGTTCACGCCGTTGGAGGCACGCTTGGCGCTTTAATGACAGGGTTTCTTGCGACGGCAAGTGCAAATGCAAATCTTTCCGAGGTGAATGTCTATGCCAAAGATAATGGGTTGGCAAAATTGATTATGGATGGCGGGCTTGTTGGAGAACAACTAAAAGCTATTATTATTACACTGGTTCTCTCCATTGTAGCTACAACTGTTATCGCCTACTTTGTTAAGTTCACAATTGGTTTACGTTCAAGCGCAAAAGAAGAGATGACTGGTCTTGATCTTTCAGATCATGGTGAAGAAGGGTATCATACAGCATAATCAATTTGTATTGAGAGCGGTCAAAACGTCTCCTACATGTAAAAAAGGATTATTGCTCTTCATCGTATCAAATGGTACTTTAATATACGGATTCACTGCTGTCTATAATAAGTTTCATTTGAATAAAAAAGTGGCCGTTGTATATCAAAATGGACAAATTTTTATTGAAAACGAGTAGTAAGCCCCTGTGGTGCTGTCTAAGACAAAAAATATTTTATGAAAGTGTGCGGGAG
>JANONI010000237.1:0-6057 GCA_031420755.1 Bacteroidota bacterium | reverse complement strand
AAAAATAAAAACAGTATCTTTATTGATTCTCGCACTGTTCATCACTATATTTTTTTATGAAAGAACGTAAATTTCCTATCATACTATTTTCTCTGATTTTTTCTTTTTTGATCTGGATATCCGTCAATCTTAGAAATCAATTTCAAACATCAATTGATGTTCCCGTCAAGATTGAACATCTTCGCTCAGATCAGGCAATTGCAATTCCATTGCCCAAGAGTGTACAATGCACGGTTCAGGGAACAGGGTGGCAGATACTGAATACCATATTTTCTCCATCCCTTCAATACACCATCGATTTTACGCACCTTTCAAAAAAAGATACTCTGTTCACCTACAAAGAACTGAATGAACGCATAAATATTTCAAGTGCAATCCACATTATCAACATAGTTCCCGAAACTGTTCTGGTTCGGCTTGATCTTAAAACAACAAAGACAGTTCCAATACTGCCGGTGGTGAATGTTTCCTTCCGAGATGGTTTTGGATTGGTCGGCACAATGGAAACAATCCCCGACAGTGTCGTGCTCACCGGAGCCCGTTCATTATTGAATAAAATATCATTCTGGAAAACAACCGGTATTACATTGAATGGTATTAATTCGCCCGTCAAAATAAATGCTGCGCTGGCGGATTCTCTTTCATTTGAAATATCGCGGTCACATTCCACCGCATCGGTATCGTTCGATGTTCAACCAATTGCGGAAAAAACAATCTCCGATATTTCAATCGAAATCGTACAGGTGCCGGAAAATAAAAAAATCGTATTGATACCGCCGAAAATCTCCATCATCGTTCGCTCCGGCGTAAACAATATTGCCCCTCTTTCGGAAAAAAATTTCACAGCGTTTATCGATTACAAATCTATTCTTCTCGACACAAGCGGAATGATTACTCCGAGCATTGTCGGACCTGATAATGTGAAGATTGTACAACTGAATCCGAATAAGATTCAGTATGTGATGAGGAAATAAAAAAACCTCCGAGAGATACTCGGAGGTTTTTTTTATTGGGAGTAGTGGTAAACTTAAAACGCTCTATTAAGACGGAAGAAGATCGAAACCGGTGCGGTTTTGTCGGTTCTCCATGCAAATCCTAATCGCGCATCGCCGTCATGCCAAGCAAGCGCAAATCCAAGATCGGATTTTACGTGATGTGATTTGATTGAAGTAAATCCTTCATACACCGCCCAATTTTTATTCACCGTAGTAACCGCACCGGCATCACCGAATGCGATCACATTCAAACTGTTCGGCCAGAAGAATATACCATCAATCACTTCTCCGCTTAATTGATATTCAAGATTCGCCAGCACTATTCTGTTTCCAACAAATTCTTTAAATCCAAACGCAGGAAGCGTATTGGCTCCGCCAAGTTCGAATGATTTTTGAATGATCGGTACACCTTCCAAGGCACCCGCACGAACTCTTACATTAATCTGATCATAGTTGGAAAGTGGTTGAAACCGTCTTAGGTCAACAAGCGTTTGCGTAAAATCAAAATCACCGCCAAATTCACGGCCTCCGTATTCTGCGCGCGCAAAAGCATTCCATCCTTCTGAACGATACCGATATTTTTCAACTGTGCTGATTCCGGCACTGACTGTAACACTTTTCATTATTCCGATTTTCACCGCGGGATTGCTGCGAAAAACATTTCCGCCGAACACTGCCCACTCTGCTTGATTGCTCATTGAAGTATATCGGTCATTCAAAAAACGAATGTCGATCATTGAACTTACGTCTCCATCTTTTGTATACCACGCCGAATGAACCGAGAATCCTTCACGCTGGTAATAATCACGGAAATCTTCGCGAAAGAATAATGCCGTCAGATTATTCTCTCCAAGATTCATGATCCATTCATCTTTTGTATCAGTAAAGCTGTGTACTTCGGCTCCTACTTCATACAACGACGAACTTGATGCGGCAAATTGACGGTCGAGCCCTAACTGCATTCGCCATTTATGAGACGCAAATCCGTAACCAAATGAACCGAACCCGGATACCACTTTACTGCCGTCCCAATAGAAATTCTTTTCCGAACCGAAGCCGAAGAAAAATCCTTCAACACGATTGTATCGAAAAAGGAAATTGTCATCAAAAACATTCTCTCTGTTCCAAAAGTACGGTTTAAATGAATAAGAATATTTGGCGCGATACGTTTTCTTTTTTCGATTATTTCCGGATGAAGTGTTCGATGATTGTTCGGTGTATCCTTCAATATATGCACCTTCGCTTTTGATAATAGAACCATTCATTGCTCGAACATTTCCATTCACACGCGATGTACTCTTCAATTCGATATCACCATTCACCACAAGAACATCCCCTTCAACAATTCCGCGAATGGTCAACACGCCGTTTTTCACTACAATATCTCCGTGAATGGTATCGCGCTCAGCAATTTCCGTGTCGCCATTAAATGTGATCGCATCCGATGCGATTTTTGTTTTATCTTTTTCTTGTTGGTCGTCATTTCTATTTTCAAAACGCTGCGAACGCTCTTCCGTCATCCGTTCAATGTGCGATTCTATCTTGTCGACCAAACTCTCAACGAAATTTTCTATGTCGCTTGCGGTTCGGTCGAAATGATCTGATGTATTATCAGATGTCGAATCGTCATTCTGCGCGTTGGAAATGGAAATGAATAAGAAAGCAGAAAAAAAGAGAGTGCTGAAACGTTTCATAATTCCTCCGGGAAAAATACTTTATTCTTTACGACTCATCTGCAAAAAAGTTACGAAACATAGTTGTCTATTCCTTTGAATACTGGATGAAATTGTGTAATTTTTTGAAAAAAGAATGAGACTTTGTATCAATATTGACCACATTGCCACACTTCGGAACGCACGCGGCGGAACAGAACCCGATCCGATTGCAGCAGCAACAATATGCGAACGTGCCGGAGCCGATGGAATTGTCGTTCATCTGCGCGAAGATCGAAGACATATTAAAGACCACGACGTTTGGAAATTGCGCGAAACGATCACAACAAAATTAGATCTTGAAATGGGAGCTTCAGATGAGATTGTTGCAATCGCTTTGGAAATCATTCCCGATCTCATCACTCTTGTCCCCGAAAAACGATTGGAATTGACCACCGAAGGGGGACTTGATGTTCTTGCGCAAAAAGAAAAATTAAAAAATGTTATCGCACAATTCCACGCTAAGAAGATTCCTGTTAGTCTTTTTGTTGATCCCGTAATAACACAGATCGAAGCATCGAAAGAAATCGGCGCAGATATGATAGAGCTTCACACCGGAGAATATGCCGAAGCAACAGGAGAACAAGAATTGCAGCGTTTGTTGAAAGAGATTGTTTCTGCCGCCCAATACGGCAAACAGATCGGACTTGAAGTGAATGCCGGTCACGGATTGAACTATCTGAATGTATCTGCTGTCGCGGCAATTCCACAGATTGATGAAATGAGCATCGGTCATTCGATTATCTCACGCGCCGCGTTTGTGGGACTTGAACGCGCGGTAAAAGAAATGATCGCATTAGTAAAATAAAAAACCAAAAGAATTATTTGCGTAATTGTTCTGTAGAAGAAATCCGTTGAAGCGTAGAAATGGAATCAAAGTCAGAATCAAAACTGAGCAAGCGGGTAATGTTGTATTCTTGAAGAAAACTAACAATCAGTGCATCGTTAAAACTTAGTAAGCCATTACTGAAGATAATTTTCTCAACGATCTGTTTAAAATTGGCAGATAACAAAAAAGATGTTTGTTGAATACCAATCAACGAAAAAGCTACAGAAATACTGCTTAAACGTTCTCGAAGGAGATGACTGCGTTTCTTTTGCAACAAACGACGTGTAACAACCGAAAGCGTTTCGTTGACAACGCAATCTAAAATTATCGGTCGTAATTGTTGAAGTTTATATTCGGTGTGAAGTTCTTTGGCTCGTTCGTGAAATATATCGGTGTCATCAAATAGTGAGACTAAAAAACTGCTATCCACAACAATATTATTTGTCATAGAGTGCTTTCTTGTCTTTTACAGCATCACCGCCAAGACTTACAACGCCTATAAGTGGCTCAAGTTCTCTTGCAGATATAGAATGAAGTTCATTTTCTTTATTTGATTCATCTAAAAAAAGAACGACAACATCTTGTTCTTTAGAAAATTGTTTTGGTGGTTGTTCCAAAAGTTGCACGGTTCCGTTGTTGTATTTTGCTTTGTATGCTTTCATAATGTTTTCCTTTTTTAAAATATACTGTTCTGGTTACCGAGTTACAAAAGTTAAATGTTGAAAACTTTTCCTTAACCTGAAAGAATAAAAAACCGCTTTCGCGGTTTTTTTATTTACTGTTCACTAATTCCAATCTTCCTAATATCATCCCGCAGTTTAGCAGCTTTCTCGTAGTCTTCTTTTTCAATCGCATCTTTCAACGAAGTCTGAAGCTGTTCAAGTTTTGTTCCCGGTTTTTTTAGGTGAGCGGTTTCTTCTTTCGGTAATACTTCTTCCGTCTCATCATCTTCTTCGGAGATAATGCCTGCTTCATTCAACACTTCTTCGCCAACATAGATCGGTGCACCGTAACGAACTGCCAGAGCAATCGCATCGCTCGGACGCGAATCTATTTCCTGCGTTTCACTCAGTCCTTCAATCGTCAGTTTCGCGTAAAATGTCCCGTCTCGTAATTCGCTGATACATACTTCGTTCAACGAAACAGCGAACATATCAATAATGTTTCGCATCAAGTCGTGCGTAAGCGGACGAGGCGGCTTCATTCCTTCCAATTCAAGAGCGATAGATTGCGCTTCGAAAGCACCGATGATAATCGGCAATTTTCGTTTACCGTTTGTCTCTTTCAATATCAGAGCATACGCACCGGCACTGGAAGGGCTTGTCGATAATCCGAGTATGTCAACTTGTACTTTCTCCACAGCTATTCTCCTTGTTCTTCTCTTGCGAGTATATCAATTTTCACATCAACACGCAACACAAGAAATCACTTGCTTTGCATTTTTTTAATTTCTGCGGTAATTGCCGGAACAATTTCAAACGCGTCGCCGACTATTCCATAATCTGCAACCGAAAATATTGGCGCGTCTTTATCTTTATTGATCGCAACAATATATTTTGAAGATGACATTCCCGCCAAATGCTGAACAGCGCCGGAGATTGCAACGGCAACATAAAGCGTTGGCGAAACAGTTTTCCCGGTTTGACCAACCTGTTCATCGTGCGGTCTCCATCCTGCATCAACAACTGCACGGGAAGCTCCGACTGCGCCGCCGAACGAATCAGCAAGAGCTTCGATCATTGCAAAATGTTCCGGTCCTTTTAATCCTCGTCCTCCGGAAACGATAATATCAGCTTCAGTAACATCTTTTTTACCACTTGCCGCTTTTACTTCTTTGACCATCGCACCAAAATCAGAATCGCTGAGTTCAATTTTTCTTGTTTCAACTGCGGCGGATGAACCGTTTGAATCTCCTGCTGTAAATACATTCGGACGTAAGGTGAAGATTTTTGTTCCCGTAGTAACAGTTACATCAATCAATCCTTTTCCTGCATACACAGGTCGCGTGGCTTTAATCGTTCCATTCTCCACCGTAAGAGCCGTGCATCCCGCCGCAAGTCCGGCTTGTAATTTTACAGCAACACGAGGAGCAATATCTTTTCCAAGTTCACTTGCAGGAAAAAGAACAATCTCTGCCGATTCTTGTTGTGCAATTTCTGCAACAATTTTTGAGTATGCAGTTGTTGAATACAATTCAAGACGCGCATCTTCAACTGCAATAACTTTTGATGCACCATATCCACCCAATTGAGCGGCGATCGATGCTATAGAATTTCCTACAACAACAGCTACAACTTCCGCATTGAGTTGATCCGCAATTATCTTTGCCGCTTTAACAATTTCAAACGCCGTTTTTTTGAATTGACCGTTTCGTTGTTCCGCAAATGCTAAAATTTTCATATTATTTTTTTATCCAGTTAATAATTACGTTTTTTATTTTTGATAATCGATCTGAGAAAATCGCTACTCAGTCTGTTTTTGTAATTAGTCGTCCCTTACGTATGTAAGCTTCGTATTTGCC
>JANONI010000236.1:0-3270 GCA_031420755.1 Bacteroidota bacterium | reverse complement strand
CATACGCACAAACATAACGCCTCTGTCGAAGAACTGTATGGCGAGACTCTGTCTCGCCACTGCGAATCAGAGATTCGCAATACAAAAATCCATAAAATTTCATTGCTGAGTAGTTACAATTTTTTTAACAACGATAATTCTATTTCAATTTTTGTAATGCTGGAGAGGACTTTTTTTACAGCATTGGTTGTCATACCATCCTCCAATAGCACTCGTATATTTAGTTATCCCTTAAAAAGTCTTCGTTTTCACAACCTTGTCTCTACGAGCCGCAGGCAAGGTTATGTTTTTAGTTTTCTTAAATTTCAGCCATTTTTTCATTCTTGCTCAAGAAACCTTGACAAGGTTTCTTACTTTTTAAGGTTCGGCTATTTATTCTTCTCTAACTGATGTTACCCCGAAGGGCAATATTTTTTTGTTTCGTCCCTCTGGGTTTTTTGACCGTTGGAGCGTGTACGTTTCTTTCTTTGTTGAAAATTTATTTTCGGGAAATAAGTTCCGAACGTTCAAAACTTGATATTGGTATGAGTGAATCTGGACTTTGTTCTGTAGTCAAAAATCCATTGAAAGAAATTGTTCGTAAAATTAATCCTTCCTGCGCAACATAATCATACCAAATCAATGCGGTATCTTTTTTTCCACTGAAATAAATATCCGTCTTTATTTTTGTGCAAAGAAATTGTCCTGCTTTTATGTTCACGATTTCAGCGCCAACTACTTCCCGTTTTTGGAAAAACGGATATGTGAATGAAACCCAACTATCATTTAATTTCAATGGAAAACGGTAGACAATCCGAACATCTTCCCTTTTCATAATTGAATCTGAATTTTGTCTGTTCCTTATAACAAACTTCTTAACCGTATACGGAATTGAAAAATCAGAATAGGTATCAATCCTTTTTCCATTCTTTGGCATTATTATAGGAACGCTGCCCGCTCCAGAATATGCAACTTCGCTTAAAGAGTCAGTGGAATTCAAATACCAAACCCTGGAATTTGCCGATACGTATTTGAGGGATTTTATTTCTAGAAGCGTGAGGTTTAAATACCCATAGAGTTGTTCCGTATTCGATAATACGGTAACGGTTAGACTGTCTCGTTCAAAATAAATAGGGAGACCAGTTGAATCAACATTAACTGTCCACTCATATAAATTTTGCGCACCCGTAAGAAACGGAATCCCGTTAAGTTCGATTGCTCCATTTGTTGGAGTCTCTTTATTGCAAGAAATAAATACAAATAACAGGAAGATTGCAAAGAAATTTTTATCCATTTTGCACATCCGATCGGTATTGCAATATTAATTTTTTATTCTTTCTGGGTTAAATATACTAAAATTTACAGGTGGAAAAAAGAACGAAAAATGCTTTGTTATAATTGCTTTTTTTTGAATACGAACCAAAATAAAAAACCGCAGACTACAGAAAAATCACTCTGTGAATCTGCGGCGATTTGTAATTACAATTACCGTTTTACATTGAATGCGCTCAACCCAGCGTAGATCGCGGTCGTTCCCAGTTCTTCTTCAATTCGCAGCAGTTGATTGTATTTTGCAATACGATCTGTTCGGCTTGCACTTCCCGTTTTAATCTGACCCGCATTTGTTGCAACGGCAATATCCGCAATGGTTGCATCTTCCGTTTCACCGGATCGATGACTGATGATAGCAGTGTAATGCGCACGTTTTGCCATTTCAATCGCATCAAGTGTTTCGGTTAATGTGCCGATCTGGTTCACTTTTACAAGAATGGAATTTGCAACACCTTCCGCAATTCCTTTGCTCAAAAATTCGGTGTTGGTCACAAAAAGATCATCACCAACCAATTGAGTTTTTGCGCCGATCGTATCGGTAAGAAGTTTCCAACCCTTCCAATCATTTTCTGCCATTCCATCTTCCAATGAAATGATCGGATAATTGTCCACCCATTTTTTCCAATATGCAACCATTTGTTCCGCAGAGAATTTTTCCTGTGTGGATTTGTAGAATAAATATGATCCATCTTTTTGATACATTTCACTTGCCGCCGGATCGAGTGCAATAAAAATATCTTCTCCTGCTTTATATCCTGCATTTTTGATCGCTTCCATAATAACATCAAGTGCTTCTTCGTTGGATTTCAGACTTGGAGCAAATCCTCCTTCGTCACCAACCGCGGTATTGTATCCTTTTTTCTTCAATACACCTTTTAACGAATGAAACACTTCTGTTCCCATTCGCAGTGCTTCGGAAAATGTTGGCGCGTTTGCGGGAACGACCATAAATTCCTGAAAGTCAACATTGTTATCAGCATGTCGTCCGCCGTTGATAATGTTCATCATCGGTGTCGGAAGAATTTTTGCATTGGTTCCACCAATATATCGATAGAGCGGAACATTAAAATAATTTGCCGCAGCTTTTGCGGTTGCAAGAGAAACTGCTAGGATCGCGTTCGCTCCAAGTTTTGCTTTTGTTGATGTTCCGTCTAACTCAATCATCATTTGGTCAATACCAACTTGATCCGTCGCATCGAATCCCGTCAATTCTTCCGCAATAATGTTGTTCACATTTTCGACAGCTTTCAGCACACCTTTTCCAAGGTAGCGATTCTTGTCCTCGTCGCGTAATTCAACTGCTTCGTGTTCTCCGGTAGAAGCACCGCTCGGAACAGCTGCACGCCCGATTGTTCCATCTTCAAGTTCAATTTCTGCTTCAACAGTAGGATTTCCGCGTGAGTCCAGAATTTCTCGCGCCCAAACATCTGTTATTATTGACATATTCATTCTCCGATTATTTTCTTATAGGTTATTGTTTATTTGTTGTTTTGAATAAAACTGATAGAATTTCGTCAAAAATTGATAGAAAGGAAAGAGAATAATCTTTTGACTGTTTTAACAAGAAAGCGTAGGTTGCACAACAAAATCAATCAGTATTTATTCTTCAATAGATTCGGTTAAACCATCAATCAAAATCATAGCCACAGATTCACAGATACGTATGTATGCTTTGCATTAAATTTTAAAAAAATTATCTGCCTACGGCTCGTAGAGTGAAAATCTGAGTAACCCCCGCCTGCCAAAGCAAAGCGGTCTACGACTCGTAGAGCGGGCAGGTGTGGCATGTTGTTTACTACGCTGAGTAATTATTTTTTATCACTGCTGTCTATAATAAGTTTCATTTGAATAAAAAAGTGGCCGTTGTATATCAAAATGGACAAATTTTTATTGAAAACGAGTAGTAAGCCCCTGTGGTGCTGTCTAAGACAAAAAATATTTTATGAAAGTGTGCGGGAG
>JANONI010000235.1:0-2044 GCA_031420755.1 Bacteroidota bacterium | reverse complement strand
GGGAGAAGATGTGGAAAGTTCGATATATGCCGAATCGGTCTCTTTGTCGTAGTAAATTTTCATACTACCGAGTAATCCTTTTTGACATTTCAAAAGATATACTTACCGTGTTGCCGTAGAATTCTCCGCAACTTTCTCGCTGACCCAGCGCTGCAATAACGTTGTGGAAGAAATTTTCTTTCGTTTCGCAATTAATGCCAAGCTTTTGGCAGTATCATTGTTTACACTAACGACAAATTCTCGTTTTGAAATCTTTACCGAAGCGTGAACGGGTTCAACAATTGAGAGCCTCTCTCCAAGATCGGATCGTTCAAAATATTGAACCAGAGGTTCGTGCACTTTCCAGTTATCGTTTTTTCTTTTTGCCATATAATGATCGCTCTTTCTGTGCCATATCACGCGCGCTTAAGATCAATACTTCTTTGCTTTGCGGTTTGTAGATGAACATCACTGCTAAATACCGTCCTGCTTCGCTTTGCCCTAAGGCAACATACACATCTTCATTTTTCCGATTTCCTTTCTCAAGAAACCGTATCTGTGGAGTATTATGCAAAATTTCTTCGACTTCTTCAATGGATACATTGTGCTTATACGCAAGTTTATCGACGATCTCATCAATCCAAATAATACCGTGAATTGTAAGCAAAATTAAAATCCTTATTGATTAAATCTACGTTTTTAGTCAATACCAGACGTTGCTGTATGAAAATAGAAAAGGCGGGCTTGAAGTGCAAGCAGAGAATAGTATTCACCGCATCCGCCAAAAAGACGGCGGACAGGGAGAACGCAGAGTTCGCTGAGAATCAATTTAAAAAATAAGTCCCCCTTGTGCGTTTGATTGTGTGTGTGAGAAGGGGGCCAGGGGGATGTTACAATATTCGTATCTCGTTTTTACTTTCACTTGGTAGAAATCCAAAAAAACAGGCTTGAAGTGCAAGAGCGAAGAGCTTTTAACGCAGAGGCGCTGAGACGCAGAGAAAATGAAAACTGCCGAGAACATTTCCACCTGCGGTGGACAGGTCTGCCTCGTCGTTTTGTTTGTAATCTTTTATTTTTTTGTCACTACAATGAAATTCATTCCTCGTTTCCTACACCAAGTCCCCGCTCGCTCATGTTTTCGTATAGTATCAGGATTTTCAAGAAAATGTGTGCCTTTTACCTCATGGATTTCTTTTATGCCATCAACTTTTTCAACTAAAAAATCAGGACGATAACCACGCTTATTTCCCGCTTCCGTAATAAACTCAATTGTAATTCCGTGATTCTTCGTCCATTTGACTACTGTTTTATCCCTCTCCAATTTCCTCATGTATTCAAGTTCCCAACTTGATTCATAACGCTCTACAGAATAGGCTGACTTTGTAGGGTTTTCAAAATCTCCATGTTCACTTGTGGGCATTAGATAATACCTTTCTATATTTAACAATACTTGCAACAAGCCCTGGCTTTTCTCTAAAGTTGCCAGTAACGACACTTCGTTGTCTAAGCGCATGTTTTAACAATTCAATATTTGCAAGACCTGCACTTTTACCTTCAAGCATTTTTTGTTGAACATGATCCATAAGCACATTATACAAGTAACCAAGTTCGTGTGAACCTATTCCTTCTTCTGAAAGTAAAATGTCTGCGATGTCTCTTATTGTGTGTTTTAAGTCTTCAACAAGTTCTTCTTGTGGAATTTCTTTTTCCGATTTCTGAAGTCTTCCCAATGTGGGTGCATTCGATATTTCTGTAAAACCGTCACCAAATAAATTTGTGCCTTTAACGCTTTCTATCTCTACTTTTGATATTTCTATATCATTACCATATTCAAAACTGTTTAATAGTGCTTGCCAATTAGGATAATCACCTTCAACTATTTTCAAATCTTCAAGATCACTAAAATCCGCTTCCTCGGCTTCTTCTGGTTCAGGTATTTCAATGATATTTTCAGGCTTATCTAATACTTGTGATTTTCTTTTAGGTGGCAAATCATCATCGCCGAACAGATTTCCCTGATCTACATCTTTTCTGATTTTTGCACCGACAATATCCCAAAGCCATT
>JANONI010000234.1:0-5725 GCA_031420755.1 Bacteroidota bacterium | reverse complement strand
CGAGTCGTAGACTAAAAACATCTGAACTTAGAGATGTCCATAAAGAAAAACTATCTTGGTGGATTAAACAGTGAGTATTTTCGGCGATTTGAACCAAAAGTTACCACTACACGGTAACGGACACTACTCCAATCTGGCGCAGGAATCGAATACGACTGTGTACGGCACTCCGTTCGATTCTGATACAATTAAAGCTGTTTTTGCAAAAGGAGAAAAAGAATTCGGGTATTTTTCCTTTCGCAAGGATGCGTTTGGCAGGTAAATTGCGGAACGCGATTTTGGGAAAAAGAATAGGCACGGCTGGGAGATTGACTACATCATACCTGTTTCCGAAGGGGGTACTGATGATATTTCCAATCTTCAGCCGCTCCATTGGGAAAGCCATCTTGCGAAAGGAGAAGAATAATTTTTTTAGAAGTGCGGCATCAACAACACTGAAGTGATGTTGCGGTGAAGAGGGTCTGTTTGTATATTTATAATTCTACTATCGTCCGTTCAAACATGATACTCTACTACTAGGCAACATTATCAATGTCTCGACCAATTGAAACATTAGATATCACACTACTGCGAAATAATAAAAACGAATTTATTGTCCGTAGCCAAAGGGTTATTTCAATTATTGTTAAACAATATATTGCTACAGGCATGTTCTCGGCAGCAGACTTTGACGATATCAAACAGAGTGTTACCCTTGAACTGATCAAACGGCTTCCGCTGATCGAAAAGAATTATAATGGAGAAGTACTGTTGGTAACATATTTGAATGTCGTGATTGTGAATATCTGCTTACGAATACATCATAGGGAATCATCCATCGTCGTGCCAATACCGCTTGACGAAATATGGATCTTGGGCGATGAAAATGCCGAGAAGGGTATGTTGATAGCAAATGAATTGGAACGTTTGGAAATTGCGTTGAAACTTTTCCGTTCAAAGCGGTTCAAGTTACTTGTTTGCCTTAAGGTATTTTTTTCTATTCCTATCAGCACTATTGAACTGAAACAATGTTTCCGCGGTATTACCAGTGATGACGAATATCTCTTATTGGATATTTTCAAAAATAAAAATCCGCGGAAAGAAGGATTTGCACACTTTCCTCTGCTGGCATCGATGCTGAATAAATATGAACGGACTTCGCTTCCGGAAGAATCTGTACTGCGATGGATGAATATGATGATTCAAAAACTCATTCTACTGATGAACGGCAATCCGCCAAGACGGACACATACAAAAGATACGTTACGAATACTGTTGGAATATTATTCCAAACTTCACGCGAACAATGATTAACTAATTTTATTTATTTTTAAGGATAACATATGAACACAAAAAGTTTTTTCTCCGACACCAACCATCTTTCCGAAAACGGAATTGCACTGTATGTTGATGCAATTAAATTGGAGCAGCTCAACAGACTTCCTGCTGCCATTATTTTTCACGTTGAGGAGTGTGAAGAATGTAAAATGCAGATTATGGGTGTTACCGAACTATTAGCGGATGAACAGTATGACACAACGATGAGCCATCCCTTCTTCGGTCCTAAAGAATATCCATCTTCTACATTTTCCGGTATCTATCGTATTGCAGCAATTTTTGTGATTGCCGCATTTATTGGAACGATCTATTATTCCCTTTCCAAGAGAATGCCAGATTCAGTGCAGAACAATCAGTCTCTTGCAATTGAACAGCAGACAAAAAGCCCTGTTGCGATTGATTCTATCCCCGCTGAACGAAAACAATCTGCCGCCAAACCAACGGACGATTTAATAGCTGCAAACTTAGAGCCCTCTGCTAATCTTGACGATCTTGTGCAGACACAATTTCGCTCGACAACGATCGAAATTATTTCTCCTGAAGTTGGAGAAATTGTTCGAAGCCCGATCACCTTCCGGTGGAAACACTACGATAAACGGCTGACGATCAAAATTCTTTCCAATAAAGAATTAACGCTTATCTCCTCTACCCTTTCCGGAGATTCGTTTACCACATCAAAAAAATTCGCACCGGGTTTGTATTACTGGAAATTAGTAACGGATGATGAATTGTTGTTTGTCGGGAAGTTTTTGGTGAAGTAGTTCTGCTTGATTCGCGTTCGAGGCAAATGAACTGTTCGCTTTAAGCGAACAGTTCATTGTGAACGCAGAGACAAATGTCCGACAGTATAACTCTACTAGTCGTAGAGCGAATCTCTGATTCGCAGTGGCGAGACAGAGTCTCGCCATACAGTTCTTCGACAGAGGCGTTATGTTTGTAAATTTCATTAGCATAATACAGAATTTAAAAAATACGCTGAGCAGTTATACTGTCGGACAACTAAGTAAAGGCGCGCAACAAGTCCGCCTTTGTTATTTTCCAACCAACACAAACCCGCTCCACTTGCTGGGAAACGCAGATTCTTTTGAAGCGATCAATGATAATTTTGCGGTGCGGAGCGATGACGAATACGATCGTCCCACGACAACATTCTTATAGAACTCATCCATCAGCAGATAGGTCTGTTTGTCAGAGACTTTCCAGAGCGAGTAGATAATGTTGTGCGCGCCGGCGTAGAACAATCCGCGCGAAAGAGCGATCATCCCTTCTCCGTCAACCAGTTTTCCCACTCCGCTTTCACAACTGCTCAACACAACCAATTGCGCTTTCAGATCAAGATTGAATGTCTCATCAACGTACAGAATACCATCATCATCGGTAATTGATTCTTTCGGCTGCGAAAAAAGTATGGCGGATAATTTTGGATTTTTTTCGTTGATGAATCCATGCGTTGCCACATGAACAATATCTGCATCACGGCTGAACTCTTTGAAATTCTTTTCTGTCGCATCCGTATGAAGAAAATTTTTTGTGCGGAGTGAGTGTGCGTTGAACGTGTTTTCAATGGAAAGAATTTCATCTTCAGAATATTTTAATTCGTTGAACTTTTTTCCATCCAGTGTAATGGAGCGTACTTCGCCAAGTCCGCTTTCTTCCACAAACGATCTATTCGCAAAAAAATCTCCGTTCTTAATCGAATCCCGAAATACCGGAGCGAATCCGGCAAAGTTCAATCCGGCAGAAATATTTTTATTCATCCGTTCATTCATTTTCAGATCGAAAGCGGCGGAATAGGAATAGGTAACAGTATGCGATGAGATGAAATACTGAATTTTCGTAAAATCGATTTGTGCCGGCGAGTACCGGTGCATCGGCAATGCTTCAAAAGGAATAGTGAAAAGATATCCATCGGGAATGATGGTAATAGATGCTGATGATGCTAACTCTTTTTCTAACGGACGAAGAAGTGTTGAATACAATTCGTATCCGGAGGAACAATATGCTTCCACATTGTATGTCTTTAAAGCTGAGGAAAATTGCTGTACCAACGCGCCGGTTGTTGAAGTGTTTCTGATTGTCCGCACTGATAAGGATTTGTTCGTGAGCGTGAATGCATAGATCGCGCTGTCGTCGATCATAAATTCCACCAGCGCGGAAGATGGAGCAAGGTTCTCCTGTATTTGTTTCAGTGAAAGTGTGTAGCGGGCATATTTCAATTCATAATATTTTGGATAGTGCTGCTCCAATAATTCAATAAATTGTTGATGCTGGCGCGAAAGCTCGAAATGTTTTGCCTGAAGTTCGGAAACGGAAGAAATCGCCGGAGTGTTTCCGTTTTCACCCGCACGAAGTAACTGCATTTCGTAGAAGGTGATCGATCGCAGCAGTTTCCGTTCATCGTTCAACAACGAATCCGGAATTCCCGCAAATGATTTTGCTTCGCCATCGAATAATTTCTCCAGCAGAATATTCCCTTTGCTCCTGTCGGCAATAAGAAATGCTTGTTCTTTATACAATGGATCTTTTGTTTTCTCGAACAACGTTAGAGCCGTTCTGCACGCTTGACGATAGATGGAGGCGCTTTTTTCCGCAAGAAAAAACTTTGAACCATCTGCTGAATATTGTTTTCGTGCATCGTCAATAACAGTAAACGCTGTTTGATACTGCCGAAGTGCTGCCCGAAGATCATCGAGTGATCTGCTTTTTTTGTACATCATCTCCAGCGTACGCGCTTTCTGTTCGATACTTGTGAGAAGTTCTTTTTTATAGAAACTATGATCAACCAACAGCGCAGCATACGGATCGGTCGCACTGTCCGTTAACGTCAACACATCGATCGAACACTGATAATAGTGAAGCGCTTGTGGATATTGTCTCTGCAAAAAATAGAGATCGCCAAATCGGTGTTGAAGAAGTGCGCTCTGCGGAATATTTTTTCCTTTTGAACGCTGTTCTATCGCCAGCGAACGGTGAAGATTGGTCAACGCAGAATCATACTGTTGTTGTTTCAGAAACAGATCGCCAATTGAAGAATATAATGCCGCAATATCATTTCTGGATAATGTGTCGGTCACTCTTTCTCTTGCAGTGATCGCCTTCCTAAAATACTTCAGCGCATTGTCGAATTGTTTTACTTCGCGATACACACTGGCAGTTTGTTCATACATAAATCCGGTCTGCGTATGAAATTCACCATACGCTTGTTCGTAGATCGTTATTCCTTTTTCAGCGTATTCAATTGCTTTCTGGTATTCTCCGGTCTTGCTGTAAATATCTGCAAGACGAAGACGCAAACCTCCCTGAGCTGTTTTCTTTTCAGGAAATCGAGAAGAAAAGATGGTGAGCGCACGGAGCAAGTGTTCCTTTGCTTTTTCGTAGTCTCCAAGATTCGAGTATATTTCTCCTAACTTGCCATACGCGGCAGCAACATTAGAATGTTCGGGAAGCGAGAGCGAAGTATAAATTTGTATCGTTTTTTTTCCGTGATCTATTCCTCTGCGATAATCCCCTTTGTTATTGTAGCTTGTCATAATATACAGATGACAGTCTGCTGCATTTGCCGAAGAGGACATTCCTATAGAATCATAAATATTAAGAGCTTGATGATAATAATCTAACGCAGTGTCAAAATCATTTTTATTATCATAGACAGTTCCAAGAACAAACAATGTTGTGGCAAACCTTTTGTTATTGTTCCCTAAAACTTTCGCCTGTATTTCTTTTGCACGAAGCAATGCGCTCAGTGCTGAGGAATAATCCCCTTGTACTCTTTTTATTCCTCCTAATATATAATAACCGGAAGCGGTTCTTTCATGGTAATAGCCAAAAAAAGATTCATTTTTTTCAATCCCTTTTTTAACATAGATTTCAGCCGTTAATAAATCTTCCAAAGTATAGTAACTATATCCCAATAATACATAAATTACACCGAGCTGTCCGCAAGAGTCGCATTGTACGATTGACGCTTTTTCAGATGCGCTGCTCAATACCTTAACTGCTTCATTATTCTTCCCTAATTGTAATAATACCCGTGCAATTTCTATCTGGCTCTCAAGGTATTGCTCTCCTTTCCCTAATATCAACCAAATTTTGCCTGCTTCATCAAAATTCACAATCGCTTTGTCGTATTGCAAATGCTCCATTTCGCTTCGTGCAATCGATATAAAATTCAACGCAGCCGTCGAATCTGCACTTTTTTCCAATCCGGGCAAAAATTGTAATAATGCCAAAAATAAAAACAGCTTAATTTTGAGTATTTTGAGGTATTTTTCAGACACTGCTAATTCCAATAAAAAAAAATCATTTTTTTGAAAATATATTTTCCGAAAACCGTTTTTTAGGGATATATGTAAGCAAATAAGGTAAAACCAAAAACTCACTAAACATCACTTAACAAATTCGAAAGGAA
>JANONI010000233.1:0-2120 GCA_031420755.1 Bacteroidota bacterium | reverse complement strand
GAACGGACAATCTTCAACTGAAATTCAATATGTAAAAGGAATCGGTCCGGTTCGTGCTGCCGTACTGCGAACAATTGGAATCGATTCACTTCAAAAACTTCTCTGCTACTTTCCGTACGATTATCTTGATCGTTCGCGCATTACAAAGATCAACGAACTTCCGAAACTTGTTGAAGCGGGAAACGAGGTAACGATCATCGGTTCGGTTTTTCGCACGGAATTAAAATACACCCGCAATCGAAAAAAGATGTTCTTTCTTACCGTCAAAGATGAGACCGGATACCTTTCTTGTGTTTTTTACAGAGCGGTTGAGTGGTTTCAGAAAGCATTTGAAGTCGGTGAGATTCTTGCAATTTCTTCTGTCCCTGAATTGGATAAATATAATCGCGTTCAGTTCATTCATCCTGAATTTGATAGGTTGAAAACTCCGCCAAAGGTCGATGACTCGACTCGTCGAGCGGATCAGCCCCTGACTGAAAAGGATGAAGAAGATGAAACAGATTGGAATTCCTTACTTCACACGGGCGCGATCATTCCAAAATATTCTTCCAGTGAAGAACTTCGTAATGCAGGGCTCGATAATCGCGGCTTCCGAAGAATCCTTCGTAATGCAATTAATAATAATATCAATTCTCTTACAGAACATCTTCCACAGGAAATTCTGCAACGCAATACACTTCTTGATATTTACTCTTCAATAAAAATGATCCACTTTCCAAAATCGTATGCGGAACGCGATCACGCATTGCGAAGATTGAAATTTGACGAACTATTCTATTTTCAATTATTAATGGCGTTTCGGAAACGTGAATTGAAAGGGGAGTTGAAGGGAATTCAATTTAAGATTTTGCGTTCAATGACTGTGAAATTGAAGGAATCCCTTGCGTTTGAATTGACCGATGCACAAAAGCGGGTCATTCAGGAAATCCATAACGATATGATGCAGCCGGTGCCGATGAACCGTTTGCTGCAAGGAGATGTTGGAAGTGGAAAAACGATTGTTGCGTTATTTGCAATGCTGACAGCAATCGAAAATGGATATCAATGCGCGCTGATGGCTCCCACCGAAATTCTTGCTGAACAGCATTGGCGCAGCATCCGGAATTTTCTCAAAGATATTCCGGTGAATATTCGTCTGCTGGTCGGCGGGCAGAAGAAAAAATTACGTGAAGATGTGCTGGAAGATGTGCGAAGAGGAACGGCGAATATTGTTATCGGCACACATGCGTTGATACAAGAACATGTTCAATTCGCCAATCTTGGTTTTGTTGTGATTGATGAACAGCATCGGTTCGGCGTTTCGCAGCGCTCTTTGCTGCGGGAAAAGGGCCAGTCTGCCGGAGGGACGCAGGCAGGGAAACAAAATCCGGATGTTCTGGTTATGACTGCAACGCCGATTCCGCGCACATTATCATTGACAGTGTATGGTGATTTGGATGTTTCAGTGATTGATGAATTGCCGAAAGGGAGGAAAGAAATCCGTACGGCGGTTCGATTCGATAAGGATAAATTAAAGATATTCGATTTTGTCCGTTCAGAAGTGAAGAAAGGAAGACAAGCGTATGTTGTCTATCCGTTGATCGAAGAATCAGAAAAGATAGATCTTAAAGCTGCGGTAAAAGAATGTGAATATCTTAGCACAAAAATATTTCCCGAATTCACTCTTGGACTTTTACATGGGCGGCTTTCTTCCGAAGAAAAAGATGATCTGATGCAGCGGTTTAAGAAAAATGAAATCCATATTCTTATTGCAACAACGGTGATTGAAGTTGGCATCGATGTTCCGAACGCAACAATAATGATCATTGAGAATGCGGAGAGATTTGGATTGTCGCAGTTGCATCAATTACGCGGACGAGTTGGACGCGGAGCAGAACAAAGTTATTGTATTTTGATTACCGATGAGAATTATACGAAACGAACGTTGCAGTTAGCAACAAACCGTGCAGAGGCTCATCGCGAAGTGAATGTGACCAAGCGGCGATTGGAAACAATGGTGAACACGAATGACGGATTTACGATCTCTGAAGTTGACCTTGAATTACGCGGCGCGGGAGATTATTTCGGAACGCGCCAAAGCGGTCTCCCCGGATTTCGATTAGCGAATATCGTCAGCGATG
>JANONI010000232.1:0-2869 GCA_031420755.1 Bacteroidota bacterium | reverse complement strand
AACGTAAGCAGCGGAAGCGCGGCGATCTGACTGATTGATGTGAATCCGAACCACGACAACGATGCTGAATACGCAAGCGATGTAAGATACAATCCAAGAAAAATACTGACTGTTCCGACAGCAATTCCTTTCCAGATGTGTCCGTGCGAATAATGTCCCAGTTCGTGTGCAAAGACAGTTTCGATCTCATCTTCGGAAAAATTTTCGATCAATGTATCACCCAGCAATATCCGTTTCGATTTTCCAATGCCGGTGAAAGCAGCATTCGCTTTTTTTGTCGTCTTACTCAGATTGAACGAATAAATTCCTTCAACAGTCATTGATGTTGATTTGGTTAACGACAGAATTTTTTCTTTTAACGGAGAATCTTCCAACGGAGTCAATTTATAAAACAACGGAAGAATCACAATCGGAGCGATACGTGAAAGTCCGATAGAAACAATGAACAATGTAATTGCAACGGGAAGCCACCAAAACAAGTCAAAAGTCAAAATGAAAAAGTAAAAAATTATTGCCAAAGGAATAAAGATTGGAATAGCGATCAGCATTCCTTTAGTGTTTTCCCACAACCATTGAATAAACGTTTGATTGGACAGATTGTATTTATGCTCAAGAATGAATCCGGAATAAAAACTGAACGGAAACGAAACGATCCCGCTGATGATTCCAAAGATCGCAGAAAAAGTAATCAGTGCAAGATAGATATTTGATGAAACGGAAAAGGCAAACTGCTCAATTGCAAGAGTATAGCCGCCGGTAAGAAGGCCGATTGTAAGGAGAAAAGATACCACGCCGCCGATGAGAGACACGACAAGTTTGGTTTTGTTGTATCGTTTTACATCGTGTGCGGTCTCATTCATAGACAAAAGGATTATCATTCCAACGAATGTCGGGAACGATAATTTGGCAAAAAGAACGTTGAGTAAACCGACAGTGAAGAATGTGGATTGGTAATCTGTGGTTTAATAAAAATACAAAAGGAGGAAGGAAAAAACAAATATTGTTTTTCTTAAGAGGCGAAGACTCTTACGCGAAACCTATTGATTATAGGTCAATCAAATTGGATATTATGGCAAATGAAAACATCATCCTTCAAAAGATTCTCGCATGTTATTCAACAGATTCACACTCTCAAAAGCCACCTTTATCCTGAAAAGGCTCTCGAACAAAAAGAACCGATTCCATCTGACCCTTATCGTCACTTCTCAAAAATTACATCTGAACTTAAAAATCTAAAAAAACAAATAATTGGAAAACGTATAAGAGAAACGCAAAACCTTATTGCTCAAAATAAATCGCGGCTTCAATTTTCGACATTTGAATTGATGGAACATGATTTTAAGGAGAATACACATTCAAATATTTTGCAATATTTGTTTGATTATGGAATGAACGGAAGTATTGGATCGGAATTGCTTACCCGATTCATTAAACAGATTGATATTGAAAATGTTGATAACTTTGTTCGTTTAATTAAAAAGAAAAACTACACTGTGGAACGGGAAGTCTCTGCAAACAGTGGCAGAATGGACATTTTTATTTGTGATACGGAAAATAAATTTGTGATTGTTGTTGAAAATAAAATTTATGCAAGTGTTGGAATAAGAGAAGGTCTTGACGATAACAATAAACCCGACAATCAATTAAAAGTATATGAACGATATATCGAAAAAAATTATAAAAATTATAAAAAACTATATGTGTTGCTAAGTCATACATTGATAATGGAAAATCATAAACCGTTCATATTTATAGATTATTCACGATTGTATTCTGCCTTGCAATCGTATTCAACAAATGATGTTATTGTTAAACAGTATGAGATACTACTTCACTCTCTTATTAATGATATAAACGATAAACGAAAAATTATTATTGAAATGAACTCGCTTGATTCAATCCATAGTATTGGACTAAATACTTTAGAACAAATTAAAAGGGTGTTGTATGAAAGAAACTGAAAAAGTAGTTTTTGATAAATTGGATGTAAAAGTAATTAAAGAAATGCCAATTTTGATTGATGCATTAGCAGCAACACACAATAAAATTGCCCGATTTCTTGATCCAATGTATGATGATTTAAAAGAAACTGTTCGCAAGAAAATTTCTCCACATAAAGATTGGAAAATTGTCAAAGACAGAAAACTATTTTGCCCACTCACACGTATTTACTATACCACAAAAATCGTACAATTAGAAAATCACTTTGCTCTTGAGTACTATTTTGAAATCCAAAAAGTAATCAAAGGAAAAACAAAAAATCATTTATGCTTTCAGTTTGGATATTGGTATGAAAGAAAGGAAGAAAAAATTGTTAATTGCTTCTACTTTCAAATAACAAAATTGGACGAATATGAAACATATGGTGGACTTCTTGCCGATTATTCGTTTTATAAAAAAATAAAATCTCGTATTAATAAAAACATCCACATAGAAATTGGACACCCTGAAAAAAATGATGCTAGCGAGTCTTTTTATATTGAAGTCTCTGATCTAAATGCTCGGAAAATATCTGATACCTATAAGATATTTAAAACAGTAGTAGTTTTACCCGTGGTGACCAAATTACTGCGTCAATGAATAATTCATTTATATCAAAATCCTCATTTCTCAAAGGCATTCAATGCGAAAAGCAAATCTATCTTTATAAGAATCATTATGATTTAAGGAATGAAGAAGGAGAAGACAGTAAGTTTGCTTCGGGAATTTCTGTTGGTGAGTTAGCCCGCACGTTGTTTCCCGACGGACTCGAAATAAAACGTACGCCATCACTAAAATCTTCGCTAATTGCGACGCAATATCAGCTTGGTAAAAACCCCATTCTTTATGAAGCCGCCTTTTTGTTCAACGCTTGTTATACAGCAGTTGA
>JANONI010000231.1:0-7575 GCA_031420755.1 Bacteroidota bacterium | reverse complement strand
GTATGTCGTTTTCTACCTTGCGGCGTTACTGGTTGTCGGTTTTCACCTGCGTCACGGATTTCAATCTGCATTTCAAACACTTGGATTACGAACCAAGAAATATCAATCACTGATAGATTTTATTGCGGTATTGTTCTGGTTCGTTGTTCCATTGGGTTTTGCTTTTATTACGATCTACATTTATTTATACATGGGAAACACTGTTGCGCTTGCTCAATAACGCCTATTTAAAAAACTTATGACGATCAATTCAAACATACCCAAAGGACCGCTAGAAAAAAAGTGGTCGAATCACAAGTTCAACATGAAATTAGTGAATCCTGCCAACCGACGAAAATATAAAATCATCGTCGTAGGAACAGGTCTTGCCGGCGCATCGGTTGCTGCAACGCTTGGCGAACTTGGATATAATGTTGTTTCATTATGCTATCACGAATCCCCGCGCCGTGCGCATAGTATTGCAGCACAAGGCGGGATCAATGCTCCGAAAAATTATTCCAACGATGGTGACAGCGTGTATCGTTTGTTCTATGATACCATCAAAGGAGGAGATTACCGCGCTCGTGAAGGAAATGTGTTTCGTCTGGCGGAAGTCAGCGGATCAATCATTGATCAATGCGTTGCGCAAGGTGTTCCGTTTGCGAGAGATTATGCTGGATATCTTGATAACAGATCGTTTGGCGGTGCGCAGGTTGCGCGAACATTTTATGCCAGAGGTCAGACAGGTCAACAATTATTGCTTGGTGCATACGCTGCTCTCAATCGTCAGATCGACATCGGCACCGTAAAATTTTATGATCGCCGCGAAATGTTAGACCTTGTGATGGTTGAAGGAAAAGCACGCGGGATTATTGCTCGAAATCTTATCAGTGGAAAAATTGAATCATACGCTGCCGATGCTGTAGTATTGGCAACCGGTGGATATGGAAATGTATTTTTTCTTTCAACCAATGCGAAAGCAAGTAACGCTTCGGCAATTTGGCGCGCACACAAACGCGGCGCACTGTTCGGCAATCCATGTTTCACTCAAATTCATCCAACATGTATTCCGGTTTCCGGAGAGCATCAATCGAAGTTGACATTAATGAGTGAAAGTTTGCGGAATGACGGTCGCGTGTGGGTTCCGAAACAAAAAGGAGATACACGCCAAGCAAATCAAATTCCAGAAAACGAACGGGATTACTATTTAGAACGATTGTATCCTTCGTTTGGAAATCTTGTTCCCCGCGATGTTGCATCGCGCCGCGCGAAAGAAATGTGCGACAATGGGTATGGTGTTGGCACATCAAAGATGGCTGTGTATCTTGATTTTGCCGATGCGATAAAACGATTGGGGAAAGATGATGTATTTCAGAAATATGGAAACCTTCTTGATATGTATAAACAGATTACCGGAGAAGATCCGTACCAAGTTCCGATGAGAATTTATCCGGCGGTCCATTATACAATGGGCGGATTGTGGGTTGATTACAATTTGATGAGTTCCATTCCGGGATTGTTTGTGCTTGGCGAAGCGAATTTTTCGGATCACGGAGCAAATCGTCTTGGCGCAAGCGCGTTGATGCAAGGATTGGCGGATGGATATTTCATCGCTCCTTATACGATCAGTAATTATCTTGCGAGCAATAAATTTTCCCCAGTGAAAGAAGATAAACAGGAATTCATCGATGCAGAAAATTCCGTTACGTCAACCATCAATAAGTTGTTGAGCATTAATGGAAATAAAACTGTTGATGAGTTCCATCGGGAGTTTGGTAAAGTAATGTGGGATTATGTGGGAATGGCTCGCAACAAAGCGGGATTGCAAAAAGCGTTAAAACTTCTTCCCGAGATTCGTGCGAAATTCTGGAAAGAAGTGAAAATCACCGGCAATGCTCACGACATCAATACCGAATTGGAAAAAGCACAGCGTGTGGCGGACTTTATGGAGCTTGGCGAATTGATGGCAATAGACGCACTTCACCGCGAAGAATCGTGCGGCGGACATTTCCGTGAAGAATATCAAACGGAAGAAGGGGAAGCAAAACGTAACGATAAAAAATTCTCATACGTTGCCGCATGGGAATATTCCGGCAAACCGGGCAGTCCGAAATTGAACAAAGAAAAATTGGATTTTGAAGAAGTTCACCCTTCACAACGGAGTTACAAATAGTTTATCGTAGGTCGGCGGTAACGCCGACCTGCCATTGTTTAATTGGAGAATGAAATGAAACTAACGCTAAAAGTTTGGCGACAAAAAGATAAAAATGATGAAGGACGATTTGTAGAATATATCGCAAACGATGTCTCTCCCGACATGTCGTTTCTTGAAATGCTTGATGTTGTGAATATCGATCTTATAAAAAAAGGTGAAACGCCGATCGTATTCGATCATGATTGCCGCGAAGGAATTTGCGGCAGCTGCGGAATGATGATTAACGGGCGTGCGCACGGTCCGGGACGCGGAATTGCGACCTGCCAATTACATATGCGAAGTTTTAAAGACGGTGATGAGATTGTTATAGAGCCGTGGCGCGCGAAAGCTTTTCCGGTTTTAAAAGATCTTATGGTGGATAGAACTTCGTTTGAACGCATTATGCGCTCAGGCGGTTATACTTCTGCAAAAACAGGCGGAATTCCGGACGGAAATACGATTCTTATTCCCAAACCGGTTGCCGATGAAGCATTTGATGCCGCTGCGTGTATCGGATGCGGAGCATGTGTTGCCGCGTGCCCGAATTCTTCTGCAATGCTGTTCGTGAGCGCAAAAGTTTCGCAGTTAGCGTTGTTACCGCAAGGACAAGCAGAACGTGAAACACGAGTTCTACGAATGGTGGCTCAAATGGATGAAGAAAAATTCGGAAGCTGCTCGAATACTTATGCCTGCGAAGCGGAATGTCCGAAAGAGATTTCGGTGATACATATTGCGCGGTTGAATAGAGAGTTTGTTTCGGCGCAGTTATAATTTCAGTACGCACAAAGTCCCACTCATCTCTAAGATGAGTGGGACTTTGTGCGTACATCTTTACGATGAGTGGCACTTATGGGCGGTTCTAAAAATGTAAATATTATCTGCGTTCTCTGCGTTGCGTATGCATGCTTCGCATAAATTTTTAAAAATACTAATTTTGAGAACTGCCCTTATGTCTATTGCAAAACAATATTTTCAGATATAAATCTCTTTACCGACCAGCCGCTGCCGAGTAATCCCAGCAATATTCCGCAGAGTACCATTGTGAAGTAATAATAAATTTCCACGGCAAAAAAATCTGCAAGTTCAGTTGAAATAAATATTCCGGCAAGATACATAATGCTCCAAATCAGCGATGCGGAAAGTGTCCCGCCGAGTAATCCGTGCAACATTCCTTCGATAAGAAAAGGCATGCGAATAAATCCGCGGGTTGCACCGACAAGTTTCATTGTTGTAATCATCTTTCGCTTTGCATAGATCGTTAATCGAATGGTGTTAGAGACCAAAAAAATGGCTGCAATAAGTAAGGTTGCACCGATTGCCGCACTCGCACCGATAAAAATTTTTACGCGCCGATCCAAAATTTCCAATAACGTCTTTCGATACACAACATCGTCAACGCCTTCAATCGATATCAATGCGGCGTGAACGGCTCGCGCGCTGTCAGAATTTTTATATTCAGGTTCCAGTTGAAGTTTGAGCGATGCTGGAAGAGGATTAAAATCGAGAACGGTGTTGATATCCTCGCCAAATTCTTTTTTAAATATTCGAGCGGCATCATCTTTGGAAATATATGCTGCGCTCAAAATACCCGGAACCGATTCTGTGGTTGTTCTCACCCGATTTGTCTGAGCTGAGTCAAGTTCTGCGGAAAGGAAGACTTCCATTTCAACTTTATCGCGAAATGATTGAATGATGGAATTGGTGTTTCGATAAATGATGGCAAATAAGCCAAGAAGCATTAGCGAAATAGTCATCGTAAAAATTGTGATGATGGAAGATAGCCGCGCTCGTTTGAAACCCGAAATACCTTCTTTGAACGAATAAAAAATGGACATATTATTTCATAACCTTACCGATCTCGTACGAACCGAGAATCTTTAAATAGGAAGAATGTTTTTTAAGTCCCCGCAACGCAGAATTGCAATTGCTGTTCTTTTGATCTGATTCAATATCGACAAAGAATAAATATTCCCACGGTTTGCCAATAAACGGACGGGATTCGATCTTTAACAGATTGATGCCTCGTTCTGCAAATGCCGAAAGGCAATGTATGAGAGAACCCGGAACGTGCTTTGTCGCAAAAATCAGCGACGTTTTTGCATTTCGTTTCAGATGAATTTCCTTCGTTGACAGAACAAGAAAGCGGGTAAAATTACGATGGTCGGTTTCTATATTTTTTTTGAGAATGGTAAGTTGATAATGCTCAGCAGCTTGTTCACTGGCAATCGCCGCAGAGTCCACTCGGTGTTCATCAACGATCATCTTTGCTGCGCCGGCAGTATCATAAAATGGATGAAGTGTAACATTCTTTAACGTTCGCAAAAATTTATCGCTTTGTCCTAAACCTTGAGGATGTGAATAAATGTGCCGGACGTCGTTCAATGTAGTTCCAGGCAAAACCATTAAATTCATCTTGATGCGAAGTTTCAATTCGCCGACAATGTGCAGTGGAAATTCCTGAAGTAGATCGAAATTTTGATGTACTGAGCCGAACACAGAATTTTCTATCGGAATAATTCCGAATGCGGTTCGTTTCCGTGTTACATCTTCAAAAACATCTTTGAACTTCTCTTTGGGAATAGGGATACAGTTCTTTCCGAAATACGCGATTGCCGCTTGTTCGCTGAACGCTCCGTATTCCCCTTGAAAAGCGATTTTTAATTTCTTCATGTAAACAATTCTAATAGATTATGTAACTCAAGTTATGCAGTTCACTTAAAAAACTTAGCCACTAAAGCACCAAGACACAAAATTTTCACAACGTTTATGTTTTTCTATGATAAACCTCTACGAGTTGTATATCTTTGTGCCTTAGTGACTTCGTGGCAAATCTTGCCTTTTTGTCTACGACTCATAGAGCGTAACATCAGTTATGTAATTAAAAATTCGATTCATCACGCCAGCGAGTAATTTTCCAAAGCTCGCCTGTTTGCGGTCGTTCAAGTGTCCAAATTGCATATCCGTCAACACGAACAATATCGTTCGAGCTGAATGTTACCGTTAAATTGAAATTGCGTGTGATGGTTGCCTTCAAACTATCCGACTCAACGGACGAGGCGATGATAGAGTTCCAAACAAGATCGAGCCTCTGGACATTTTGGAATAAACCATACGTTGTTCGGATCTCTTCATCGCGTCCCCAAAAGACATCAGTTCCTTTTTCATAATCACGATAAACAAAAATAAAATTCGGCGCAAGCACTTGTCCGTAGATCGATGAATCTTTAAATGCGTATGCTTGTTTGAAGTTTTGAAACACACCATCGAGTTGACGCTGATCTCCCAAAATTGACGACGAATTTGCAGGAGACGTATCTAATGTAGGAGCAAACGGATTATCACAACCCATCAGGAATAACGAACAAAGAAAAATTATAGTAATAATCTTCACTTTGCAAATTGTCCTTTAAGTTCGCTCCAACTTGAATCCTTTTTGGTTTCAAAATCTACCCATCGATAAAGTCTCCAAATCGCATTCTTATCCGGCGAAACGTAGATATCACCGCTGCCTACAAATTGCTGAGTAACTGCGCCGCGGTTATGGGGAACAAATAATAGGTACATAAATGAATATTTTGCCGAATCTGATTGATATGAAACTATTTTTGGAATCGTCACAAGATCAAATCGAAATGATGAAGAACTTCCTACTGACGCGATAATATTCCGAAAATATTCATCTTCGGTTACTTTATCCCAAGATAAAAACGAATACCGTGTTCCCGCTGATGCCGCGGGAATGAATATAAATTGTTGGTTGTGAGTCGATGTATCGGAAAATAATTTTCTGTATTCATCACTGTTCTTTTGTTGAAAAGCATCTCGGAAGTTGGCGAAGAGGATCTCTTTGGTAAATGCAATCGGGAGTGTCTGGTTTCCGGATCCCGGTTCTTGTGGAATCCGAGTATCAAAAAGATCACAAGACATAAAAAAGATACTCAGAATGACGAATGCAATGTGATATGTTCTATAGCGCAACTCGTCCCTCCAATGCGCGTGTTAATGTTGCTTCATCGGCAAATTCCAGATCGCTTCCAATGGGAAGACCGCGTGCGATACGTGTTATCTTTATGGAAAGCGGTTTTAATAATTTTGCAAGATAGAGTGTCGTTGTTTCGCCTTCAACATTCGGATTGAGTGCGAGAATAATTTCCTGAACATCATCGTTCAATCGAACAAGCAACTCTTTCACTTTTAAATCTTCGGGACCAATTCCATCGAGAGGAGAAAGTGCGCCGCCGAGCACGTGATACAAACCGTTGAATTCGTGCGTCCTTTCAACTGCGATAACATCATTTGGTTCTTCAACAACACAGATGATTTTTCTGTTCCGTTTATGACTTGCACAGATCGAACAGGGATCGCTTTCGGTGATATTAAAACAGATAGTACAGTATCGAACTTTATCTTTTACATCAATCAGTATTTTTGAAAATGCCACAACTTCTTCGCGGGGCATTTTTAGAACATGCATTGCAAGCCGCTGCGCCGTTTTGCGCCCAACACTTGGAAGCGACGCAAATTTTTCGATCAGTTGTTCTATCGTTTCTGAGGTAAAAATCATATTTCTTTAAAATTTCTTCCTTGCGTATGCATGTCCGAAGGACTCCTTTGGAGCTTCGCATCGACTCGCTCGTCTAAAAAACAGACTCGCTTGCTAAGGATGGCTGTAATGTTTTAGTCTAAGTATCTGTAATCTAAAAATCTGGAATCTGTTCTACCCGAACATCTCCTGTTCAACTTCTTGAAAAATAATATGTCCGATCGTGATATGCCCTTCTTGAATCCGTTGTGTATCGTTTGACGGAACAACAATTGCGAGATCGCATAACTCTTTTGCTTTGCCGCCGTCTTTTCCAAGAAACCCGATTGTTGCAATCTTCATCTCGCGGGCTTTGATAAATGCATTGTTCACACTTGCAGAATTTCCGCTTGTAGAAATTCCAATCAACACGTCACCTTCATTACCGAGTGCCTCAATCGAGCGGGCGAACACGTTGTCGTATCCGAAATCGTTTGCTCCTGCGGTGAGGTTCGATGTGTCAGTGGTGAGCGCAATAGCCGGAAGCCCGCGCCGTTTGATGTTCGGCGAAAGGCGGATGACACATTCCGTTGCAAGATGTTGCGCGTCTGCAGCACTGCCGCCGTTTCCGCACAACAGAATTTTTTTCTTATTATTGAATGCTCTGATGATGATATCAATCGCTTTGGAAATATCTGCGTTGCATTGTTCTGCGATCTTCAATTTCGTTTCGGCACTGGCTTTCAACGAATCTTGAATGAACGATTGACGATAGACGAGCGTAAGTGGTAAATGTCCCATTGTAATTACTTTCTTTACCACAGAGGCACTAAGACACAAAGATTTATTTAGTGTTTTGGTGTTTTTGTGGCTGATTTTT
>JANONI010000230.1:0-2925 GCA_031420755.1 Bacteroidota bacterium | reverse complement strand
TACGATAAATGTTGCCCCTGGACCTATTACTTCACCATTGCAGCAACAAGTTGCACAGGTGCAAGCGCTGCCGGGAACCAGCATTGTTTATGTTTCCGGTTTTGATGGAACAAACCCTGCATCGTGGAAATCCACCGATGATGGCGCAACATGGACGAAACTTGTTACACCTGCAAACACAGGAGCGCAAGCAAGTCTTTCACAAATTTCATTTATCTCGGAAACTCAAGGATTTGGCGCTGGTACACGTCAAGTATTAAATTATTCGCCTCCTGTAAAAGTGACATTTCTTGCAAATACCGCAGGCGTGCCAGATACAATGAAAGCAACTTCATTTGTTCAGATTCGCGGCGGTGCAAAAAATTTAACATGGGATAATTTTTCACCTGCAAGGATGACAAATACTGGCGGTGGAGATTATTGGACTTATAGCGGTTATTTTCCGGTCGGCACTTCGTTCAATTACAAATTCTTTACCAATGCAAAATCTGCAATTACCGGTGCGGATAATGGTTGGGAAGCAGGGAATGACAGACCAATTACTGTTGGAGATAATGACACGACAATTAATCTGCAATATGTTAATGCATTTAGCAGCAGTAATCTTCCGCAATTTGCTGCACCATTCCTAACAGGAAAAACAGACACAGTTGTAGCATATCTTCGTGTAAACATGAAGGGCTATGAAGCATTCGATCCTACAAAACATAAAGTTGGCGTCCGTGGATCGTTTGCTGCATCAAACTGGGGAACATCGCTTATCATGAAACCGGAAAGTCCACATGCAAACAGTGGTCAAGGTAATTATGCAGATGCGGATAAGATTTATAATTTGGCCGTTTACTGGAAGAGGAGTCTGCTCGATTCAACAAGTGCTGAAAAGACAATGCGGTACAAATTCGTTATCCACAATATCAATGCACCGGTTACAGAAGATTGGTCATTGATGGTTGACAATAAAGATGTTAATCAATATGAATTTACCATGCCCAAAAAAGATACCACAGCTTTGTGGAAATGGTATGGTGGTTTTTATAATCCGCCTACGGGAAAAGACACTATCACTGTTAAATTCCGTGTCGATCTTTCCACGGCAACCCAGCAAAAAGGATTCAAAGCTGGTGATACGGTTATTGTAAAATCAGGATGGGATCTTTCCGCTAATCAAATATATATTGATACTCTCAAAAAAGTTGGTCTTCTCGGTACTATCTATGAAACACCAAACCGTTTGATCAGAGGTGTTACTGTTGGTGCTACGTTGAACTATCAATATTATTCGATCTACAATCTTACCGAAGTACGCGAAATTTTCTATGATTTCGATTATACCAAGACAGATAACGCGGCAGAACGTCGTAAACTTCTTGTTACTGCAAAGAATGTAACTGTCACGATTGCAGATACTTCGGTATTTGTTGACAATATGAGACGCCGTCCAACATTCCAAAGCAAAGCAAGACTTGCTCGCAACGTGAATGTTACGTTTACCTGCGATCTCCGTTCGGCATACTTTCATTTGTTGAACAATGATACGATCTTTGCTATTCAAAGTTCGTACAAAACACTTACCAACGCAGATAAAGACAGCATCTACGGATTTGGTGTTTGGATCAACGGACCCGCAGTTGGCGGTTGGGGAAATACCAATGGCGACTGGGGCTTAGGTCTTCGTGAGAATTTAGCAAAGAAGATGTTTGATGATGGTACGAATGGTGATAAAATTGCCGGTGATCGTACCTATTCAATGCGAGTAAAGTTCTTCAGAGATTCTGCAAACAACACCGTTGGTCAAGTATTCAAATTTGGTATTGGTGGTGGAGATAACGAAGCCGGTAAAGGTGGTTTCGGAAACAACCACGTTCGCAATATTGATGATGCTGATACCATTGCTACAATTGCTGAAGATTTCGGCAGCATCAATCCAAAATATTATCGCGCTTGGAATTTCACTACTAGCAAGCCTACCAGCGTAGAACGTATTGATAATGTAATTCCGGTTGTGTACGAACTCAGCCAGAACTATCCCAATCCGTTCAATCCATCAACAACAATCAACTACAGCATTCCTACTGAAGGTCGAGTAACATTGAAGATATACAATATGCTCGGACAAGAAGTTGCGACTGTTGTTAATGAAACAATGGTAGCCGGACGATATGCTGCAACATTTGATGCAAGCAAACTTGCAAGTGGTGCATATGTCTATCGCATTCAAGCAGGTTCCTTTGTTTCAGTAAAGAAGATGATGTTGCTGAAATAATTATTGTGTAATGGAACTGATGAATGAATAATTCTGATTTCCATTCCGCAGTATGAAATTCAAAGAGGCAGGGTAAGTAATTGCCCTGCCTCTTCTATATTTAGAGAGAGTTGAAAATGTAGTACGGGATGCTATCCCATCCACTAAAATTGGTCGGATTGGCAATCCGACCTACAGTAAAACTAATTTTTTCAGTGCTCACTATTTAACCACTCCAAAGAAAAGTGACCTATGCAAACAGGTGTAACGTATATTCCACTCTGGATAAAAGACGCTGTCTTTTATCAGATATTTCCCGAGAGATTTGCCAATGGTGATACAAAAAATGATCCACCAAATGTTGAGCAATGGGGAAAATCTCCGAAAGGGAATAATTATTTCGGCGGTGATCTTCAAGGAATAATCGATCATCTTGATCATATAAAAGAGCTGGGAATCAATACACTGTATCTTAATCCAATTTTTTCTGCTGAATCCAACCACAAGTACAATACAAAAGATTATCGCATCATCGATCCTTCTTTCGGAACGAATGAACTCTTTGACCAATTCATCAAAAAATGTCACGAACAAAATATCCGCGTTGTTATTGATGGTGTGTTCAATCATGTCGGTACCGCGTTCTTTGCATTTCAGGATGTTCTGCAACATGGGAAGGATTC
>JANONI010000229.1:0-39797 GCA_031420755.1 Bacteroidota bacterium | reverse complement strand
AAACTACTTCTGAAATCAATCTCAGTTGAATTAAAACATCCGACGATTGGTGCTATGGAACAAACGATCAGTAAATCTGAATATGAAAAAATGGTTGAGAAATCGATTGGCTATATTGTTGAAGGAGATATTTTTCAAGTTCTGCCGTCCCACAGGATGAAGAGAAAATATGAGGGAGATGCTTTTTCAATTTATCGAATGCTTCGCATCATCAATCCTTCGCCATACATGTATTTCCTTTCGTTAAACGGATTGTCGATTGTCGGTGGATCTCCTGAGCTTTTAGTTCGTGTAGAAAATGGAATTGTTGAGACGCGTCCGCTTGCAGGAACGCGCAGGCGTGGAAAGACGACAGAAGAAGATGATGCACTCGCAAAGGATTTACTTTCCGATCCGAAAGAACTTGCAGAACATTTAATGCTGATCGATCTCGGCCGGAACGACATCGGACGAATTAGTGAGTTTGGTAAAGTGGACGTGACAGAATATATGGTGATTGAAAAATATTCTCACGTTATGCATATTGTTTCCAATGTTCGCGGAAAATTAAAAAAAGAACTTTCAGCAATCGATGCGTTCTTTTCATGTTTCCCGGCCGGAACATTATCCGGCGCGCCAAAAATTCGTGCAATGGAAATCATCGCTGAGCTTGAACCGGTGAAACGTGGCATTTACGGCGGCGCAATCGGCTATTTAGATTTTTCAGGAAATCTTGATTCCTGCATCGCCATCCGCACAACGATTGTGAAAGATGGATATGCATATTTTCAGGCGGGTGCGGGAATTGTGTATGATTCTGTTCCATCAAAAGAATATCAGGAAACACTTATTAAAATGGATGCAGTAATTCGTGCTGTAGAAGCGACAACAACTTTTTTATAGTTTATGTCATTCCGAGCGTAGCGAGGAATCTGCTAGTGGCGTTGGGAAAGCCCCTCGCACAAACCAGATTCTTCATCCCGATAAAAATCATCGGGATTCAGAATGACAACGATTTTGGACTTTAGATATGATTTTAATAATCGACAACTACGACTCATTCACATACAACCTTGTTCAATATCTTGGTGAGATGAATGTTGAATTGAATATCGTTCGTAATGATAAAATTACACTTGATGAAATCCGTAAACTACGTCCTGAAGCTATTGTTATTTCTCCCGGACCATGCACGCCAAAAGAAGCGGGCGTTTCCGTTCCACTCATAAAAGAATTTTACAAAGAAATTCCGATTCTCGGTGTCTGCCTCGGTCATCAATCAATCGGAGAAGCATTTGGCGGAGATGTCGTAAAAGCTCCGAGCGTTGTTCACGGCAAGACTTCTGAAATTTTGCACGAAGGGAAGGGAATCTTTAATTCCATTCCAAATCGTTTTCTTGCAACACGTTATCATTCACTTGTGATAGCACCAAAGACAATGCCAAATGAACTTGAAGTAACAGCAAAGACTGAAGATGATGTTGTTATGGGAGTTCAGCATAAACGATACCCAATCTTCGGTGTTCAGTTTCATCCTGAATCAATTGCAACACAGCACGGGAAAGTGTTGTTAAGAAATTTTGTTGAGAAAAAATATTAGGTTTGTTATGGACAAAACCCAAATCGCCGACATACTTGATGAAGTTGGAACTCTTCTTGAATTAAAAGGGGAGAACCCTTTTAAGAGCAGAGCATTTCATAATGCGGCGCGTGTTCTTGCCGGTGTTACAGAAGATTTAAAAACACTTGTTGAGAACGGCGAGATTCGTAAGATCAAAGGGATTGGCGAAAGCACTGCAAAGATTATTTCCGACCTTATCAACACCGGTAAATCTCCAGATCATATAGGTCCAAAGAAAGTTGTGTTCATTTAGAATCGGAATCAACTGTGATCTACGTGTTGTTGATGTTAGAGAAATGAATACTCTCTTATTGACAATCTCCAAGCTCAATGGTATCTTGAAATAACTAAAAGGAAATGAAGATGTCAAATATACCCGTAACAGTGTCCATTCCATTTGAATCGTTAGCACAATCAATTTCTAGTTTAGATTTACGGGAAAAAATACAAATTGCGCATTTACTTGAGGAACAAATTGCTCAAGCAGAAGAAAGTTTGTATGCTAGTGATCCTGCAATACAAAATGAAATCCGCGAAGCGCGTATTGCGTATCAAGCGGGAGATGTTGTTTCAATCGATGATTATATAAAAAAAATTAAGTAGTAACCAATGGCTTACCAGATTTTCATTCCTAAGCCGGTCGAAAAGCAATTAGAAACCCTTCCTAAAGAAATTCACTCTATCGTTGTTAGAAAAATTTTTGAATTAAAAGAAAACCCGCGTCCGTTTAGTTCTGTTAAATTAAAAGGTTATGATAAAGAGTATCGAATACGAATTGGTAACTACAGAGTGAGATATGAAATTAATGATTCAGATTTGACAGTTATTGTTTTACATTGCATGCACAGAAAAGATATTTATCGCTGATTGATAAACATCTAACCTTGAAAAGATTAAACCAATTATGGACAAAACTCAAATCGCCGACATACTTGATGAAGTTGGAACTCTTCTTGAATTAAAAGGGGAGAATCCTTTTAAGAGTAGAGCATTTCATAATGCTGCGCGCGTACTTGCCGGTGTTACTGAAGATTTGAAAACCCTTGTTGAGAACGGCGAGATCCGTAAAATTAAAGGAATCGGCGAAAGCACCGCAAAGATCATTTCCGACCTCGTCACCACCGGAAAATCTCCCGATCACGAAAGTTTAAGAAAGTTTTTCCCACCCGGAATCTTTGACATGATGAAGATCCAGGGAATGGGACCAAAGAAAGTTGCATTTCTCTTCAAGAAGATGAAAATTTCTTCTATCGAAGATCTTGAGAAAGCTGCCAAAGCTGGGAAATTAGAAAAGCTGGAAGGGTTCGGCAAAAAGACGGAAGAAAATATTCTTCTTGGCATTGAACAGATCCGCAAACACTCCTCAAAATTTCATATCAACGTTGCAGAAACTGCCGCACAGTCAATATTCGAAGTAATCAAATCTCACAGAGGAATCATCCGGGCAGAACTTGCCGGAAGTCTTCGCCGCAGAAAAGAAACGATCGGCGATATCGATATTGTTGTCAGTGTAAAAAAACCTGCCCGCTCAACGAGTCGAGTCTTCGACCAGCAGTATGGCGGGAAAGATGTGAAAGAAATTATGAAACTCTTCACCTCGCATAAGAGCGTTGAACGGATTACCGGTGAAGGTGAAACAAAAGCAAGTGTTGTGCTGAACGTCGGTATCAATTGCGATCTTCGCGTTGTGGATGATTCAGAATTTCCATTTGCGCTGAATTATTTTACCGGCAGCAAAGAACATAATGTTCATATTCGTTCGTTGGCACGCGAAAATGGATGGACATTGAACGAATACGGCTTTGCAGTTATTGATTCCGGAGAAAAAGGAAGAAAGTCCAAGAAAGTTGTTGTCTGCAAAACCGAAGAAGACATTTACAAAGCTATAGGACTCGATTACGTCGAGCCAGAGTTGCGTGAAGACCTTGGTGAGATCGAAGCAGCGCAATCCGGCAAACTTCCGAAATTAGTCACGTATAGCGACATTCGTGGTACGTTTCATTGTCACACAAATTACAGCGACGGACATAATGCGTTATCTGAAATGGCAGCCGGTGCGCAAAAACTTGGATGGGAATATCTTGGCATTGCTGATCACAGCAAAGTTGCCGTATATGCGAATGGCTTATCCGAAGAACGGGTAAAGAAACAGCACAAAGAAATTGATACGCTCAATGCGAAATTTAATAACTTTAGGCTCTTCAAAGGTAGCGAAGTAGATATTCTTACAAATGGTGATTTAGACTTTAGTGACAAGGTGTTAGCATCATTTGATTATGTTGTTGCATCGGTACATAGTAACTTTAAATTGAATGAAGTTGATATGACCAAACGAATCATGAAAGCTCTAAAGAACAAGCACGTAACAATGCTTGGACATCTTACAGGACGGTTATTGTTAGAACGTGAAGGATATCCGTTGAATCAAACTGAAATAATCAACGCTGCAGCAGACCTTGGGAAAATCATCGAGATCAACGCGCATCCAATGCGATTGGATTTGGATTGGCGTATGGTAAAATATGCAATCAGTAAAGGTGTGATGATAGCAATTAATCCTGATTCACATGTTGTTTCCGGATTGACTGATGTTCGATACGGAGTTGGAATTGCAAGAAAAGGGTGGTGCGAGAAGAAAGATATTTTAAATACAAGAACTGTAAAACAAATTGCAGATTATTTGAAGAAATGAGTTTCATTTCTTCGCATTGGTTTAACTTAACGTAATCCTTATTATATCTATGCGAATGTTATTTATAAGCAATGTCAAAGGTGTTTTTGATATCGACTATTCCTTCAAATACGGTTACCGCCGGTCCCTTTAGCGTTACATTCTCAAATGTATTTGCTTCATTTCTAATAAAACCAATTTCTAACACTGCACCACTCAAAACATTTACACTCACAGGACTATTCATTCCGAACTTCACCGCGCTTAACAATGCACTCGCAACAGATCCGGTTCCACAAGCCAAAGTTTCATCCTCAACTCCACGCTCATAAGTTCTTATTTTTATGCTGTTAGAATTTAACTTAGAAACAAAATTAACGTTGGTTCCTTTTGGTTGATATATCTCGTGGTATCGAATTGATCTGCCAAGATTAAAAACATCTGCTGTCTCAAGTTCACCAACCTCAGGATTGTCTTCTAGGAATATCACTGAATGATCTGTTCCTGTATTAAGATAATTTCCTTGAATGATTATTTTTTCCAATTTGATTTCTTGATTAGGCTTGAAATCTATCGGATCCTTCATTTTCAATTTATAAATCGTGGAATTAATTCGAGCTACATCATAAATATAATCGAATGCTTCAAATTTAATTTGTTCTGAAGTAACAATGCCATTATCGTAAGCAAATTTGGCGATACAACGTCCACCGTTACCGCACATTCCTGCATCTGTGCCATCAGCATTGTAATATCGCATAAGAAAATCAGCTTTGTCGCTCTTTTCAACCAGTAACACACCATCAGCACCGATTCCTAATCTACGATTGCAAACCTCAACCGTAAAGTTTTTCGGATTGGAAATTATTCCCAAACGATTATCGACAACAACAAAATCATTTCCGGCACCGCTCATTTTTGTGAATGAAATTTTCATAGACTTATCTCAAAATAAACTTGCCAAGTCGTTTAAACTTGGCAAGTTACATCGTTTAATAATTGCATTGTGGAGGTGCGGGGATTCGAACCCCGGTCCGAAGTGAAAACCAATAGACCTTCTACATACATAGTTCAGCAATTTACCTTGATCGCGGACTCTTGGCTGAACTCAAAACATCCGAAACGCAGTCAAGGGTTTGAAATCTCACTGATGTTACCTTAACCGAACATCAACTATCCTAACTGAGTCGACGCCGTTACAGAACCGTTAGGAGAACTCTGTATTGGCGCTCGTGGCTATTTAAGCGGCGAGTGCGTAACCGTAGTTATCTGCATTTATTGTTTTGCCCTATGATTTACGTGAGTAAAGGCGTGCACGGTATGCTAATCTATCCATTCCCGACCCCGTCGAAGCCAAAACACCCCCAAGTGATCAAATGAATATATACAAGTTACAAATCAGAATTGAGAGTATCAATGAATTGTCTGATAGTTTCAATTCTTTCTTTATCTTCTTTCTTTTCAAGTGTTAAAATGATGTTCCGTAACATTCTTTCGAGAATCTGTTTGTTTGAAACCGGCTGAAGATATTCTTCCGTGAAATTGAATCCTAAATTTTTAACAATCGTTTCACAATCGCTGCGCGAAAGAATTTTTCCAGCGTTGAATGGATCAAAATACACTTGTGAACTTCCGAATGAGAACTGCATAACAAAATGACCCGGCAAGCCGATTCCTTTTAACGGAAGATTGATCCGCTGACCGACAAGCAAATAAATAACGCTGAGTGTTATCGGAATTCCAATCTTAGAATCAAGCACACGATTAATGTAATGATTCTCTTCGCTGTAATAATCGTCGCGGTTACCGACAAACAGTTTTTCTTCAGTGAAGAATGAAATCACACGTTGCAGAATTTCAGATTCATCATTTACCGAGGTGAGTTTCTCTTTCAGTTCTGATGCGTAATAATTCAATTGTTCTGTGTAGACTGAAATATCCAAGTCACTGTACCGCTGTTTCGCAAAAAGGAAAACTCCATCCTCAAGATCGATCTCTCCTTCTTTATTTCTTTTTAATTGTCGCAATTGTTCTTTAAATGAAGCGCGTATAAGTATTTCACGAACTTCGCTTAAACGTTTTTCAGCAATTGTATTCTTGTCTCCAATAAAAGGAATATACTCCAGCGCAGATTCCTTATAACTCAACAATCGCTCACGCACAGTAACATAAATGGATTCATCCTCATCATCGAGCAATGTGATAAGAGATTTAATTTCGCTCACTTCTTTTTCAGTCAATTCATTCATCGAAACTCTGAATAGTTTTTTAAAACATCCTTTTTGAGTATATCAAACGCTTCTTTTGGTGAATCGGCAAACGAGAACAAGTTCATATCATCGGGACTAATCATTCCATATTTTATTAATGCTTTGAAATCAATGATCTTGTTCCAGAAGTTCTTTCCATAAAGAATCACCGTCATTTTTTTCTTGACCTTATGAGTCTGTAATAATGTTAATAACTCAAAAAATTCGTCAAGAGTTCCAAAGCCACCCGGAAATGCTACAAGGGCTTTTCCAAGAAACATGAACCAAAACTTGCGCATAAAGAAGTAATGAAATTCCACATTGAATTTGGGAGTTATATATTGATTAGGATATTGTTCAAATGGCAAACTAATATTCAGTCCAATAGATTCTCCTTTTGCAAGTACGGCACCTTTATTGGCAGCTTCCATAATTCCCGGACCACCACCGGAACATACAAGAAGTCGATTTTTTGTTTTTAATTTTTTAGACCACGTTGTGATCAAACGGGAAAGTTCTGTCGCGTCTTCATAATATCTCGACATTTCAACAGCAACTTCAGCTTGAAGTAATTGTTCGTGATATTTTTTTGAATGGATGTTCTTTTTATTTCCATTCCTCGCTAATTCCCGAAGATGTTTGATCGTTTCGCTTCTCGGCTTTATACGGGCAGAACCAAAAAATACAATTGTATCTTTAACATTATAATAATTGAACCGGCTTAATGGTTCTAAAAATTCCGATAAAATTCTAAGTGGACGTGCATCTCTGCTCGCAAGGAATCCCGGATTCTTATATGCTTTCGGTGCTTTCAGTAGTTTTGGTTTTTTCATTTGAAGGATAATCTAATTTTCTGCAATGATTTTGCAAGTGATCTTTGAAATCAACAATTCAAGAAACTTTTTGTCTGTATCGTTGAAGCTGTCAAATTCGTGGCTGTCAACATCCAACACGCCGATCATTTCGTTTTGATGAATTATCGGAACTACAATTTCAGACTTAGAATTACTGTCACAAAAAATATGATCGGGAAATTGATTCACGTCTGCGACAATGATTGTTTCTTTTTTCTGAAATGAAGTTCCGCAAACGCCTTTACCAATTGTAATTCTCGTACAGGCAATCTTCCCTTGAAATGGTCCCAGCACTAATTCGTTCGATTTTTTTTCGAATAAATAGAATCCAACCCATGAATAATATGGAAACGTTTGTTTCAAGGCAGCAACAATGTTTGCCATGTTTGCGATCGGATTCGACTCATCACCGACCACAGAAAATATTTGCGGCAGCAATTGTTCGTAGAGTTCTTCTTTCGTTTCTGCTGTAACGTTAATTTCTTCCATATATTTCTTTCTGAAACACTTTCTCAACCCTAATATTTACATGTGTATCTTTTGTTTTTAATTGCCGCTGTTCAATTGCAAATTTAACTCGAACAACAGCAAGACCAATAAATTTATTATCAATTTCGCTTACACTTGTGATCTTCCCTATTTCTGTCCCACTTTCATCAAGCAATATTTCCTGTTCTTTAATACAAACTGATGCGGAAATTTTACATAGTGAGCGTTGAATTTTACTGTATGTATCAAGCCGCGCAATCACTTCCTGTCCGATATAACATCCTTTGGTAAAACTGATCCAATCCCACAAGTTCAATTCCAAAGGATTAAAATCTTGAATCATTTCCTTCTTCGTTTTTGGAATTCCATTTTCAATTCTCCACTGCTCATATGATTCCGCAGATTTTGCAGATAAAACCGCAGATTGTTCTTTAAGTTCAAATGAAACCGGGATACCGAAATAATCTGTTTGAAAGGAATTCTCTAATTTTTCAAAATGAACATCCACAACAAATTCAGAAGTTACATCCTGTAAAGCAATATCTTCCATTATGATATATTTATTCAACCACGAAATTATTTCGGAAGACATCCCTTCGCTTGCAAGCATCAGTAAATGATCGTTACGATGAATAATCCAAACGGCATCAAGTATTCTTCCTCTATCCGTAACGAGCAAAGTTTTTTGAATTTTTCCATCTATAAATCCATGAAAATCATTTGTTGTAATTCTCTGCAGAAAATCGACAGACTCTAATCCAATGAACTTTATAATATCAAATGGAAACCGATGAATAATAGTTGGTAATGTTACCGTAGATATTTTTTCTGTATAAATCATTTTCAGTTTTGGTACACTTTAGTATGAAGCGAATTGAAGTAAAAATCAGTTGCCTTGTTCATATCAACAACAACTTCGTCGTTAATGTTCGCTTCGTTCTTTGATGTTACAACACCAATATTGGCAATTGGCACATTATATTTTGAACAAATCGATTTTAATTGGACTTCATTCGATTTGTCTGCAGAGATGATAATGCGAGATTGATCTTCGCCGAAAAGAATTTTATGTAATTGAATCCCATTTAATGGAAGATTGACGTCAAAACTAAATTTTTGTTTTCCAACAATTGCACTTTCAATCAGGGAAACAATTAATCCGCCGTCAGAAACATCGTGTGCGGATTTTACCAAACCGTTCTGAATAAGTTCGAGTGCACATCCCTGCAATTTCACCTCGAACGCAAGATCAAAATACGGTGCGTCGCCTACAGTCAATCCATATTCTCGAACGAGAAATTCACTTCCAGAAATATCGCCACGATTTGTCCCGAGTAAATAAATCGAATCGCCATCATTCTTAAAATATGCCGTTGTAACGTAAGAAATGTTCTCAACAATTCCCAACATTCCAATTGTCGGTGTAGGAAAAACCGCTGCTTGCTGACTTTCATTATAGAAACTAACATTTCCTCCCGTCACAGGTGTGTCGAATGCTTTACACGCTTCACCTATTCCTGCAACTGCTTCTTTAAACTGCCAATAGACTTCAGGCTTGTATGGGTTACCAAAGTTTAAACAATTTGTTATTGCAATCGGTTTGCCGCCGGTGCAGACAACGTTTCGTCCCGATTCAGCAACTGCAATCATTGCACCTTTGCGAGGATTGAGATATACATACCGGCTGTTGCAATCAGTTTTTGAGGCAAGAAGTTTTTCCGATTTCTTGATACGAACAACTGCTGCGTCAGATCCGGGAAGTATTACAGAATTTGTTCGAACCATTGAATCATATTGTTCGTACACCCAACGCTTGCTTGCAATATTTGGCGACTGCAACAGTTTGTAAATTGAATCAGCAATATTCTCTGGAGCTTGCAATGAATTAAAATCAAAGGAACGTGTCTGCTTCAAATATTCTGGTTCTTTTGTTTCACGAATATACACCGGTGCGCCGCCGCCAAGAACGCAGGTTTCAGCAGGAACTTCTGCTTTTAATGTTTCTTGATGAAAGATGCGAACCAAACCATCATCGGTAACTTTTCCAATGGTCACACAATTCAGATCCCATTTTTCAAAAATTTTGATAATTGCTTTTTCATTTTCGGGTTTGGAAACAATTAACATTCGTTCTTGAGATTCCGAGAGCATAATTTCGTATGCAGTCATTTTGGTTTCGCGTATAGGAACAAGATCAAGATTCAATTCCATTCCGCTATTCCCCTTTGCACTCATTTCTGTTGAGGAACACGTTAATCCTGCCGCTCCCATATCTTGAATTCCAACAACAAGTCCTGCGTAAATAACTTCAAGTGTTGCTTCGAGTAAAAGTTTTTCGGTAAACGGATCACCAACCTGAACTGATGGTCGTTTTGATTCTGATGCTGCAGAAATTTCTTCTGATGCAAATGTTGCACCGTGAATTCCATCGCGACCAGTAGCAGAACCTACGATCATGACAACATTTCCTTTTCCTTTTGCAATTGCCGAAGCAACATTTCCATGTTCAACAATTCCAATAGACATTGCATTAACAAGCGGATTGGTTTGATAACATGGATCAAAAAATACTTCTCCTGCAACAGTCGGAACTCCGAAACTATTTCCGTAATCTCCGATACCTTTCACTACACCTTTTAATAAGTATCGAGTCTGTTTGTCATTAATGTCACCGAAGCGCAGAGAATTTAATGCGGCGATTGGACGAGCACCCATTGTAAAAATATCGCGCATAATTCCACCCACACCTGTTGCCGCGCCTTGATATGGTTCAACGGCGGAGGGATGATTATGGCTTTCTATTTTGAATGCAACAGCAAGGCCGTCTCCGATATCAACAAGTCCTGCGTTTTCTTCGCCGGCACCAACCAATAATCGTTTCCCTGATCGAGGAAGAGTTTTTAATTGAGCGATGGAGTTTTTATAACTGCAATGCTCACTCCACATCACAGAATAAATACCAAGTTCGGTATAGGTTGGTGTTCTTTTGAGAATATTCAATACCTTTTGATATTCTTCTTCAGTTAATCCGTGTTTGAGTGCCAATTCTTTTGTTACTTCCGGTTCTTCAAATATTTTCATGATTATGCAATAGTGAAAAGATTATCGTTTTTTTCTACCGTTTGTTTTTCTTTGACAAATAGCTTTTTAAGTATTCCTGCTTTTGGAGATTTGATTTCATTTTCCATTTTCATCGCTTCAACAATCAGAATACCTTCGCCGACGTTGATTGTTGCACCTTCCGTTGTCAATACTTTTGTAATAAGTCCGGGCATTGGTGCTCGCAGCGTAACAGAGCTATTATTGTTTCCGGATTCCTTTTGTATTTTTTTTGTAAGTTTATCACGTAATGTTTCTTTTTGAATTTCAAAAATAAAATTATTCACCGTCGCGTTAGAAAAATTCTGTCGTAAAGAGAAAAAAACGTGAAATGATTTTCCATCAACCAAAACGCTCAACTCTCCTTCGGAAATTTTCTTTACATCTGCCGAAATATGTTTGCCGTGTGAATTCGTGAGAATTCCTCGAGTTTCATCATACTCAAATGAATATTCAGCAATATAGATTGTAGTGTTATTCATTACGTAATTTATTTTTCCATTTTGATTTTGAGATAGGATATTCTAAACTTTCACTTTTATCTGGAAAGATTTCCTTTTGAGAAACAAATGATGTTACAATTGCAATGCTTTCTTGAACATTGAGCTTTGCCTCAGGCACAAGATAATGTTTTGCTACAAAGTTTATGTCATACGTTCCGTTAACGAACTCGGGATGAAACAGAACGATCTCGCAGAACGGTATCGTTGTTTTTACTCCATTGATTTTATATTCCCGTAATGCTCGTTTCATTTTCTCAATTGCTTCTTCACGAGTTCTTCCATGAGTTATTAATTTTGCAATCATCGGATCGTAGTGCATTGTAATCTCCGATCCAACACGAACACCAGAATCATTCCGCACTCCTAATCCTTCGCTGGGTTGATAGTGTGTGATCGTTCCTGTTGAAGGAAGAAAATTGTTGTCGTATTCTTCAGCGTAAATCCTCGATTCGATTGCGTGTCCGTTAATCTTTACATCATTCTGCATGAACGAAAGACGTTCACCTTGAGCTATCTTAATCTGTTCTTTGATGATGTCAATACCATAGACCATCTCAGTGATCGGATGTTCAACTTGAACACGGGTGTTCACTTCTAAAAAATAGAAATTTTTGTTAGCATCGAGCAAAAACTCAATTGTACCAGCATTCACATATCCCGCTGCTTTTGCAATATCAACAGCCGTTTGCCCCATTTTTGAACGTAATTCGGATGTTAAAGCAGTGCTAGGACATTCCTCAACTACTTTTTGATGCCTCCGTTGAATAGAACATTCTCGTTCGCCGAGATGAATAACATTCCCGTGTGAATCAGCAAGGATTTGAATTTCAATATGCTTAGGATTAACGATATATTTTTCAATATACACTCTATCATCCGAGAATGCCTTAAATGCTTCATTACGTGCACGTTCAATTGCGTTTGCCAAGTCAGCCGATGAATCAACTTTGCGCATTCCTTTTCCACCACCACCACCGGATGCTTTAATCAAAACAGGATAGCCAATACTAGTTGCGACTTCAATAGCTTCCTCTAAAGTATTTATTGGTTTGGTAGTTCCGGGGACTATTGGAATATTTTTCTTTGATAATAAATCTCTTGCAGAAGTTTTACTCCCAAGCAATTCTATTGTTTCAGATTTTGGACCGATAAAAATCAGACCTGCTTCGGTAACAGATTTAGCAAAAAATTCTTTTTCAGAAAGAAATCCATATCCGGGATGGATGGCATCAACATTTGTTTTGAGTGCAATGGTAAGAATTTTATCAATATTAAGGTATGTTTCGATTGATGTAATTCCATTAAGTGAATATGCTTCGTCGCAAAGGAGCACATGCGGTGAAGTTCTATCGGGATCGGAAAAAATAGCGACCGTTTGAATTCCCATTTCTTTTGCAGAACGATGAATTCGAACAGCAATTTCGCCACGATTAGCAATTAATATTTTTTTTATTTTTTTCATACAATTTCATTATGCGAGGTCAACAATGGTAATGCCTGAACCACCCTCACCTTGTTCACCAAAACGTTGACTCTTTACACGTGAATCATTTACCAAAAAGGATTGTATTCGTTTCCGTAAAACTCCCGTACCATGCCCGTGAATAATATCAATTCTGTGTAAACCTGCGAGCATCGCATCATCGAGAAATTTATCAACAATAGCTATAGCTTCATCTCCGTATAATCCGCGAAGATCAACTTCAGTTGAAACCTTCTTATCGGTTAAAAATGAAGTAGTTACGCTTAGTTTCATCGTTTCTTTTTTAGAGACTGTTTTAATATTTGAACTATGAATTTTTGCTTTAATGGAATTAAATGCAACTTGCAGGTTTCCGTTTTTATCGGGAAGTGTCAACACGGTTCCGGATTGGCCGCCTGATTTCAAAACGACTGTATCGTTTAGATTAAAAACTAACGGCGTATTGGTTTGAGATTCAATTGTTTCATTAATATCTTTTTCCATGACATCAATTTCTTCTTCTAACTTTGTGAGTTGTTTTTTCCCTTCCCGGATTGCATCACGGTTAGCTTGTTGTGTTTTAATCTCTCGAACTGTATTTTCAATTGTAGATGATGCCTGTTCGATTATCGATTTTGCTTCAGTTATAGCTTTTCGTTTTACCTCACGTATCTCAGTATTTAACAATTGTAATTTAGTTTCATATAAATATGATAACTCTTTGTATTTCTTAATCTCTACGTCTGCCGATGAAAGTTTTTGCTCGAACAATTGAGAACGATTTTCTAGATCAAGAATTAATTGCTCTAATTTAGCCTTCTGTTCGCCTAACATCAATCGCGCATTTGAAATAATTTTTTCATCAACACCCAAACGTTGTGCAATTTCAAGAGCATAACTGCTTCCCGGAATACCAATTTTAAAACGATATGTTGGAATTAGTGTTTCTTGATCAAATTCCATTGCACCGTTCTCCATCCCTTGCGAATTATGAACAAATGCTTTAAGTGAGGCATGGTGTGAAGTAGAAACAGTAAGTGCACCTGAAGCGGTTAAATGCTCTATTACTGCCGCCGCAATTGCGCCACCTTCCGTTGGGTCTGTATTTGACCCGATCTCATCAATAAGAACCAGTGAAGTTTCGTCTGCATTTTCTGTTATCTTTTTGATTTGAAGAACTTGAGAACTATAGGTACTCAAATCATTTTCAATTGATTGGTTATCACCAATTAAAACAAATATTTTTTTGAAGATAGGAAATTCAGAATCGGGAGAAACAGGAACATGAATTCCTGACTGCACCATAAGCGCAAGAATTCCTAACGCTTTCAACGCAACAGTTTTTCCCCCAGCATTCGGTCCTGTGATTAAGAGTGTTTTGAACTTAGTTCCAACTTCAATATTCAATGGAACAACCATTTCACGATCGTGCCGCAACAACAAAATTGGATGATATCCATTTTGAATAACCAACGAACCATTTTCTTTTAACAATGGTTTATTCGCTTTAATTTCAACTGAATAACGCGCTTTAGCATAATACAAATCTATACGAGTCAATACGTCAACAGTGATTCGTATTAAGTTAGACACTTCGTAAATTTGTCTGGTAAGTTGGCGAAGAATTCTTTCAATCTCTCGCTGTTCCTTAAAAAATAATTCTGTAATCTCATTATTAAGTGTTAATGTTTCCGACGGCTCAATGAATACAGTATGCCCTGATGAAGATGCGCTATGAATGAATCCCGGAAATTTATTCTTTAATTCGGCTTTAATGGGAATAACCATGCGTCCGTCACGAGTTGTAACTATTTCATCTCGAACATATCCTTGTTCAGCTGTTACACGTAAAATTTTTTCTAATGTTCGTCGTATGGAATTCTGTTTATCAACGATTGATTGACGAATAGATCGCAACTCTTTACTTGCAGAATCTTTGATTTCGGCATTCTCATCAATTGCTTGGTTAATATTGAATTCAATCTCCTTAAAGATTGAAATAGAAGCACTTAGTTCGGTTAGTTGTGTTAAATACTCTCGCCGTTTTTCAAGAAATGATTTTATGTTTCTGGCAGATTGAAGAGTCGACGATATATTAAGTAATTCTTTCGGAGATAGAACGTTGTTCTCGATCGTTGACTGCTGCAGCGACAGACGAATATCTTTAATTCCGTCAATTGGAAACGCACCTTCACCTTCCAAGACTCGTTTCATTTCGGTGACACGGTTGTGTTCTATTGATATGGTTTCAAGATCAGAACTGGGTTCAATTAATTCTGCGGATTCCTTGCCGAGATCGGACGAGGCGTACAATTGTATTCTATGGAGTATTTTCTGAAGTTCTAATTTCTCGGCGGCAGTGTCAAAATGACTCATACGTCGTTATTTTTTCTCCGTCTTTTTCATCTCATCCGAAGCAAATTTCAGAATTTGTTGGTAGAAGTCTTCTGATTCGGGTAACAATGTATTTACCTGATCGAACACCATTGGAGAAAAATTTTTCAACGGTTTGTAAAGTTTTGAATTTGCCTTAGTTTCTTCTGATGGCAGAAGAAGAAACACGCTTAAAAGAATTAAGCCAATGCTGATAAATAATCCCCCTTCAACAACACCAACAAATAATCCTAATATTTTATTCCACATTGTGTCAACCATATCTTTGATAAATAACCGGTATAGAATTGATTGAGCAAGAGTAATTGAAACAACAATGACAATGAAAGAAAGAAAAAAGCCTATCCTTCCAGAAATTCCTATAGATTCAAATAATAACGCATTCACATCAGCGGAAAATTTTGTTGCTAACACTAACGCTAGAACGAGACAAGCTATACCAATGATTTTTTTAATAAAACCGGCTCTGTACCCAGAAAACATGAATGCTATTAGAAGCATTGCGAGAACAATATCAATTAATATCATATTATGAAAGTTTTAATTTAACAATTTCGTTAATAAGCTTACCATCCAGTTTACCCTTCAGTTCTTTCATAATCGAAGGCATAACCTTCCCAAAATCTTTCGATGATGTTGCTCCAGATTCGGCAACAATTTTTGTAATAATCAGTTCAGCTTCTTCTTTGCTCATTTGTGTTGGCAAATATGCTTGAACAATTGCAATTTCTTTAGTCTCTTTTTCTACTAAATCCGTACGGTTTGCTTTTTCGTACATTTCAATAGAATCTTTGCGTTTCTTAACAGAGGAAAGCAAAATTTTCATATCATCATCGGCGTTCATTTCGCGACCGACTCCGCTTTTTTCAAATTCCAGAATTTGAGCACGAAGCAAGCGTAATGTTTCAGTTCGAACTTTGTCTCCCGATTTCATTGAATTCTTTAAATCTTCCTGTAATGTTTCTTTTAATCCCATACTTTATACCCTGCCATACATTTGAATTATTTGTCCGTTAATTGCGCGACCACTTTCGGAGCAAAGATGTAAAATCATATCTGCAATTTGTTCTGGGGTGACCCATTTTTTAAAGTCGTTGTCTGTTCCCCATTTTTTATTTTCTTCAGTTAGAATAATGCTTGGGGCAATTGCGTTAACTGTAATATCGCCTAAATTTTTTAATTCCTCTGCGGCGGTTTTTGTTAAAGCAATAACGCCTGCTTTTGATACACTATAGGATCCTTTTTTTGCTTCCGGTGTTACTCCCGACATTGCTGCTATGTTAATAATTCTTCCAAATCCATTTTTTTTCATAGACGCGATAGATTCTCGCATCATCAAAAAACAGGAGTGCAGATTTATATTCATCGCGGTGTTCCATTCTTCAAATGAAACTTCTTCGATGAATTTTCTTTGGCCTATACCGCCAACAAGGTTGCAAAGAATATCTATCTTTGAATATCTTGCAATAACATTGGAATAAAATTTCTTTACCGAACTTTCCGATGTTACATCTACAACAATACCTTCAATAGATTGATGTTGTCTTTGTTTTTCCGATAGATAGGAATGTGAACTACTATTTTTAGATAAAGTTGTAATTACAACCGCATCATCTAACAATAATTGCTCAACAACTACTTTTCCTAACGCACCATTCCCGCCTGAAACAATCGCTATTTTACCTGAAAGTTTTGACATTTTCCTATAGCAATATATTATAACATTCCTCTAAAATCAATGATTACAATGCTTCGTTGATTATAGGTTGAATTGAATGTATATTACGTAAAATTTTTTATCACATTAGGTCTATATGGAATTAATCAATTATCGTCAACTTGTTGACCGTGAGGTGTGCACCGATCTTTATGCCGATTATAACACAAATTTTGACAAAGTTTCGAAATTTTATTCTGGAAATTATTCAGACAAATTATCGTGGGAAAGGAAAATACAAGAGCTGCAACAAAAGAAATTTAATCGTCCCACCCTTCATCGAGTTCTTAACATTCAAAATCGTGAGTTTCACAGTGGTATTAAAACTTTAGCAAATATTGATCTTTTAGGAAACGACAACACATTTGCAGTAGTTACCGGGCAGCAGCTTGGTTTTTTTGGCGGTCCTCTTTATACAATTTATAAAGCAATTACAACTGTTAAACTTGCGAATAAATTAACGCAAGATTTTCCGGAGTATAATTTTGTTCCGGTGTTTTGGCTTGAGGGTGAAGATCATGATTTTGATGAAATAAATAAAACAAAATATCTAAACTCGTCCAATGAACTTTCAATTGCAGAATATTTGATTGGTGGAAAACCACTAGAACGAAATATTGGCGCGACCGGTAATATTATTTTTGATGAACATATTGAACAATTCTTTTCAACAATAGAAACCACCCTGCCAAAAACCGATTATTCTGCTGCACTATTTCAACTAACCAGAGGATATTATACTAAAGGAAACACTCTTCTTAAAGCATTTGCAGGATTTTTTAACCACATATTCGAGGACTCCGGTTTGGTTTTTATTAATCCTAACCAGCCTGAATTTAAGAAAGTGCTATCGCCTCTTTTTGTGAATGAGATCAATTCAAATTCTCAAACATCAAAACTTATTATCCAAAAAAGTGTCGAATTAGAGGAGCATTATCATGCTCAGATGAAAGCGAAAGCTTTAAATCTTTTTATGTTCCATAAAGGCGGAAGACATTTGATTGAACCGTCGGACAGCGGAGATTACTATCTTAAAAATCTACGGCAGCGATATACCAAAGAAGAATTACTTTCAATTGCAGTAAATACACCCGAACTTCTCTCTTCCAACGTTGTAATGCGTCCGCTTTGTCAGGATACATTATTACCGACAATTGCATACGTTGGCGGTCCAGGTGAAATTGCATATTTTGCGCAATTAAAAACTGTCTATGATTATTTCAATGTTGCGATGCCTATTATTTATCCTCGTGCCAGTGTTACGTTGATCGAAGATAAGATTAAAAATATTTTGGAAAAGTATTCGCTTGAAGTTAAAGATCTTTTTGGGGAAGTTGAGCCGATATTACGTAAAGTATCAGAACAGGTTTCTGAGGTAAAAGTAGATTCTTTATTTGAATCGCTGAGTGCGCGAATAAATGATGCTGTGAATGAAGCGCGGTTTGGTATTCAACAAATCGATCCAACCTTGAATGGAACCATTGACGGAACATTGATTAAATTCCAGCAACAATTGGATGTGTTAAAACAAAAAACACAAAAAGCACAACAACAGAAAGAAGATGTTTCTCTAAAACAGATCAAAAAGGCTTCGCTGAATATATTTCCAAATGAAAATTTTCAAGAACGAGAGTTCAGTGTGATCCTATATTTAAATAAATATGGACCGGATTTTGTGAAGTGGGTTGCCAATGAGATCGTTATTGATAAATTTCAGCATCAGGTAATCACGATTTGAGTTACGAATTGGTTTAAAATAAGAAGTCCATACTTTAGCAATTGTTGAAGTATGGACTTCTTTGTTTCAAATATCGCTTATTTGATTACGTTTTCCAAACTTTTGTCAAAAAAGTGAGCTTTACTCATATCAAATGTAAAATCTTTCTTTTTGCCGGATTGCATTTCAATCGGCGACATTCTTGCCACAAGTTGAGCAATACCACAGGTAATGTAAGCAAATATTTCATTTCCCATAGGTTCAACTACTTCTACATTCGCATTTATTCTTGAAGATTTTGATTTTTCGGCAGAAATATGTTCGGGACGAATTCCGAGCCACAATTCTTTGCCGATATAGGGAGTCAGCAATTTTTGTTTGTCTTTTGGAATATCAACAGTTAATAGCGAACCGTTCTCTGAAAATTTCATCGTTCCATTCTTCGATATAGTGCCTTCAACAAAATTCATTGACGGGCTTCCGATAAAACCTGCTACAAATTTATTGGTGGGATTGTTGTACAGATTAAGAGGAGTATCAATCTGCATAACATTGCCATCTTTCATGACAACAATTCTATCTCCCATCGTCATTGCTTCCGTTTGGTCGTGAGTAACGTAAATCATTGTTGCATCAAGACGTTGATGAAGCTTAGATATTTCTGTACGCATTTGCACTCGCATCTTAGCGTCAAGATTCGAAAGCGGTTCGTCGAATAAAAATACTTTCGGTTTACGAACAATAGCCCGACCAACAGCAACACGCTGCCGTTGTCCACCTGATAGAGCTTTCGGTTTGCGATCGAGGTATTCTTCAATACTTAAGATTTTAGCTGCTTCGCGTACACGTTTATCAATCTCATCTTTCGGAAATTTTCTGAGTTTTAAACCAAAAGCCATATTTTCATACACACTCATATGAGGATAGAGTGCGTAGTTTTGGAACACCATTGCGATATCTCTATCTTTTGGAGGAACATCGTTTACGACTTTACCGTCTATGGTTAAAGTGCCGCTGGAAATATCCTCCAATCCTGCAATCATTCGTAATGTTGTAGATTTTCCGCAGCCGGAAGGACCGACTAGTACTACAAACTCTTTATCTTTAATTTCAACGGAAACACCCTTAACGGCTATAATTCCGCCTTCGTATTCTTTTTTTAAATTGTCAAGAATTACATTAGCCACTATAAACTCCTATCGTTGCAATGTATTTACAGTTTCCCAAAAAGTAGGGAAAGAAATTGAGACGCATTCTGAATTTTTTAATTTTGATTCACCACTTAATGCTAAACTGCCAATACCAAAAGCCATTGCAATTCTATGATCGCCAAAACTATCGAATTCCGATGAAAGTAAATCCTTTTTTGACTCAAAAGCAAACCCGTTTTTGTATTCTTCAACATCAAGTCCCATCTTCCGAAGATTGAAACAGATAGCAGCAATGCGGTCGGTTTCTTTATTGCGCAAATCCTGAGCATCACGAACTTCAAATTTTCCCACTGCATTTGCAGCGGCAATTGAGAGAATTGGTATTTCATCTATGATGTTGGGAATAATGTCGCCTTCTAAAACACAATTTGATTTTAAAGTTGAACTCTTTACAATAATATCTGCAAGAGGTTCGCCGCCAATAGTTCTTTCATTTTCAATAAGAATGTTTGCGCCAAGCTGTTTGAGCACTGAAAGAAAACCAATTCTTGTGGGATTCATTCCTACGTTGATTATTTTAATTTCAGAATTGGGAACGATTAATGCGGCTACAATAAAAAATGCTGCAGATGACGGATCGCTAGGAACGACAAATTGTTTCGCATATAATTTCATCCCTCCATTGATCGATATGATTGTTTTTCCGTTATTCTTTTCAGAAGTCAAGTTCAACATTCGCTCAGTATGATCTCGCAATGATTCGTGTTCAATAACTCTCGTTGTTCCGTTTGCATATAATCCGGCAAAAAGAATTGCTGATTTTACTTGAGCACTTGCAATTGGAAGTTCATAATCAATTGCAGAGAGAGTTTCCACCGATTGAATTGTGAGTGGAGCAGTAAATTTTTCTGTTGCAGATATATGTGCTCCCATTTTTATCAACGGGTCGATGATACGTTTCATCGGTCGTTTGACAAGATACTGATCGCCAGATATTTTTGTGAAAAATTTTTGTCCTGCCAGTATTCCTGTAATTAAACGAATTGTTGTTCCGGAATTTCCTGCGTCAAGCGTGGTGGGCGATTGCTTAAGTCCATTGAGACCTTTGCCGTAGATGTACAATTTTTCATTATCGAATTTATGGTCAATTCCTAACGACTGAAAACAAGAAATTGTGCTGAGAGGATCTGCGGCTTTAAGGAAGCCGGAAATTTCGGTCACACCCTCTGAAATTGCGCCGATCATTACTGTACGATGAGAGATGGATTTATCACCTGGTACGGATATGTCACCTCTTAAGAATTTTGCTTTTGAAATTGTTTTAGTTGTCATATTTAAAACAGAGCAGGTCGGCATTTCCCAAAGGGATGGCTTAGCCAAATGCCGACCTGCCATATTTTGATCTTGTTAATTCGACTGTGGTTCAGGAGACGGTTCTTTTTTCTCCGGAGTCATCAATGCTTTACGGCTTAAGTTCATTCTTCCCTTTTCATCAATCTCAAGAAGTTTAACGTCAAACGTATCACCGACTTTTACAACATCGGAAACCTTAGCTACCCGTTTACTGTCAAGCTGTGAGATATGAATCAATCCTTCTTTTCCAGGAAGAATTTCAGCGAACGCGCCAAAATCCATGATTCTTTTGATTGTGGCTTTGTACACTTTTCCAATTTCAGGAACCGCCGTGATTGCATTAATCAATGCCAACGCTTTATCACTTGCCTCTTGCGATGTCGCAGCAATCTGAATAGTTCCGTCATCATCAATATTGATGGATGTTGCACCAGAATCAGCAACGATACTCCGAATCATTTTTCCGCCCGGTCCGATTATGGAACCAATCAGGTCGGTTGGAATTTTGATGGACGTGAACCGAGGTGCGTATGAACTTAAAGCATCTTTAGGTTTATTGATTGCAGCATTCATTTTTTCGAGCTTATGCAATCGTCCGGTTTTTGCCTGTTCGAGTGCTGTCGCCATAATTTCGAGCGTAATCCCTTGTATCTTAATATCCATTTGAAACGCGGTGATACCATCAACTGTACCAGCAACTTTGAAATCCATATCGCCAAGATGATCTTCATCTCCAAGAATATCGCTTAAGATCGCAACTCGATCTCCTTCTTTTACAAGACCCATTGCGATGCCTGCACACGCTTTTTTCAACGGAACACCTGCATCAAACAATGCGAGCGAACCGGCGCAAACAGTTGCCATGGATGACGAGCCGTTCGATTCGAGAATATCAGAAACGATGCGAAGTGTATATGGGAATTCTTTTTCATCTGCAATAAGATTTTTCAATGCACGTTCGGCAAGATTTCCGTGACCGATCTCTCGACGTCCGGTACCCAAACGTCCTACTTCTCCGACACTAAATGGCGGGAAATTATAATGAAGCATGAAGCGGCGCGGTTGGAATTCAATCAATCCATCAGTTTTTTGTTCATCATCCTTTGTGCCGAGTGTTACGGTGGTAAGAGATTGTGTTTCGCCTCGTGTGAACAATGCGGAACCGTGCGCGCGAGGAAGAACAGATGTTTCAATAGTGATCTGACGAACATCAGCCAAACCACGTCCGTCTAGTCGTTTCTTTTTTCCAAGAATCATTTCACGCATTTCATGTTTTTCGATATCGTGAATGATCTCTTTAATGACACTTTCTTGTTCTGGGAACTTTTCTTTCAACGAATCAAGAACGCCGGAAACAATTTCATTCCGCTTGTCTGCACGTTCCTCTTTTGATGAGACAGTGTTGGCAGCGGCACGAAGTTTTTCTGTTGCGAGCGTTTCAACTTCTCGTAAAAGAGATTGATCGTACGCTTTCGGTTTCACAATGCGTTTTGCTTTTTTTACTTCGGCGGCAAATTTCAATTGCGTCTGACATATCTTTTTGATCACTTCATGACCGAATGCTAAAGCTGCTAGCATATCCTTTTCGGAAATTTCTTTTGAATCACCTTCAACCATTAAGATTGATGTAACGGTACCGGCAACAATAACATCCATATCGCTCTTTTCAAGTTCGGTGAATGTTGGGTTGATGAGAAATTCACCGTTCAAACGAGCCACGCGAACTTCTGCGATCGGTCCATCAAAAGGAGAATCAGAAATCATCAATGCCGCTGAAGCAGCACATGCGCCGAGAACATCGGCATCATTTTGCTGATCGGACGAATACACGGTAACCAAAACCTGTGTTTCGCAGTTATAATTTTCCGGAAACATCGGTCGAATGGGACGATCAATCAAACGTGCAGAAAGAATTTCTTTATCCGAAGGTCTTCCTTCACGTTTTAAATATCCACCGGGAATTTTTCCTGCGGCAGACATTTTTTCACGAAACTCAACTTGTAACGGAAAATAATCTGCTCCGGTTTTAGGTTCTTTCGCGGCAACAACAGTGGCAAGGACCATTGTGTCGGCGTATCGGATCATTACTGCACCGTCAGCTTGTTTTGCAAAACGACCTGTTTCAAATTCCAATGAATAATTTCCGATTTGTACACTCTTTTTTACTATCATATTATTTTCTTCTTTTCTTTATACAGTTTCGAAGATGTCAGACATCTTCTGATTAAAATTAATCCTAACTAAAAACTTATATGCAGTTCATAAACAAGATGTCAGACATCTTATTACAAAAACTAAGAATACGGCTTATTTGCGTATTTGTAATTCTGCAATGATCTTACGATACCGTTCGATGTTGATTTTTATTAAATAGTCGAGCAAGCGACGGCGTTTACCAACCATTCTAAGAAGTCCAACACGAGAATGGTTATCCTTCTTAAATTTTGCAAAGTGCTCCGATAACGAATTGATATTCGCTGTGAGAATAGCAATTTGCACTTCCGGTGCACCGGTATCGGTTGGACCTTTTCCGTATTTCTTTACTAATTCGTTCTTTAGTTCTTTTGAAATAGCCATTGTAACTCCTTATGAAGATATTTGTTTATAATGATCTAAAATTTTTGTTATTGTTATTTTATCGTTGCCAATTTCTACAATCAATTCGTCAACAGAGTTAAATTTCTTTTCGCTTCGAGTTCTTTGAATAGTACAAACCGTCACCGTTTCGTCATAAATATCTTTGTCGAAATCGAAAATATTTACTTCAATTGTCCGTATGTGAGCATCTCCAAATGTCGGATTATGACCGATACTCATCATCCCTCTATACCATTTTCCTTCAACTTCAATCTGAACAGCATAAATACCAATTCGAGGAACCAATTTTTTTTTGTTGAGAAGAACAATATTGGCAGTAGGATATCCTAATTGTTTTCCTCGTCCATAACCCTTTACAACCGTTCCGGTAAAACTATATTCATATCCGAGCATTGCATTGGCGAGAACGATATCCCCGGAAAGTAACGATTCACGGATAGTTGAGCTTGCGATAATAATTTTCTGCGCTTTCATCATTGCAATCGCTTCAACCGAAAAACCATGCTCCTTACCAAGTTCTCTCACTTGGTTCATATCCCCTTCTCTGTCTCTTCCAAATTGATGATTGAATCCTTCAACAACTTCAGAAACACCGACTCCGTTGATGATATATTTTGAATAAAATTCTTGAAACGAAGAACGCGAAAACTCAAATGTAAACGGAATGATAAAAACGACATCAACTCCCAATTTTTCAATCCGTTGCAGCTTATCTTCTAGCGTAGAAAGTATTGCTACATTTTTTATTCCTTTTGAAACTACTTCAAGAGGATGTGGTTCGAATGTTACAACAACACTTCTACCATTAATGCGTTTTGATTTTTCAATTGCTTCCCGAATAATTGTTTGATGAGCAAGGTGAACGCCGTCAAACATTCCGATAGTAACGACAGATTTTTTTTGATATTGAACATCGTTAAGCGAACGATTAACATTCATAATTACACAATCGCAGGTTGTTGACTACGACCCGTAGGGAATTTTGATTCCAGTAAATGCAATTGGGTAACATCATACGCATCGTTGATACTGAATTCTCCTATCCGCGTACGGGTAAGTTGCTTTAGATAAGCTCCACATCCAATGTTACGTCCAGAATCGTTTGCAAGCGAGCGTATATAGGTTCCTTTTGAACAAACAACACGAAATCCGACAAATGGTAGATCAAAGGAAGTCATTAAAAATTCTTTTATAAAAACATCTCTTGTTTCGCGAGCAATTTCTATTCCTTTACGAGCATCTTTATAAAGTCTTCTGCCGTTTTTTTTGATTGCCGAAAACATTGGCGGCAACTGTTTTTGTGCACCCATAAAAGAATTAAAGACTTCCTCTACTTCCGCTTTAGTAACCTTGCTAAAATCTTTCTTTTCAATAAGTTCCATCTCTGAATCAAAACTTTTTGTAACGGCGCCTAACTCCATAATACCCGTGTATTCTTTTTCCATACCGATAAATTGGTCAATTTGTTTTGTCATTTTTCCAGTACAAAGGATCAATAAACCTGTTGCTTTTGGGTCCAACGTTCCAGCGTGGCCAACCTTTTTAATATCGAACATTGCGCGAACTCGGGCAACAATATCAAACGATGTCCACTCCAAAGGTTTATTAACGAGGATAATCTCTCCTTCATCAAAATTCAACGATTGTTTTTCTCCGGCATGCTGAAACACATCAATCCCCTTTTTTATCATCCTTATGGATCTGTTTGATCAATTCCTCAATATGCAGTGCATTGTCCAACGAAGTATCGTGATGAAATTCCAACGTTGGGACAAACTTTAGGTTGATCTTTGAGCCAAGTTCTGAACGATAATGTCCCTTTCGTTTTTCAATCTGCTTCATCGTTTTTTCTTGTTTCTCTTTGGAACCCATAACACTCACGAACACGCGTGCGATTCGAAGATCGGGAGTTACACGAGCTTCCGTTACCGTAGCAAACCCAAATTCGGAACTGCCGCTGAAAGCACGGCTAAGCATTGTTCCAACTTCCTCACGTATCAGAGAGGCAACCCGTTCAGTTCTAATAGACATTATATCAACTTCCGTTTTGTTTCAACAAGTTTATATGCTTCAATGATGTCGCCAACTTTGAGGTCGTTAAAATTTTCCAATCCCAAACCACATTCAAATCCTTTATCAACTTCCTTTACGTCGTCCTTAAATCTCTTTAGTGAGGCAAGACCGCCGGTGAAAATCGAAACTCCATCGCGAATAAGACGAACCTTACTGTTTCGTGTAATCTTACCGTCAAGAACAAAACAACCGGCGACAACTCCGATTTTGGGAACCTTAAATGTGTCGCGCACTTCTACGGTAGCAACAACTTCTTCTGTAACCGTAGGCGCAAGTAATCCTTCCAAAGCATTTTTAATTTCATTGATAGCATCGTAGATGATACTGTACAGTCTAATATCTACTTTTTCAGTTTCTGCCAATCGACGAGCATTTAAATTTGGGCGAACGTGGAAACCAATAATTACCGCTCTTGATGCAGCAGATAGAACAACATCAGATTCTGAAATTGGACCAACTCCTTTGTGGATGACACGAATTTTCACTTCATCGGTTGAGAGTTTCATTAATGAATCCGCTAGCGCTTCTACAGAGCCATCAACATCACCTTTAACAACAATTGATAACTCACGAACTTTATGCCCCGCTTGTATTTGCTGTGAAATATCATCAAGCGTTACCATACGCACTTGACGGAAATCCTGTTCACGTTTTAATTGTTGCCTTTTCAAACTTATTTCTCGTGAGATACGATCTGATTCAACAACGATGAATTGATCTCCGGCAGCAGGAATACCATCAAAGCCAAGAATTTGAACCGGCGTTGAAGGAGTTGCGGTTTCCATTTTTCGTCCACGCTCATCATACATTGCTTTAACTTTTCCACTATAGACACCGCAAATGAAAGGATCGCCGATACGTAGCGTTCCTTTCTGAACAAGAATGGTACCGATAGTTCCTTTCCCTTTATCAACCTGAGATTCAACCACTGCGCCACGCGCAAGTCTGTCTGCGTTTGCTTTTAGATCAAGAACTTCGGCTTCTAATAAAATTTTCTCAAGTAACAATTCCATATTTTTACCTGATTTTGCCGACACTTCAACGGATTGATATTTTCCACCCCATTCTTCAACTAATACTCCTCTATCGGAAAGTTGCTGTCGAATTCGGTCAGGATTTGCTTCCGGCTTATCGATCTTATTGATAGCAATAATAATAGGAACATTTGCTGCTTTAGCGTGACTGATTGCTTCAATTGTTTGAGGCATAACGCTGTCTTCTGCTGCAACTACCAAAACAACAATATCCGTTACCTGAGCACCACGAGCACGCATAGCGGTAAATGCTTCGTGACCCGGAGTATCAAGAAATGCGATATGTTTTCCATTCTGCACCGTTACCTCGTACGCTCCAATATGCTGCGTAATACCACCGGCCTCACCGGCTACAACGTTTGCATTTCGAATATAATCCAGCATCGATGTCTTACCATGATCAACGTGACCCATGATGGTGACGACGGGTGGACGTGGTTTTAATGTACTTTCAAGATCGGGTGTATCGACAAGAACATCAATCGTGAATTCAGATTCAAATTCTACCTGTTTTCCGTATTCATCCGCCAAAACAATAATTGTATCTTTATCCAAACGCTGATTGATGGATACCATCATTCCCATTTTCATGGATTTTGCAATAACATCCGCAGGGCTTACTTTCATCAAATTGGCCAATTCACCAACAGAAACAAATTCCGTCACACGAATCTTATTTACATCAAGTGCTTTTGCCTCCTCTTGAAGTGCTTGCTCCTCCTCGCGTTCTTTCTTTCGTTTCTTACGATGCGCAGCTCGACTGCTGATGACCGTTTCGGCACCGTCTAACTCTGCAAGAGTTCGTTTAATAGTTTCGTCAACCGCACCTTGGTCAACTGCATACGGACGCAGCTTATTCTTTTTCTTTTTCTTCCCTTTAGCATCACTTTCACTTTCAAGGGGAAGTGATTTGGTTTCCGCATTGCCGGAAATTTTTTTCTTTTTTTTCTTTTTCTTTTTCAGATCGTCTGCTTCACTCGTTGCGCCACCAGATTTTGCCGGCACTGGTTTCTGTTGTTGCTCTGCCTTCTTCGGAGGTTTCGGTCGAACAAGTTCCATCTTTCCTTTTACGGTCAGCCCCTTCATTTGCGCCCCACGTCCAGACCGAAGTGCTTCTAAAGGAGAATTGGATTTTTTTTCTTCGGGTTTTGCTTCATCCGCATTTTGTTCTTGCGTTTGCAAACTTTTTACTACGCCAACATCCTTGATTTTCTTTTCATCAACTACAATCGGTTCTTCTACAACAGAAGCCGTTTCAAGTTCGATTGGTTTTTCTTCTATCTCTTCTTCTTTCTGCTTTACTTCCGTAGTTCGACGTCGTGTTTCTTTCATTTCAGCAATCTTCCGCTGATGCCGCTCCGCACTATCTTTTTCTTTCTTGAAATGAGCGTTGATATCCTTCATCATATCGTCATCAACCGACGACATAAGATTTTTAACGCTTGCATGACCTTTTTTATTCAAAAAGGCTACAACATCGCTAAAACTAATATTGAGATCTTTGGCAACGTCTTTTACTTTTATTTTTTTTGCTACTTCGGACATTAGATTCCTTTAAGATAACGCATATTAAGATGATGACTTTGTACTATCTAAATTGTCAGCCGGAGATTCTTCGTCCTCATCAACTTCAGCTTCTTCATACTCCTTTTTGATTAATGCGACAATTTCCTGAAGTTTTTCAGCGTCAACACCAGTCTCTGCAACAAGTTCTTCTATATCGGCATCAATAACAGATTTTGCAGTTTCGTAACCTGCATCAAAGAATTTTGTATAAATATCTTCCCCAAGTTCTTCTTTGAATTCTTCAAGATCGATATCATACTCACTGCCTTCTTTTACCAATTGGATATCGAAACCGGTTAGTTTACTTGCCAAACGGATGTTTTGTCCGCCCTTTCCAATCGCCATTGATACTTGCGATTCTTCAACGGTAACAATTGCCTTATTATTTTCTTTATCTAACTCAATCCCTTTTAACTTTGCCGGAGCAAGTGCTCTTGTAACAAATACAGTTTGGTCATCACTAAAATTGATGACATCAATATTCTCATTATTTAGTTCACGAACTATTGCATGGATTCGAACACCTTTCATACCAACACAGGCACCAACTGCATCAACTCTATCATCCGAGGATTCTACGGCAACTTTGGCGCGTTCGCCCGGCTCTCGTGCTATACTTTTAATCTCAATGATTCCATCATACACTTCCGGAATTTCAAGTTCAAACAATCGTTCTAAGAATCGAGGATCGGTTCGAGAAATAACAACAACAGGGTTGCTTGCATTCTTACGGACTTCTTTAACAACACCGCGTACGGTGTCACCTTTTTTGAACCGTTCTTTAGGAATTTGTTCTCCACGCGGCATCAACAATTCATTCTTATTGTGCATAATCAATAGATCGCTATTGCGGATCTGATATACCTCGCCAACAACAATTTCACCAATAGAATTTGAGTATTCACTGAAAATAAGTTCTTTTTCTATCTCCTTTATGCGTTGAGTAAAATTCTGTTTTGCAGTTGTTACTAAACGACGTCCGAATTGAACCAGAGGAATGAGCTCAACATATTCTTCACCAATTGCCAATTCTTCCCCTGAAAGTTTACGTGCTGTTTCAACATCAATTTGTGTTGAAGGATTCTCGACAACTTCCACGATCTGACGCTCTAAATAAATTTCGATATCGCCTTTGTCCATATTAACAACAACATCAAATTTTGCATCCAAGCCGTATTTTTTACGCACCATCATTCCAAAAATATCTTCGACTATTCCGGAAAGAATATCCTTGTCAATACTTTTATCGCGCACTAAACCGGAAAACGATTCGACTATTTCATGATTCATTGTACTTCTCCAAAAAATGTTTTCTGCTTACTTAATTTTAGGTATGATATATGTTTCGCTAATCTCGGAAAACAAAATCTCTTTTAGTTTCCCATTTTTTTTAATTGTTATTGATTTCTCTAAAACCGATTCAAGAGACCCTTCTATCGTTAGTATTGTTCCATTCTCTTTGTATTTAATTTTGCAGTTACGTCCAATATTTTTACGGTATTGACGCAATAACTTTAATGAACGATCCAATCCCGGCGATGAAACATCAAGACGATAACGCCCAGCGATTAAATCCATCTCATCCAACTTCTCCGAAAGTTTTCTGCTAATGTCCGAACATTCCTCAAGGGTGATTCCTGAATCGGAATCGACATACACTTCTATTACTTTACTGGTACGTTCACCACGAAGAATAACCTCAACAATATAAATGTTAAGGTCTTCAGTAATTGGTCGAAGAATTGAATGTATTTTATCAGGAATTGAGGACATTATATGTAGATCAAAAAAAAATCCCGCAATTCTGGCGGGACTAACTGTATGAATATACTATACTTTTCCTATAATCGCAAGATATAAATATTAGAAGAACGCTTTTACTTCCATTCTACCGGTGTGTACTACATTCGAGCGTGATGTTGTTCTTCCTGAATACTGTAATGAGAATTGAACATTACTTCCCAGCCGGTATTCAGAAGATAAACTCCACAAATAATTCTTGCCAAAATCTCGCCCCGATGTTAGTTCGTACGGTGCAATATAACCCGCTGGTTTACTTCCAATAATTATTTCTTCCCGAGAAATCTCAGAACGGATTTGCCCATTGCCAAGAAAGCCATAAACAACACGAACAGTCTGTCCATTAAAATCTGAGGTTATCGGTTTTTGGGAAAAGTTATCTTCAGCGCGATTTGTTTCAACTGCAATTCCTATCTCAACATTTGATTCAGGGCGATACGACAAGTCCGTGGAAAGAGCAGTGCTATATATTTGCCTTGATTGATTGATGAATGATGAAGATGCGGCATTATCATTCTTTAAGACAATATCGGTTTGGTTTGATATCTCATTTGAAATTTGAAAACGGCTTCGAAGAGATTGTTCGCGGGAATAATTCCTTTCGTTCCCCGAAGCATATTGACTCAATCCGTTTCGCTGAGTAAACCGAAATCGAAACGAATATTCAGGATTGTTTTCAAAGAAAAATAGATCTTGTTGAATGAATTGAAAACCGAACAATGTTGTAGAAGGTTTAAGAAAATAATTAAAGTCTAAGAAATAAATTTTACGCGTCTTTAGTTCTTGGCTACGCTCTTCAATTCGGAAATATGTTTCTGTTGAAACAATAGTCAGCAACCGCTCACATAGTGTCGCCGGATTTCCGATAAAGCGATCAGGGCTGATTCTCAGCCGAGATGATGCTTTTAGATTAATAATCGGTATAAGATTGTCGCTGTTCAACGTTAAAGCAATATATTCACCATCATAACGATCTGGTTTGAATTCGTTTTCATCATTCAAGTCTGCAATTCCATTTCCATTATAATCAACCCAAACATATTGCCCTTCACCTTTGCGAACTTTATAAAATATGCGTTCTAATTTTGCAGTGCGTTGTGTAGCTACGTCGTAAAATAAATCAAAATCAACTCCGTGTGAAAATGGGCGGTAACGGGATTGTAATTTTATTAATGTTGTCTGTTGGTTGGTATTATTTGCCTGAAATATTTTTTCAAATTTCTTTTCTCGAAATGTAACGATGGTTGACGCCGAAAAGTTTTGAAATTCACGCAATCCCAATGTATAGTTTTGCGTGATTGAATTTGATTGTGGAATCAATGAACCTGCACTGACAGCGTCATCGTTTCTCCATTCAAATTCAGATGAAGCATCAATTCCATAAATATTCTCTGTAACAATTTTTGGTGCATACGATGAAAACGCATAACTCGATGATTGAATTGAATCATTCACTTCATTATTCACTGTTCGTTGCTCATTTTCATATCGTAGGGACGGAGTAATATTTGCAACTGTGTATTTCGTTTCACCTTTTTGTCGAATCCAATCATTAGCAATACTGGTCGTATGTTCCCTTCCTGAAATATTTTCTATGAAATATAACAATGAAGGATACGTTGCGTTCTTCATTTCAATTTGTCCGTCATACCGCAGCGAGGAGAACTGATTACTTCGTTCAAGCGTTCCAAATCCTGTTGTTAAAGTGATCTCTTGAATTGGTGAATATGCTATCGTTCCTTCTCTAATTTCTTCATCTGAATTTGCTTTTGCATTTGAAACTAAACTATCGGTGCTCCACTTTCTTCCAAATTCTATCGCATCTATTCTATCAAGCGAAAGAAATCTGCTCTCTTTGTAACGTTCTGAGAATGAAAGATCGAGATTACCAATTTTTGAATTGCCTATCATAATTTCTTTGGGAGTATATCGAACGGAAAACTTTAGAGCACCACCATTATTACGATTGTCTCCAATGGATGAGAATCTATTCTGATCAAAACTGCTTGCAGCATACTCCCCTTCAACGGTAAGATTGTTTACTGGAGTAACTGTTGATTGAACAGAAAAAAGTTGATGAAGCTGAGGTGTTGGCAGAAAAATAATTGGCGCATATTGTCCTTGGTTTGCTCCGACAAATTTATACCGCCCTACAGTTTCACGGACATAATCTCCATTTCCTTGTCCAACCGGAGAAAATGCTACATTGTAAATTGAAAGATTCGATCCTTGTTTGAAGCGATAGAAACGAATCGAGATAGCATTGATGATCGTATCGACTGCAATGTAATTTCCTTTTCCAATTCCAAGAGAATCAACACCAGCTAAAATAATACCTGTTCGTGTGGCAGCAGCATTTCCGGCTTGCTGTAAAATTAATTTATCCGCATCGGATAATGAGATATCAATAGGAGCGTCAGGATCGTCCCCTTCTCTAAAATAATTCAATCGAAATGAAATATTATTGCTAAGTTTACCTGCGCCATCAACACCCGCAAAATTACGCGTATATTGTCTGTCGGAATATTCAAAATCAATAACAAGCCTTGAAGCACTTGTTATCAGCTTTCTTGTAGAAAAAGTTACTTCAGCAGAACCATAATCAATGGAATAATCATTATTATCTCCTCGCACCATCATTTCACCATCAACGTACATTTTTTCGCTTCCGGCAATAATAATGATCGAGCGTTCATTATTTTTTCCACTCAAACGATACGGTCCTTGAACTCCTTCAATACCTTGGAATTGATTTGTATGAAATTTTCCACGACTTGTCGCTCCAATTAATTGAACTTTTGCTTGATAGTCGTTCGATTGAAAATCACCGAAGATTTTTGCGCCCTGAAGTTTTCGATTGATGTTGACGAACTCTCCTCCACTTGTGTTAAAGTAAAAATCGCCCAACGTTGCAGTGAATGTTGGACTTTTAATTTCAACAAATACATTATCGATCTCTTGCAGTGTTTGAGTATTTCCTTGTGGCTGAATCGGGGTGTTCTCATCAGTTAACGCTGCGAGAATTTCAATTTCGTCTGATAACTTCCCAGCCATTTGCAAACGGAAACCGGAACTTAACGTGAGATCACGATTCGATCCAACAAGAAATCCGCGGCTGATCGAACCGCTTTTTGAAAGCTCGGGTCCAAACAAGTTTGTAAATACACCCTCTGATGATTGAGTAACAACGGCACGTCGTTTTTTAGTATTAAGACTATCACTTTTGAATTGCAGCGTTCTAAGAGCATACGATTGTTTCAAACTCAACGGTAGGTATGAATATGAGACAGTGAGTGAACTCTGTTTGTTGAAGGTTGTATCGAAAGAAATAAAAATAGAATTTGTATTTCGTTGAAATAAAAATGTTGTAACCAAAACTGAATCAACAAAAATTTTTATCGAAGATTCTTGAACAAATGATTTTGAAAGTTGTACTGTAAACGAAGTTGTATCGTGAGGAATTGGAAAAGAATCTACTTGAAATGGTGAAAACGTTTGCGCTGAGGCAAAAAACAACGGAAGAAATATGCACCATTTTACTATTGATAATTTCATCGGAGTATTGTTTTCAATAGTAAAAAGTTACGCTAAACCTCCGTCAATTGAAAATAAAAAAGTCATCCGAAATGCGAATGACTTTTAGTGTAGTACCGAGAGCCGGACTTGAACCGGCACTCCTTTAAGGGGAACTGGATTTTGAGTCCAGCGCGTCTACCAATTCCGCCATCCCGGCTTGCCATTTCAAATATAAAAAAAATGGGATTCCTTTCCAAACAAATTTATTATTTGAGACATCTGAAAAATCCATAGTCAATGTCATTCTCTACGAGTCGTAGACCGAGGAACGGAGCGACGAGTCCCAAAGGGATCCCTTTGGGAGAATCTCGCTTTTCTACTTAAATTCAAGTGAGAGATTTCTCGCTTCGCTCGAAATGACAAAGAACAACCTATTTTTCAGATGTCTCTATTTACAAAAAAACTGTTGGGTTGTCTTGCAACAGTTGATCGATACGTCAAAAGATATACGAGACCTCGTAGCGGTAACCCACATCTGAAGTCTTTTTCTTTTCGTCGTAGTTCCTTCATGGCAAAATATTTTGGATTCCCGCAATGCACTTTGTGCTCTGATGGTGTGTAAATATTTTGTATTTTAGTTAAAATTACCCAACGCCGCTAGCAGATTCTTCGCTACGCTCAGAATGAAACTTAGTAGAAAGAAAAATGGCTAAACCAATCAGTCCGGTGCTTATCACCGCGCAAAATATTTCCATCCGTTTCGGAGAACAAGTAGTTCTAAGTGAAGCAACAATAAACATTCATCAAACAGATCGCATCGGCTTAATCGGAACGAATGGTTCAGGAAAATCAACACTCATCAAAATCATCGCAGGAATCACGCCACCAGATTCAGGAAATATCTCGCGTAAGCGCGAACTTATTACCGGATACCTTTCGCAGGATTTTACACTAGACGAATCAAAATCGGTGTTTGAAAATATCATGGATGGAGCACACGACGTGATTGATATTCTCCGTGAATATGAATCGCTTCCGTATGATTCTGAACGGCGGCACATTTTGGAAGAACATATTCATCTGTTGGATGGTTGGAATTTGGAAAACAGAGTTGAAGCGGCGATGCATTCATTGAATGTTCCTGAAAAGAATCGGGACATTGCAACACTTTCTGGTGGTGAAAAACGTCGCGTGGCGTTATGCAAATCAATTATTTCACGTCCCGATCTGCTCATTCTCGATGAACCAACGAACCATCTGGATACACAATCAATCGAATGGATGGAAGAATTTCTGGAAGATCATAACGGCGCATGTTTGTTCGTAACTCATGACAGATATTTTCTCGATTCAATCGCCAATAGAATTGTTGAACTTTCCAACGGACTCTGTTATCCTCACGAAGGAAATTACACCGACTTTCTGATTGACAAAGCGGAACGACAAGCACAATTGGCAAGTGAAGATAAAAAACGAAATAATTTCCTCCGTCGAGAATTAGAATGGGTTCGGCGCGGAGCAAAAGCGCGAACGACAAAATCCAAAAGCAGATTGAAGAATTATTTTGAAGTTGCCGATAAAGAAGGTTTCGAATTAGAAAGAGAAGTCGATCTTCTTATTCCGCCGCCGCCGGGATTGGGTTCAAAAATCTTAAACTTGAAACATGTTGGAATGGAACTTGGCGGACGAAAATTATTTTCTCATGTCGATCTTCTCTTCGATAAAAAAAGAAAATTGGGAATTATCGGACGGAACGGACTTGGTAAAACGACATTGCTGAAATTAATCCTCGACGAACTTCAGCCAACAGAAGGCATTATAGAACTCGGCGACAGAACGGAGATCAATTACATCGACCAATCGCGCATCGCGTTGAATGACGAGAATACTGTGCTGAAAGAGATTGGCGAAGGAAACGATTGGATTATGTTCGGCGAAAATAAAACAACCGTATGGAATTATCTCCGCCGATTTTTGTTCGCCGATGACCGCATCAATACTAAAATCGAAAAACTTTCCGGCGGCGAACGAAGCAGATTACTGCTTGCAAAGATATTGAAGAACGGCGGAAATTTTCTGATCCTTGATGAACCGACCAACGATCTCGATCTTCCAACGCTTCGTGTGCTGGAAGAAGCACTTGTTGATTTCAATGGATGTGTTATCGCCGTCAGTCACGACAGATATTTTCTGAATCGTGTCTGCAACGGCATTCTCGCGTTTGAAGGTAACGGCAAAGTCCACTTCAGCGAAGGGAACTACGATTATTATTTAGAAAAACGAAAAGCCCGCCTTGCCGCTGAAGTTGAAATTGAAAAACAGGAAAAACTGGAAACTACTGCAAAACCGGAGCCGAAAAAACTGAAGTGGAAAGAGGCGAAAGAACTTGAAACGATTGAATCTGATATTCTGAAAGCAGAAGAAGATGTCCACCGCGTTGAAGCACTCCTTGCCGCCGATGATTTTTATCAGAAGCACGGGGAAAAGTTGGAACAACTCACCAAAGAAATGAACGCGGGGAAAGAAAAGGTTGAACGATTGTATGCGCGGTGGAATGAATTGGAAGCGTTAAAAAATAATTAATAATTGATGTTACGCAACAAAGAAAAATTTGCTCTACGACTCGTAGAGCTAAGTTCTTTTCTGTGTAATACGTAAGATGAGTTAATAATTTCAAATATTATCTAATCGTTAAGACTTTCCAAATATAACTCTTCCACTTTCTTTCGCGCCCACGGAGTTGTTCGAAGGAATTTCAAACTGGATTGTATGCTTGGATTTTCATTGAAGCATCGGATACGGATCATTACGCCTAACTCTTCCCAACCGAATTTTTTTACTAAATGATTCAAAATCATCTCAAGAGTAATTCCATGCAGCGGATTATTTAGTTGTTCTTTTGCCATATATTAAGGGCGGTTCTAAAAACTTGTGCGCCATCTTTTTGGAGCATTAGTAAATCAATGTCATTCTATACGAGTCGTAGACCGAGCGACCTGCCTATGCCGAAACAAAGCATCGGCTTTGTGCAGGCAGGCTCCTCGAAATGACAATCCTCTTGAATTTTTAGAACCGCCCTTAAATTATTTCACTCGTTTCACGACAACAATCGTTTTGTCATCAGAATATTTATTTTTCGAGCTATGCGCCTGCACATCGCCAATGAGCATTCTGGCGATATTCTGCGGTTTTTCGTTGCAATATTCTATCAGTTTCTCAGCCAAACGTTTTTCGGAATATTGTACTCCAGTATTATCCATCGCTTCCGAAACTCCGTCGGTATACAACAACAAAATATCACCTTTCGCAAGCATCATCCCTTCGCTCCTGTAGTGTTGATCGGGAAACGGACCAATAATATTTCCAGTTGCTTCAAGCGTTTCGGTTGTTCGCGTTTGTGCACGGTACACAATCGGACTGCAGTGTCCTGCGTTTACATACACACAGAGCCCTTGTTTGTCGTTTGTTAGTTCCGCATAGAAGAGAGTTAAAAATCTATCATCGGAAAATGCACGGTGAACGAGTGTGTTAATGTTTCGAATGAGGTTACTGATCTTCGTCTGGTAACTTGCTCCCATCCTCAGCGCACCGGAAACATACAGTGCCTGAACGGCGGCGGAGATTCCTTTACTTGCGGCATCGCCGATAACAATACCAACTCTGTCCTTTTCTTCACTCACAATGTAATCAAAGAAATCACCCCCAACAATTCTGTCTGCCAATGAAATACCGAACATTTCATAATTGTGAAAAGCAAGTTCGTGTGCAGGAAGTATGCTCCTCTGAATATCTCGCGCTTTATCAAGATCTTTTTGTAACTGCGAAGATCGGTGTTCAATGCTCCGGTTCTTCAGCATTGATGAAACCGCAATGCTGATGATGTTCAGTGTTGGTGCAATCGCATCATGATCGAGATCGGTATTGAATGAAAGAACATAACGGTAGAGATCGTTCCCTTTGATATTCACAATTTCGCCGACACCAGTCGCAGAGAATTTTTTTATTCCTTTACTCTGTAGATATACATTCGTTTCGCGTGTAACAATGGTACGGTGTGCTGCAAGCTGCTTGAACATCCGGTATTCATCAATCTTTACAGTGAACTTCGGTTTAATCTTTTCAACAGCACCGGCTTGAGCGACAAGTTCGTACGCAAATTTAGCAGAATCTAATTTCCACACTCTGCCTCCTTTAATCTCGATCCGGTCATTCGCAACAATCTGATGAACAACATGAGAAAGCAGTTCCTCGTTAGTCGCAAATTCTTTACTGTCAAAATTTTCAATTGTTTTATAGAGCAATCTCTGATTCATTATACCTCACGTAATGGATATTTTCTTTTTAAGATACGAAATATAGAGGAGAAATTGTGCGGCAAATATCTGTTTCCTTTTTTGTTTGAAGGGGCTTCCTTCACGAAGGGATTGATTCCCAAAAAACTTGATTGGTATAAAATGAACACCAATAACGCGCCTGCCTGCAGTAGGCAGGAAGTGAACAGATTTCCAATAGGCAGATTTATCGATTTGTTGAAAACTCCTTCGGATTTCATAACGCAGCAGCAATAAAACGATTGGTGTATGGAAGCAATAATAAGGCGCGTTTTTGAATGAAATATCCAGCAGCAACATTGTTTTTAGCACAATCAAGAGTTCGTACTATGTGCCGCCTATCAAAGCGGCAATTTCTTGTATAGACTTTAAACTTTAAATATGTTATATACTCACATCACTAAACAACAAACATATATAAGGAGAATACCATGAAACAATTTCATAAACGTCTCATACTTGCATTGGCATTTACATTCGGAGTGCTTATTGTTGGTTGCGATAAGTCAACATCTCCCACTGGGGGTACCACAACAGGATCTGTAGATGCGGCTCTTGTCGGTGTGTGGTTTAATAAATCGGATTCAAGCGGGTCTGAAATTAAAGCAGACGGTAAATTCATTCCGCTAGAATTAGGTCAGAACAATTTTCTTGTTGCTGTCAATATTGGTACAAACACCTATACACTTTCGGCAACCGGCGGCAGTTACACATTGACGAGTAAAACAAAAGTTGAAGGTACAACCCGCGACACAACAATAACACTAAAAGGTACATATACGGTTAACGCAACAACATTAACAACAACAGATCCTTCTGGAACAACGACCTATAAAAAATCTGCGTATGGTGTAAATGTATTGACACCAGGTGGTGGTGGTGGTGGTGGTGGCGGTTTCACAACTGCAGGAACAATTTCTTTTTCATCGGACATAGGAAATTTCACGGCAACTGGTATTTACAATGAAAATGCAACAACCGGGTCTGGTGCCGGAGCTTTCACCCAGAGTTCTGCAGGGGGTAATACTTTGACGATCTATGGCTATCGGGTTAATTCAGCAACGAGTATTGATATTACTGTCATTCAATTTATGAATAGCGCACCTATTGCGACCGGATCATTCGTTTTCCCATCAACGGGTTCTAAGTCGGTCACAGTATTGTACTTTCCGGCAAATAATCCTAACGATACTACTGAAAATTTTTATTTGCTATCAACAGCTACTGCCAATATTTCTGCAATCAGTGCAAGCAATGCACAAGGAACATTCAGCGGAAATGGTATGTATTCTGCGAATCCTTCCAACACAATTGCTGTAACAAGTGGTACATTTAACGTTCCTGTTATGCCACTTATTACTTTAAATGTTTTACAACAACCGATTGATAACAAAATTGAAAGGGTTATCAAGAGAATCATGAGTTCAAAATAAAATTACGACACATTATCGTTGCTCAACACAAAAGCCGTCAGTAATAACGGCTTTTGTGTTTAATAGACCCACCTCTCTAAAGAACGGGAAGCGTTCTTTAATTCCTTATCGAACAACTTATATTCAGGACAATGTTTTTCTACAAGTTTCCAATATCGTTTTGAATGATTCATTTCCACTGTGTGAC
>JANONI010000228.1:0-3624 GCA_031420755.1 Bacteroidota bacterium | reverse complement strand
AGCATTCCCACAAGCACGCCGCGTCCCGAAATGCCAATGTTGTGCACCGCAACGGCGTTGATCAATCCCATCTGCGTTGCGGATGGACCGTAGTTATATTTTTGCGTTGCCGTTTGTTTGGAAAGAATCTGTTGTGCAGGTTCTGTTCTTGGCAATTCTTTTCGTGTGAACGTTGCAACAGGTTCAACTGATCTGATGAATGATAATGTCTGAAGTTGTTCTCGCTGCATGGTTGTAAGATATGCAGTTACCGCGTTAAACCAGCGCAACGTATTTTGAATCGTAATTCCACGCTCCTTCATCGCCGCAAGAAATGCCGGCGAGACAGGAAAATCTTCGTGCGTTACAATTTGTTGCAAAACTTTTGCTCTCCGCTGTAACGCCCGTTCTGAAATTCCAATCAACTGCGAAATTTCATTTACCGAAGAAGATTTCGACAACACAAGATTCTCTTTGGATGTAAAATAGATCCAATACTTTTGCGGTTTTTCTTGTGCAGCGGCAAAAAGTGTAGATACCATAAACAGTGAAACGATCAATTTTAACTTTGTCATCATCCATTCCTTGTTTTCTATTCATAAATATACATCAATACGAGATTGATTTCAATTCTCTCGAAAAGAAGATTGAATTTGTTCGTTTACAATCTGCAACAATTATCGTATTATTTCAGTACGTAAACACATTACGTGATTAAACCTTGCGAAGGTTGTATAAATAGTACAGGCAACCTTCGCAAGGTTCTGCGTAATTAAAAGGAAAAATATATGAAAATACTCGTTACCGGCGGCAGCGGAATGGTTGGAAAATACATTGTTGATGAATTATTGCGACATCACTATGATGTTGGAGTGCTGGATCTCGTCAAGCCAAAACAAGACACTGTAACATTTCATAACGTTGATATGCTTGTTCTTGCCGATGTTGAACGTGCGATGAAAGGATATGATGCAGTCATTCACACAGCGGGGATTCCTCATCCGTTGAACGATCCTGCAGAACGTGTTTTTACCGTGAACGTGAACGGAACATTTAACGTTCTGGAATCGGCGGCGCGAAATGGAATTAAAAAAATTGTTTTTACTTCCAGCGAATCAACGCTCGGCTTTGCTTTCATGAATAACAGAATGGTTCCGGATTATATTCCTATCGATGAACTTCATCCGATGCGCCCGCAGGATCCGTATGGATTGAGTAAAGTGATCGGCGAACAGATCTGCCGGTCATACAGCGCAAAATATGGAATGCAAACGATCTGCCTTCGCGAACCGTGGATTTGGGTTCCTGAACCAGAACAGATTTTGTTCTATAAAAAATTGGTGAGCGAATACAGTGATTGGTACAAAAATTTGTGGACGTATGTTCATGTGTACGATGTTGCAACAGCACATCGCCTTGCAATTGAATGCGATCTTCGCTCACTTCACGAAATATTTTTTATCACCGCAAAAGAAAATTGGACGGGGAAGAATTCCAAAGAACTGCTTGCTCAATTTTATCCCGAAGTAAAAACGTTTGCGGATAATTTTTCGGGAGCATCCGCGATCATTTCGCATGAAAAAGCGAAACGAATACTGGGCTACGAACCGAACTATTCTGTTCGAGATCTGTTGACGTAAATAAGCATGAAAATTGTTTTACCTTTCATATTGATTGTCGCCGTATTGTTTTCAACATCCGCTCAAACAAATCCGTTTCGGTCAACGTTCGTTGTACCGGATTCGAACACTGCGGCAATCCGGTTTGAACGAAATGTGAACACCTATCAGTGGAATGCCGGCGCGCTGTACAAATATGATGATGAGAATTTTTTTATAAATTTCGGAAGTAAGCTTACGTCGGTGTTCATTCGCAGTCAATTTCTTTCGTTCCGCGATGAACAAAATTATTCGCTTTCCGTTTCAAAAAAAATATCTCCATTATTTTCCGCCGCTGCAGAAATTCAATCATTCGCATTGTCGGACAGTCAGGCGTTCGGCAGCACCAAAGCCGGAAGCCATACCGGCGCGGCTGGTATTTCATATCAGCCCTATTTAAATATTTCCATTACACCAATGGTTGGTATGCGGTATGATAAACAACAATTTCAGGAAGATGACGGATTGAATTACCGATTGTATGCGCAGGCGGATTCGTTGGTGATGAGCGGATACCGCGGTGCTTTTTCCGGTCGTCTTCATCAAAGCGATCTCGGCTCACGAAAATTCAAGAACAATGCAGCGGAAATGAATATTGCCGCAAAATTTTCTCAAAATGCGGGCGACAGTATCCGGGTGCGCTGGCTGTTGAACCGAAATGATTTTTATGTGCCCGCAGACAGCGCCGTGATAAAAACATTCGGCACTTCCCTGAACATTCGTTTGCGTACGGACCAAATGTACAGCGTACAAAATATTCTTTCGTACGACATCGGCGCCGGATTTGGAACGCAGGTTACGGCAACGGTCGATTCTCGAAAAATTGAAAATGATTTCTATTACAAGACACTCACTATTGGAGCACACGATGAAATTCTGTTCAATACCGCTGTTCAGGAATTCCGCTTGGAAGGTGCGCTCGATCTTCGGTATCAATCCGAGTCTTTTTTTTCAACGATCGGATTTGAATTGTCCGAACGGGATGAACGTCATCAGATCGAACGACACAACAGTGCCGACCCGCTGGTGATTGCTAAACAGGAACAGCGGATCAAACGGGAACTGCAATTGGATAATACGGCATTCCGCACAACAGTGCGAACATCGCTGCAAGCATCTCTCTCCTCGACTGATGAATTATTTTTGTCCGCATCCACGAGTCTGCTGCAATATGACACGCCGGATACCACAAACACGGATGACCGCGATGAACTGTTGATCAATGTATCATTAAGTGAAACACACCGATTCAGCACCGTATTTTCCGTTTCGGTTACTCTGGAAGCAACGCTTGCCCATCTTGTCTATCTGCATCGCGAAAAAAGTGCGAACAATAATTGGAATCGTATCATCCGTTTATCGCCGGAATTGCGTTATCAGCCGTCTGAAAATTTCAGAATGTATAATCGATTTGAAGTTTCAGCGAATTACACCGTTTTTGATTTTGAACTGCTCATTCCGTCCGTAAAAAGTTATTCGTATCGACAGATTGCATTTCTGGATTCAACCTCGTATGATATGACAAGGCACGTCGGTATAGACCTGTTTGGGCATGTTCGGATTTTTGAACGGGGAGAATTTCAGTGGAAGGAATTCTCCGAACGTCCGCAGCAGCGGATCGAAGAAGTAACATTTGCTCCGCAGATCCGTTACTCATTTAACAACGTGTGGTATTTCGCTGTTGGATTCAGATCATTTGCGCAGAAACGATTTCGCTACACGAACAATGTGCGACAATTTGAGAACACATTCTTCAGTGCCGGTCCCACAACAAGCATTGTGATACGGTTTTCTCCGCAATCGCTTGTTGAAGTGCGGGGGTGGAAAGAGTATCAACGGCAAAGCGGCAGCAATTCGATTCAGGAATTTACAAATATAACGATGAATGTGCGATATTATTTTTAAGAATATCTCACACAAAGTCACAAAGAATAAAATATATTTTCAGCAGGAATTAAACCGTTGCGTCTTTGCGAGAATAAATATA
>JANONI010000227.1:0-9228 GCA_031420755.1 Bacteroidota bacterium | reverse complement strand
AGCCATAGAGAAGTTGTTTTTTGCACTCTAAGCATACCGTTCGATAAAAATAAATTTGTTTCATAAAAAATCCCGAGTGAAACTCGGGATTTTTTATTTTGCAAGAACTTGAGTGAATTATCTCGTAGGAAAACAAATTCTCATCATCACACGCATTGACTGCAATAAATAAGGAACACTTCCCCGAAGGGGTCCTTTGGACGTGTCGGGACGAGGAATGACATTGATTAACTAATTTTGAGAACCGCCCATATCGAAATGCCGCAGTGCATCCCCGCGAAACAAATTTCAAGAACAAGTTAGGTGATCAAAAGAATGTGAGTCATGATGGTCCTCCATTTTTTAATGGAGACGATGATGTATTATGATTTTCCCGATCCTTGTGTTTTTGTCCTACGGACGTTACTATCCCGTCGGAACGCTTGGTGATGCAGGATCATTTTGTCGGAGCAAATCTTCCCTTGCATTTTGGTCCAACACATTCCGTACAGTACTGGCAAGATCCTCAAAGTTATACGGTTTTGGAACAAATGCTTGGACTCCTTTTTCTATCAGAGACTGTTTGATCATCGGCTCCAGGTACCCCGTAGAAATGATAATGAGTACCTGCGGATTAAGCTTTTTCAATGCTTCAACGAGTTGATCTCCAGGGATGCGCGGTAAGCCGAGATCCATTAACACAAGATCAATGACATCCTTCTTTGCATTATATTGAAAGAATCCTTCGCCTCCATCAGCGGCTTCAATCACCGTATATCCTAATTCTACAAGTGCATCTTTCAATATTAACCGCAACGCCTCTTCATCCTCGACAATAAGGATGGTTTCGCTTCCTGTGCTCGGCGCACGCTCAACCGATTGGTTATTTTTTTCCACAAATGATCGAACGGTGGGGAAATATAACGTGAACGTTGTCCCCTTGCCAGGTTCGCTTTGAACATCAGTAATCCCATTATGAGATCGGACGATGGAATGCACGATCGAAAGACCTAGTCCTGTTCCTTTTCCGAGTTCCTTTGTCGTAAAAAACGGCTCAAAGATATGCTCCATCGTTTCTTTATCCATTCCGACACCGGTGTCGATGATCTTCACGGTAATGTACTGCTCGTCGTGTGCATCGGCAAACATCTTCGACAACTGTTTGCCGCTGATATTTTCCAATCTGATCGTCAATGTCCCGCCCTGCATCATTGCGTCGCATGCATTAATGCACAAATTCAGCAGCATTTGTTCGAAGAGCGGCTCGTTGGCTATAATCATACCGTTGTCAACATCGACGTGCTTCCGGATGTTGATGTCTTTCCGAACGGTATGTTTCAGTACTTCGATAACCTGAACAATAATGTGCGAAAGTGAGATAGGTACAAGTTGAACGCTATCCATCCGGGCAAATGTCAACAGCCGTTTAGCGACTTCACTGCCTCGTTTGATCGCACTTGATGCAAGTTCAAAATAGTGTTGGTGTACTTTATTAGTGATTCCGCGGGACACGCCGGAAAGGGCCACCGAAAGAATGGCAAGCACATTGTTGAAGTCGTGTGCAATGCCGCCGGCAAGCTGCCCTAACACTTCCATTTTCTGCGCTTGAACAAGTTGCCGCTCGAGCGATTTTTCCTTTTGCACATCGAGGATCATGCCTATGATTGCCGCTCGCCCCTCGTAAGTGAAGCTATTTCCAATCAATCGCACCGGCAGGATTGTTCCATCCTTTCTGAGTTTCCGTAATTCATATTCTTTCTGACTTCGTCCATTGGTGAGCGTTTGGTGGAGGTGCTCTTCGATCAACGAAAGATCTTCTGGATACGTGACATCAACAGGACCAAACTTATTGATGACATCTTCAGGCGTGTATCCTAACAGTTCGCAGAATCGCCGGTTCACAAACCTGTATTTCCCATCCTGTACGATGTAGATGCCGGCCAAGGATTGCTCAACAATTGCTTGATACCGTTCCTTCGAAATTCTAACCGCTTCCTCGAGTGCATGTTTTTCTTGCCAGTAATTAGCCTCAGCTTTGGCAGCGAGGACCTGTCGTGTACGTCTTTGCAGGACAAATGCCCCTGCGCCAAGACAAAGAATGACCGCAATCAGCATCACAATAGTCTTCAGTAAGTTTTGATCAGAAAACTCCGTGATCGTATTGTAGGACGTACCAACGACAACAATCCACTTTTTTTCTCCAACCTTCACGTTCGTAAACGAAGCAACGTGTTGTTCTCCGTTCATATCCGAATACGTAATGTTTCCGGCTTGGTCCCGCAGAATTTGATCGACGTGATTAAAGGAGGAATGGCAGGTTGTGCATCCACGTTCTTGGTGCAGCAGACTCCGTAATGTCATTTGATGATTGTTTGAATGCAACAGCACCGTACCATCGGTATCAATGATCCACGTTTTGTGAGCGCCCGAATCGGTCAGAACCCCTCGCAAACCATCAAGAAAGTACTCAACATCCAGTGAGAGCAGAATGAATCCCGCAAACATTTTAGTAGTATCTACGACCAATCCCGTCCTCTCAAAAATTGGTTTCGCGATATAGAACTTCAACTGCCAGTGATTCTCTCCTGGCGTGGTCGTATCGGGTTCCACCAATTCTGAAACATAGTAAGCCTTTTTTAACCCTGTAGCGTTCTCGCCTGTTACCACTCGGGGAAGGAAACTGAAATCAGCATCATAGTACCGTTTGTCTGTCGCAAACGCCACAGTCCGATCCCTTGTCAACAAAATCATTCCGCGATAGTAACTTTTCTCTCCTTCCGTAAAGTAGAGCTGAATGATTTTCCGTACGTCTCTCGGACGAGACAGATTGTTTGCTATCATGGTTGATAGCATCTGAAGATTACCTTCTTCTTTTTTGAAGTTGTCGGAAATGGCTCGAGCAAGAATATTTGCATCCTGCCTTTGGTGAGCAAGGTGTTGCTCCACCATTTTTTCTTTGTCTGAAAGATGGATATTGATCCCAATAACAATGACAATAAGTATTACCGTTGATAAAAGGATCAAAATTAGAGAAGAACTAATTTTCTTGGTCATTTGATTTTCAATATAATGAGCACCCATGCTTTTTGTTTCCCACAAGAATTAACGAATGATAAGCACTTTCTTTTCTAATACTTTTGTATGATTATGGTGGTAAGAAAGTTGATCACCATTATTCGTTGAACCTTCCATGTATCGATCCACATCATGCGGCATGTGAGCACCCTGCATATATTTTGTTAAAAATGAATTTTTCATCATCACACGCATTGACTGCAATAAATAAGGAACACTTCCCCGAAGGGGTCCTTTGGACGTGTCGGGCAATGACATTGATTTTGGATTTTTTAAAAAATCTCGAATTACTTTTCAACTAGTTCTTCTACTGGAGAAGCGGATGAATGTATACCCATAAAGTTAATTCCTGAAGCATATTCCCGGATCATAGAAGTAAGAAATGAATTTTTCATGATGAGAGTTAAGGAGCGTTTCAAATACTCGCGTTTAAAATCATCCTTTATTAAAAAATATTGCGGAGCTTTTTTCATGTAGTACTTATGATAACATAAAAAAATAGATTTCCGTACTTCTTCAAGGGTCATGTTTGTTGGACGAATTATCGGTTCAACAAGATTATACTTCGAATAATCATGGACAACAATAGAATCTTTAACATCGTTATAAATCGGTGCATAGGGCCATGGAGTAATTGCAAGAAAATGGGCAAAATCGGGACTGTATTGTTGCGCTAAGTGCAGCGTTCTTTCAATAGATTCTTGGGTTTCCCAAGGGAAACCTAGAACAAATGAAGTTTCTGACACCATATTGTGCGCATGAATCAGGCGAATTGCTTCTTGTGATTGTTCTACACTTATTTCTTTTTGTATGACATCGAGGGTTGCCTGATCGGTCGCCTCAACACCGATGTAAATGTGTACGATTCCTGCTTTTCTATATTTCCAAAGAATATCTGCATCACGAACAATATCTTCAACTCGTGTTTCCATGAGCACATATACACCCAGATCGGCAAAAATCAATCTATCAAGAAATTCATTCCATCGTTCCCGTTCGAGTGTGGGGTATTCATCGGTTAACAAAAAAACATTTGCGCCAAATTGAGAATGGAGATAAGTAATTTCCTTTACAATCGCTTCGGGAGACCGCGATCTCCACGTTCGCTTCCAAAATTCCTGCTGCGAGCAAAACGTGCAGCCGTGCGTGCAGCCGCGAGAAGTGCTTACAGCAGCAAGACGTGAATCGGGAATTACAAAATATCGGTAATCCTCCCAATCAAGAAGATCCCACGCCGTTGGGATATTATCGAGATTTGTGAGGAAGGGTTGATGGGAAGGAGCAATCACTTTGCCATCACGGACATACGCAATTCCTTTCACCTGATCGAGAGGGTCGCCATTTTTCCATGCCCTAAGGAGATTCTTCAGAACAAGTTCGCCTTCGCCGCAGACAATATAATCGATGATATCGCCATGCTCTCGAAACAAATCTTCGTAACAAAATGTTGGATGAACGCCGCCAATAATTGTTTTGGTATCGGGTTTAATACGCTTTGCGCAACGTAGAACATCGAGAGCCGCCGGAAGTGTTGCTGTAATTGAAGTGACAGCCACAATGTCCGGGGAAATATTCCGAAGCGTTTCTTCGATCTCCTTTAACGTGTGTTGCTTTGTCATGGCATCATAAATCACCGGCTCGTATCCCTCTTCCCGTGCGATACCAGCAAGATAGACGAATGACAGCGGCATCCACCTTCCAGCGGATTCAACGACACCTGCGTGGTATGGAGGAGTTATAAAGATAATTTTCTTTTTCATTTTTTCTGTCCCGAAAATATTTTTTTCAATCGAATTTGCAGCACTGTTCCCCCGATAACAAAACTAATCAACAAAATGTGTTTTAGAACCAGAGCAGTTATTTGTCCCTTCCCCGCAGCTTCACTCCACTCATACTGTTCATACGCCAAGGTGCGGATTATTCCTCCAACAATAACGAAGACCCAACTTCCAATGATAACTTTATTGAGAGCCCGGTACAAATATTCTGCAAAAGGTGTATAATTATGAAAAGAGACCTGTTGACTCGCTTTGTATATGAAAGTTAAGACGAGCAAGGAAACAAAAAGTACCGCGACTGCAAAATCATGGAAAAAATTATTCAACATGATCACGATAGCAAGCGTAGAATCTTCAATCAGGTTATTAAAAATAATAAAAGATACTATTGGTTTCATACATATTCTTTTTCAATTAATTAGTTGAACAGTAAAAAGTTATTATGCGATCAACCTTCTCTACGAGTCGTAGAGCGAAGGTTGCCTCACTTGAATCGTTTCAATATTTGTAAAGGTGAACAACTCTGCTTCCAGTATCCGCAACAAAAATAATCCTTCGAGATTGGTCAATCGCAATACCATTCGGTTGACGAAGTTCAATCCCATAGGAAAGAATATATTTTCCGAGACTGTTAAATACTTTTATCTTTCCAAGTTTTGCATCCACCACATGTATTCGTCCTTGCTGAAATACACCGGAAGGATTAAAAATAGTATCCTTCAAAGAAAGTAATTCAGGAGAAGGAAGATCATCAAATGCAATTCCCATCGGAGCCAAAAACGCTGCTTCACCCTCTGTCTCGAAACGATGAGCCGGCTTACCACTGCACGTGAATGCTTTCACCTCCTTATTCCCAACATCAGAAACGAGTAATCTCCCGTCTGGTGTAATTGCTGTGAAAGTGGGAAAACTCAATTGATGCGACCTACGGTCTCGTAGAGAAGCATCCTTCGGATATTCCTGAGCGTTAGGAGAAGGAAACGAAAGAAGCAATTCTCCCTCGTCCCGTAAATTCGGTATCTCGTTCGCACTAATCGCGAGGATCTGATTTGTTCGTGAATCTGTTGCATAAATAATTTCATCTTTGGTGATGATACCAAAAACTTTCATTGTCGTCTTTTGGTCGGGGAAAAAACCGTAGGAGTTTACCAATGTTCCGGTTGCATAGTCCACAACTAAAATTTCACCATTTCGAAAATTAGCCGCATACAACCGATCTTGTTCGACTGTTACACCGGTGATTGATCCATCTTCCCCATTTAATAGTCTCAGCGTTCTTATAAAATGTAATGTTGGAGAAAATTCATCCACGCGGTCGGAACCTAAATAAGCAACGAGTAATTTTCCTTCATGCAGTGCAAGGGCAAATGGCTGAATAGTTGTATCATCTTCTGCAACTTTTTTTGAACCGATATACTGCGGAAGGTCGTTAAATTGTGTTGTTGGAAATGCAGCGGCTCGATCAATCAGGTTCGGGTTGGCATACTGATCCCAAAAATATAATGTGAATCCGATTAGTATTCCTCCGAACACAGAGAAGAGTATTGGTGATTTCAGTTTCATTAATTTCCGTACGTATGGATAGTGGTATAAACGAAACTGACTCCCCAGAGAGAGAACCCTGCGAGAAACACTGCACCGATTGCGTACCCGGCGAGAAACCGACCGCGCAATTTTTTCCACGTAAAAAAGATGTGGAGATACACTGCATACGTAAGCCATGTGATCAAGCTCCATAACTCGATCGGATCCCAACCCCAATACCTTCCCCACGCTGCATGTGCCCAGATCGAACCTGAGACGATCATGATACCATAGAATAGAAAGCCAAGAAGAATGAGACGAAAATTAAATTCATCATACCGCTCGGCAACCGTTGTTTGCAACGTTGCATCAAGCGCATCATTCTTGGAAGTTTTGTACAGTCTAAGAAATGCAACACTCGCAGCGATAATGAAACATCCGACCGCAGCAGTTGCAAACGAAGCATGGATGAAGAGCCAGAAACTTTGCAAGCTAACCGGAAGTACTTCACCGCCAAATGGATGAGTTCCTGCCCATCCCATTAGGAGAACCACGAAGATCATCAATCCCGCTCCGATGGGACGAATAAACGGTTTCCACTGCTGAATAAGCAAATAGCCAAGTATTCCAAACCACACGCTTGCTGACATCGACTCGAAGTATGAGACGAAAGGAGGATGTCCGGTCGCAATCCATCGCGCAGCGACAATTCCTGTGTGAAGTGTGAAGCCGACCCACGCGGTTACAATAGCACGCTCCATCAATAATCCTTTGCGGAAAATCAATGAAACGACAAATAACACAAAACTGGCCGAATAAGCGATGACAGTAAGCCAGTAGATTATTGAAAGTTCGGTTTGCATCACTTAGTACACCTCTTCCATATTTTTTTCCTTCTCTTGCTGATGAACGCTTTGTGGTTGAGAGAAATTCATCGGTACCGGATTTAGTGTATGTGCTATTTTCTTCGATTCCAAATGTTCGGCGATCTCCGAGTGTAGGGAAACAAGTTCTTCCTTGAATGTGGCTGGATACTTCTCCGAGGAACCGGTAACCCGGAATGGCATTGTTCCATTCTGGGGTCCTATTGTTACCACAATTTCTCGTCGTACGCACAATAACCGCAGACTCAGTCCTATCACGCCAAAGAGCGATCCGAGTAGCAGCAATGTAGCACCCGGATCGTCAGAAATATCCAATTGAGACCAACGTCGAACATCTCTAAAACCGACAGAGAATCCATCGGCAGATTTCAATTCTCCCGGTGAGAGAAAATAATCAAAAAGTTGTTGACCGTTGCGTTTAAGGATTACACGGAGTAACGGATTATTGAGAATGGTAGATCGATTGACGACCGCCCCGTTACGATAAACGGCATCGGGGAGAAATTCTAATTCGATTCTCAATTTCTCTTCAGGCAGTTCGAAAAAATCGCGATGGATTTCGTTCCCATCCATTTTTAAGTTTGCGATCCGAGTATATCCCTCGTAAATCAATTCCCCATCGGCTCGCCTGATATCAAGAAAAGGAGAAAACCCGATTTCGGTTCCCTGATGAACTGTCATATCGGCGAGGATGAGTCCGTTATTGATATATATTGGCAACTCCGCATTATTCGATACAGATAGATCCTGCACAACCGATGCAACGGTTGTCGCCCCGTTAACGCTATAATCAGATTCTATTTTCAGCAGTCTGAGTGAAATCTTAGATGGATCTCCATAATAGTAACTGCCTCGCTGTTCTATACCATAGCGATTGGTTGCTGCATGGAACTCCTGCCCCTCAGTAAGAGCAACGCTTCCCTGAAACGATGCGTACTTGCTGACAAGAATTCCTCCAAGAATCAGTAGAATACTATTATGAAAGAGGAGCGAACCCAAAATTCCACTCTTCCCTTTTGTGCCACGGAAAATCACTGAAGTACCATTTTCTTCAGTCGATATCTGATAGCCGCGGTTCTGGAGCAGTTGACCTATTTCGGTGGATGGAATATTCATCGACTTTATATGGGCAATCGAATTCTCTTGTCGGTTGTTTCGGCGAAATTCTGTTCTGATGCGGAAGAATAGAGACATGACAAGACTTACGGTAAGAGAGATGAGAAGAAGCACGACACCCAAAGATTCAAACCGTTCTTGAAATGAGATTCCAATTGTCGGTATCTGACCATCAATAGCAAGAAGCTTGCCGATATCTTTTGTGAAACTGTTGATAACTGTAGCCGGTGAGAATGCAGCAACAACTGCAAATGCCGTGAGGTGAATCATTAAGATCGCCCCTAACTTTGGTGAGGATAACATTTGCGGCAAACCGTTAAGCCACCGGAGTATATTTTTTTTCATCACCATAGTTATCTCGCAGTTTCAGATCTTAGTAAGTTTGTCCGCCGGAATGTCTGTCACAACCACGTAAGGGATCGGCATCGGTATAACATGTTCTTCCCGTGTAATTCATATCCGAAATAAATCCGCCATTAAATTTGTCAGCCATTACTCTGGTACCAGCCGCCAATACTGCGCCACTTTCTCTCCAGTAATATCGCTTATTCCAACCGTGTGCGACTATTTTCCCGCTCTTACCGCCTGTATTGAGCGCAGTGCCTGCATGATCCCACATATGGCAGGCGAAACATCCCTCTGCTACTAGATGATTGCCTCGACTATGGTCGGGATAGTTACTGCCCGTGTTGCCACTGTTGTATGATGTTACTTTGTGGCACGTGAGACAGAGTGGAGTTCCTGATGCACTGCTCGCAATTGTAGCAATAAGCATTTTATCTGAATTGGATGTTCCCGGACCAGGATTATTCAATGTTGAACCGTGTACTCCCTTAGGAGATGTCGTACTCTCGCTCCCATGGCAGTCGCTG
>JANONI010000226.1:0-1664 GCA_031420755.1 Bacteroidota bacterium | reverse complement strand
GATCGAACTCCGCATCCGCTTATTGAATTTTTATTTTACAGTCATCCATCAATTGAAAAACGAATACAAGCAGCGGAGCATATCGTATGAGATGGTTAATGACTGCCCTCAGATTAATTTTTATTTCTATTACCAATATTCCTTTTTCAATTCTTGCGCTTGCTTCGGTACCCTTAGATCGTTCCGGCAGGATTTATTTTTGGGCCGGCAGAACATGGACAAAATTGGCGCTCATTGTTTGCCGGATAAAATTATCCGTGAAAGGAATGGAGCATGTCGATCCATACGGAAATTATATTTTAGTCAGCAACCACGCCAGTATGTTCGATATTCCCGTGTTAATGAACACATTTCCGCACGTCCGGATCATGTTCAAAAAAGAATTATCCTACATTCCATTTTGGGGCTGGGCGCTTCGATGGGGACATCACATTATGGTCGATCGATCAAAGGGAACGGAAGCGATGAAATCTCTTGACCGTGCGGCAAAAGCGATCGGTGAAGGAGGACAAGTGTTGTTATTTGCTGAAGGAACTCGAACGCGCGATGGCAAACTGCTTCCATTCAAACGAGGAGCATTTTCGCTCGCTGCAAAGTCAGGAATTCCGATCGTTCCGATTGCGATCAACGGAAGTTACAGTATTCTTCCGAAAGGTTCTTTTGATATTCGTCCGTCCCAGATTGAGGTTATTGTGAATCCACCAATCGAGACGAAGAATATCACCACGCGCGAGCAAGAGATTCAATTAATGAACAATGTACGCGAGATCATTTTTCGTTCGTTTGTGGAACCAACGTGAAAAAATTTATTGATCGTGTTTTGATCAGATCGGAAGAGATTATTGCAATTCCGACGATCGTTAAAGCAAAAAATAATCTTCGTTCAGTGAATCATCCGCGCGCAGAGATTCTTGCAACATGCATTAAAGAATGGCTGGAAAAGAAATTTTCAATGGAAGAAAAAATCTGGTTGGAAAAAATCCATAACCAATGGAAGAATATTCAACGAAGAAATGATGTTATTGAAATTGATGATTTTGGTGCTGGAGTTCCATCTTCTTCCGATGGAATAAAAAAAAATGTTTCACTTAGCACGATCAGTGTGCAAAATAGTCGTTCGCAACGCTGGCTGACGTTGATGTTTAGATTAATGCGGGAGCTAAAACCAAAAACGGTTCTTGAACTTGGAACATGCGTCGGTATTTCGGGGATGTATTGCGCCGCCGGACTGAAGATGAATAACAAAGGAACGTTGGTGACAATTGAAGGGGCGAAGACATACGCTTCGATTGCCGCAGAAAATTTCTTTTCTGTTTCATTGAATAATGTCATTCAATACACCGGACGATTTTCCGATGTTCTTCCTGATATTTTGAAGGATCATCAACCGATTGACTTTGTATTTATTGACGGTCATCATGACGGAGACGCAACGGTTTCTTATTTTGAGCAATTAATCCCGTTTCTTTCCCGTTCGGCATGGCTTATGTTTGACGATATTTCATGGTCGCAGAGCATGAAGCGTGCGTGGAAAACCATTGCTGAAGATAAACGAGTTACCTTTTCGTCAAACCTATCCCTTATCGGTATTTGTTATCTTGAACGGTAGGAGAAAATTATGTCTGTAACGATAAAAGATGTAGAACATATTGCGAAACTTGCGA
>JANONI010000225.1:0-3593 GCA_031420755.1 Bacteroidota bacterium | reverse complement strand
GTTGATCCTTTCATCCGTTGCAGGATTGACGCCGAGAGAAGAAGCGGCGATGGTACAAATGCCGTACGTTGGTTTAGCAGTTGCATTAGCAGTTCTCGCATTTGTTATTTGGAAATCAAAATTACCGGTCATTGCAGCAGTAGAAGATCATCATGCAAAAGCGGGAAAATTATCCGATGCGCTAAAACACCGGCATCTTGTTCTTGGTGCAGTTGGAATTTTTGTGTATGTCGGTGCCGAAGTTTCGATTGGAAGTTTTCTTGTGAATTTTCTCGGACAGCCTGATATTGCCGGTCTGCCGGAAGCGACTGCTGCCGGATTTGTATCTTATTACTGGGGCGGTGCAATGATTGGACGGTTTATCGGTTCGGTTTTATTACAACGAATTAATGCCGGAAAACTTCTTGCATATTTCGCATTAATTGCCAGTGCACTTGTTCTGACAACAGTATTTACCACAGGACATTTTGCAATGTGGACAATTCTTTCTGTTGGACTCTTTAACTCAATTATGTTCCCAACAATCTTTACGCTTGGAATTGATGGTCTTGGAAAATTAACCAGTCAAGGTTCAAGCGTATTAATCATGGCGATTGTCGGCGGTGCAATTATTCCTGTTGCGCAAGGAGCATTGGCGGATAACTTTGGAATTCAGCACGCATTTATTCTTCCTGCAATTTGTTATCTTTATATCGTTTATTACGGTTTTATAGGTTCTCGTCATAAATAGATCAAAAATTTTCAGGGAAGCGGCAGATACTGCTTCAAGCAATACTGGATCGCGCAGCATGTAAAGACAGAACATAATATTCACAACTAATAATCGTACACCTATGGCAAAAACTGAAGTGACGCTCGGAATTGATATTGGCGGTACAAACACTGTTCTCGGATTTGTTACCCGTTCAGGCAATATTCTTGCTGAATCATCGATGGCAACGAATTCGGCAGAACCAGCAGATATGTATGTTGCACGGCTGCAAGTAAAGATCAAAGAAATGCTGGACAAAGTTGGCGAGACATGCGAGTTGAAAGGAATTGGAATTGGTGCGCCGAACGCAAATTATTATAAAGGAACAGTTGAATTTCCGCCGAACCTAAAATGGGATGGTGTGACCGAACTTGTAAAAATGATCCAGCAATATTACAATATTCCCATTGCGATCACGAATGATGCAAATGCGGCTGCGATCGGTGAGATGAAATTCGGCGCGGCAAAAGGAATGAAAGATTTCATCGTTATCACACTCGGGACCGGACTGGGCAGCGGAATTGTCGTTGACGGAAAAATGGTCTATGGTCACGATGGTTTTGCCGGAGAACTCGGCCATGTCATCGTTGATGTGAACGGAAGAATATGCGGATGCGGACGACGCGGATGTTTGGAAACTTATGTTTCCGCCGGCGGAATTTGCAGAACAGTGTTTGAGCTTCTTGCCGAACGAAAAGAAGAGAGTGAGCTGCGGAACATCGGATTCAATCAATTAACATCAAAGATGATCTCCGATGCTGCTCTTCGCGGTGATGCCATTGCATTAGCTGCATTCGAAGAGACCGGAAGAATATTAGGATTAAAACTTGCCGATGCCGTTGCGCATACAAGTCCGGAAGCGATCATTCTTTTTGGCGGACTTTCGGCGGCAGGAGAATTGATGCTTACCCCAACGCAAAAATATATGGAAGAATACATGCTGAATATCTTCAAGAACAAAGTGAAACTTCTTCCGTCAGGACTACGCGAAGGGAATACCGCAGTGCTCGGTGCAAGCGCATTAATGTGGAATGAACTGGAAGCATAACATGAACACACTTTTATTTATTAAAAAAACAAAACCTATATGAACATAATTATTTCTGTAATACAAATTCTATTTTTGCTTCTTGCGCTCAATAGCTGCACAAAAGAAGGAACAACGGAAGCCATTACAACACCGGATCAAAAAACTGATACGTCATATGCGCTCCCCGGTTGGGCACTGGTGTGGAACGACGAATTTAACGGGAATGTGGTCGATTCCAACAAATGGAACTATGAAGTGAACGGTTCCGGCGGCGGCAACAACGAATTGCAATATTATACCGACCGGTACCAAAATTCCTATGTTGACAGCGGATCACTGACAATCGTTGCGAGAAAGGAAACATATCTCGGCAAGCAATATACTTCTGCGCGAATGAGAACAAATTTTAAAGGAGACTGGACATACGGACATTTTGAGATTCGCGCAAAACTTCCGTACGGAAGAGGAACCTGGCCTGCAATCTGGATGCTGTCAACCGATTGGTCATACGGCGGATGGCCGGAATCTGGAGAGATCGATATCATGGAACATGTGGGATATAATATGAATGTCATCCACGGGTCAACCCATTCTAAAAAATATTATCATAAGATCGGTACGCAGATAACCGGAACCATCAATATTCCAAACGTCTCAACGGAATTTCACACGTATTCATGCGATTGGTATGCAGACAGTATTGCCTTTTTTGTTGATGGTAAAAAATATCTTACATCGTACAATGATAAATCCGGCTGGCAGGGATGGCCGTTTGATAAACGATTTCATATGATCCTGAATATTGCAGTTGGTGGAGATTGGGGTGGTGCTCAAGGTGTCGATAATTCAATCTTCCCTCAAAAAATGTTGATCGATTATGTCCGTGTTTATAAAAAAGCAGAATAAAGGAAAACACTTATGAAACATATACTTTTTATAGTGGCAATAAGTATTTCCCTTTTATATGGACAACAGTCAAAATTCGTCTATACGAAAGGACAAAATCTCGTTACCCCGGACGGAAACCCGATCCTTCTTCGCGGAATCAATATCGGGAATTGGCTGGTGCCCGAAGGGTACATGTTCAAATTCACGCACACCAATTCCCCGCAGCGCATCAATGAAGCGTTCAATCAATTGCTCGGACCCGAAGAAACAAAAAAATTCTGGAAACAATACCGCGACAATTACATTACGAAAGAAGATATTGCATTCATTAAAAAGAGCGGATTGAACTCCATTCGTGTCCCGTTCAATTATCGTTTGTTTGTCTCAGAAGATCACGATACAAGATTTGCAGGACCGGGGTTTGAAATGCTTGACCGCGTCATCAAATGGAGCAAAGAAGAAAATCTGTATGTTGTTCTCGACATGCATTGTGCTCCCGGCGGACAAACCGGCGATAATATCGATGACAGTTATGGATATCCTTTCTTGTTTGAAAGTGCTGAAGCTCAGCAACTCACCGTTGATCTGTGGAAAGAGATTGCAAAACGATATGCGAACGAACCGATCGTTATCGGTTACGATTTTTTGAATGAACCGATTGCAACATACTTTGATGCAGCGCAGTTTAATGACAAACTTGAACCGCTGTATAAACGGATCGTTGCCGAGGTGCGTGAAGTTGATACGAACCATATCATGTTCCTTGGCGGAGCACAATGGAATGGGAATTTCAAAATATTCGGACCGCCGTTCGACAAAAAGACTGTTTATACGTATCACAAATATTGGTGCGATACAACTCAAGAACATGTGCAGGAATATGCCGCCTTTGCAGTTAAATACAATGTGCCAATTTGGATGGGA
>JANONI010000224.1:0-7375 GCA_031420755.1 Bacteroidota bacterium | reverse complement strand
TGTTTCCCAATAGTGCAGTAGCTTTCGCTGCATCAGGTGTATAAGTAAAGGAATGTTTTTTATTTGCATCAATGAACCAATTGGGTTTCTTGCCTTTTTTAATGTTTTTGTAAACCACTTCGATTAAGAAACTTTTATCATTATTAGGGCCATAAAAATCAGCAGAACGAACAATCAGTGCAGTCAATTTTCCGGATTTTACTTCATTTAAAAGCATGTCAGCAATTTCTTTTCTAACCGCCCCTTTTTTACTTGGCGGGTTTATGACTGAATTTTCAGTCATGTGCGGGATAGCATTTATATCATACACGTAGACATTATCAAAAAATACCAATTTCACTTTGTGCTTAACGCAAGCATCTATTGTGGCACGCATAAGTCTCGGCCATTTATATTGCCAAACTTTTATGTTGTAATCAAATCCAACTAATAGATATACAACTTCAGAACCCTCAATAGCTTTTTCTACCTGACTTGCATCTGATAAATCGGCTGGGAATAATTCATCTGTTTCATTTACTTTTTTTGGATTACGACTTACTAATCTTATTTGTTTGGTGTAATCCTTTAATTCTTTTGCTAATACAGAACCTATCGTTCCGTTTGCTCCCAAAATTGTTTGCATATTTGAATTCCTTTTAGTTATACTTATTTAAGTGTGATCGTTCTCAGACTTACCGCTACCACGTGTAACTCCACCATAAGTAATTCGTGTGTTCTAACGGACTGGAACTCCACCTACGTAAACAGCACTTCGGTGGACACGTAAGCTGCGTGTTCGCCGCGGCGAATTCCATCGCGTGAAAAATTGTTTTTTAATTTCGCTAATTCAATCTTGAGATTTGCCGCCTTAGTTTTTATTTTGAGCGGCATCCCGTACAGCGGGACTTCGCTTCGCTCAACGCTTCTCCAAAGGAGTCCTTAGGATCGGATCAGTGTGAAATTAAAAACAATACGTATCAGCTCCAATCAGTCTCTCGGCAATATTCCTTCTAAGTTTAGTGGTGTTTACCGGATCGTATTTTGTAAAACGCTTTAAGCCGAGAAGTAAAAGTTTAAGTTCGTCCCCTTCAGCAAAAGAAGTAATGGCATGTTTACCGTAGAGATTAATTCTTTCGATAGAATCACTTACATACGTTTTCGTCATTTCAACGTACGGTAAAACCTCAGTTTCACTTTTACGCGATGAGAGTTTTATTGTTCGCAAGATTGCAGATTCGGATGTAAATACTTCAATAAGCATATCCGCCAAGTTCATAATCACTTCTTGTTCGTCTGCCAGCTTCTGCATAAATTTTTGAACAGCCATGCCTGCAACCATAAGAATAGATTTCTTCGCATTTCGGATTGCTTGTAATTCAACGGCAAGTATGCCGGTTGGTTCATCGCCCATTTCCGGAACAGACATTAATTCCTTTTGAATTGACATCGCCGGTCCCATTACATTCAATCTCCCCTTCAGCGATCTTTTCACAAGCATGTCTATAGTTAATAATCGGTTGATCTCGTTTGTTCCTTCGAAGATGCGGTTTATTCTTGAATCGCGGTAAGCGCGTGCTGCCGGATATTCTTCGGAATAACCATACCCGCCATGAATTTGAACGGTTTCATCAACAACGTAATCCAGAACCTCCGAACCGAACACTTTCAAGATTGCCGATTCGATTGCATACTCTTCTGCGGCGGCAAGCATTGCCGCGCTGTACTCTTTTCCGCTTGCAGCTAATTCGTGAACCATTTGATTTATTAATCCGCTTGTTCGAAGTGTTGCGGATTCGGCAACAAAAATTCTAATAGCTTGTTCGGCTAACTTATATTGTATTGCGCCAAAACTTGAAATCGGTTTACCGAATTGGTTCCGTTTATTAGCGTACTGCACCGCAACAGTAGAAAAATTTTTCGCACCGCCGGTGGTCATTGCACAAAGTTTGAATCTGCCGATATTCAAAACGTTGAATGCAATGTAATGTCCTTTGCCGATTTCGCCGAGAAGATTTTCTTTCGGCACTTTCACATTGTCTAAAAATAAAGCGCGTGTCGAAGAACCTTTAATTCCCAATTTATTTTCTTCTTCACCGCGCGTTACTCCTGCTGATGTCGTATCGATAATAAAACAGGTGAATTTATCGCCGTCAACCTGAGCAAAGGTAATAAGAATATCTGCAAAGCCGCCGTTGGTAATCCACATTTTCTGTCCGTTAAGAATATAATACTTGCCGTCGTCGGAACGTGTTGCGGTTGTTTTAGCCGCGAGCGCATCGGAACCTGAAGTTGGTTCAGTTAAACAGTACGCTGATTTTAATTCACCCGAAGCAAGTTTCGGAAGATATTTTTCTTTTTGTTCCTTGGTTCCGTAATAAAGAATCGGAAGCGTACCAATTCCGGTGTGCGCTGCCAACGAAACACCGAATGAATAACTTGTACCCAACTCCATCGAAAGAAAAGTATTGGTGTTGAAGTCTCCGCCAAGTCCGCCATATTCTTCCGGCACCGATGTTCCTAATAAGCCAAGTTCGCCAGCTTTTTCCAATAAACTTACGGTTAAACCTGGCTCTTGTTTATCAATTGCATTTAACTTGGGCCAGATTTCTTTTTCTACAAATTCGCGGGCAGTCTCTGTCATCATTTTTTGTTCTTCGGTTATTTCCTCTGGAATAAAAACCGATTGCGGGTTACTTTCTTTAATAAGAAATTCACCACCTTTTAAGACTTCCGTTTCTGAAGTATTGGTTGGCATAAATTGGCTCACTTTCTGTTTTATGATGTTAAAATAAATATTTTTCATTGAGAAATTAAGTTACCACTCAGCATGATAAATGTTTTTAAATTTTTTCGGTAAAAACATTTAAAAAATAATCTTTAACCACGGATGACACGGAAACAACGCTGATGTTCACGGATTATATTATTCAACTTCTCTGTGCGTATCCGTGTTTTTTCTGTACAATCTGTGGTCAATGTTTTACTAATACAAAATAATTTTTGCAAAAAATCTGTGGAACTGTGGTTTAATTTTTTGGAGTGGGTAGTAACAAAAATTAGTTTAGCAGTTCGTAAATACCCGCAACTCCTTGCCCGCCGCCAACGCAAGCGGTGACAAGTCCGTACTTTTTATTTCTTCTACGTAGTTCATTTATAATTTGAACGGTTAATTTCGCGCCGGTGCATCCTAACGGATGACCTAATGCAATAGCACCTCCGTTCACATTTACTATATCCGTATTAAGACCAAGTTTATTAATAACAGCCAACGCTTGAACTGCAAATGCTTCATTCAATTCTATCAAATCGATATCGTCAAGAGTCAATCCCGCTTTCTTTAATGCTTTGGGAACCGCAGCAATCGGACCAACACCCATTATTCTCGGATCAACACCGGCAACAGCATAAGAAACCAACTTTGCCAACGGCTTTATGTTCAGTTCTTTCACCATTTCTTCCGACATCACAATAACAAAAGCAGCTCCGTCCGAGGTTTGCGAAGAATTACCCGCAGTAACTGTTCCGTCTGCCGCAAAAGCAGGCTTTAGTTTTGCCAAGGCTTCAAGAGTTGTGTCTGCCCGCGGACCTTCATCGGTATCGACAATAAATTTTTTTGTTTTTCTTTTTTGATTTTCAACGTACACCTGTTCAACTTCAATTGGTACAATTTCTTCTTTGAAGTAACCGTTTTTTATCGCCTTCACCGCTTTCACATGAGAATTGTAGGCGAATACATCTTGATCTTCACGCGAGATTTTAAATTGCTTGGCAATCTCCTCAGCCGTTAGTCCCATTCCCATATAATATTCGGGATGAGTTTTTGCAATTTTATAATTCGGAGAAAGTTTCCAACCCGTCATTGGAACAAGAGACATCGATTCTGTTCCGCCTGCAATAACGCAATCCATCATTCCGGATTGAATGCGTGCCACAGCAGCAGCAATGGTATCAATGCCCGAACCGCAAAATCTATTTACGGTTGAACCCGGCACTTCAATCGGAAGTGAGAGCAGAGCAATCATTCTGCCTACTTGCAATCCCTGCTCGGCTTCCGGAAATGCGTTTCCAACAATAACATCATCAACTCGTTTCGGATCTAGTTGAGGAACAGACTGTAATAAATGTTTTATAACATCAGCGGCTAAATCGTCGGGGCGATAAAAACGGAATCCCCCTTTTTTAGCTTTTCCGACTGCCGAACGATATCCTGCTACAATATATGCTTCTCTCATAATTATTCTTTTTGATTGATTTGTAAAATTCGTTTATTAATTAGTTCTCAATGAAATACTCGTAATGGAGCGGTAACCGCAACCTTTAGGTTGCGTGATTTGCGAAAAAACGCAGGCTGAAGCCTGCGGCTACCGAAATCTTTGGACTTTTTCAGCAAGAACAAATTAATTTCGCAACGGTTTTCCTGTTGTTAAAATACTTTGAATTCTTTCCTGAGTTTTTCTTTCTGATATTAAACTCAAAAATGCTTCGCGTTCCAAATCCAAAAGATATTTTTCTGAAACAAGAGTTCCCTCCGACAAATCGCCGCCGCACATAATGTATGCAAGTTTTTCAACTATTTTTTTATCGTGATCCGATATGTAATTTCCAACACGGAACGAATACGCTCCCAACAGCAAGGCGGCTAATGCAGAACGCCCGAGAACTTTAATATCTTCCCGTTGAACCGGCTGCACATAACCGCTGTTTGCAATTTCCAGCACCGCTCGTTTCGCATCGGCAATTACTCTGTTAGGATTAACGGAATACGTATCTCTTCCGTTTTTGAAAATACCCATTTCAAACGCTTCGGCTGCGGATGTAGAAACTTTTGCTAATGCAATATTCATAAATCGTTTCTGCAATTCCGGAAGTTCTAATCCTCCCTCGATGTAAGAATCGGAAGCGCGAAGCGTCATCTCTTTAGTTCCGCCGCCTGCCGGAATTATTCCAACACCAACCTCAACTAATCCGATATACGTTTCTGCGGAGGCGTTGATCTTATCGGAGTGAAGACAAATTTCGCAGCCGCCGCCTAACACAAGCGCGTGAGGCGCCGTAACAACCGGGATGCTTGAATATCGAACGTGCATCGTTGCGTGTTGAAATTGACGCACGGCTACATCGATTTCGTCATATTCCTGTTCTGTTGCCAGCATCAACATCATCGCCAAGTTTGCACCAGCCGAAAAATTCTGTCCGTTATTTCCAATAACCAATCCTTTAAAATCTTTTTCTGCAATATCAATGGATTTGTTGATTGCTTCTAAAATTTCAGTTCCAATCGAATTCATCTTCGTTTGAAATTCCAAATTCACAATTCCGTCGCCGATATCGTGAAGTGTTGCACCGGAATTTTTCCATACCGGAGTATTGGAACGGTAATGTTCAAGTATGATGAATTCATTTTTTCCGGGAATTTCTTTGTACGAGTGCGAACCGATATCGTAATATTTCCTTTTTCCATTTTCAACTTTATAGAACGATGAACAACCTTTCTCCAACATTTCCTTCACCCATTTCGCCGGCTTCAATTGGGCTTGTTCCATTTGCACCAAAGTTTTTTGAACACCAAGCGCATCCCACGTTTCGAAAGGACCTAATTCCCAGCCAAAGCCGGCTCTCATCGCGTCATCAATTTTATAAAGTTCTTCCGCAACCTCGGGAATTCGATTTGAAGAGTAATTGAAAATATTAAATGAAAGAGTTCTTAAAAATTCCCCCGCTTTATCTTGTGCAGAATGAAATAATTTCAAACGATCTTTCAAATTATCAATCGGCTTTGCCGCTGCAACCGATGGAAAGTTTGACTTACCGCTCGGTCTGTATTCTAATGTCCGAACATCTAATTCAAGAATCGTCTTCTTCCCTTCCGAATCTCTCGACTTTTTATAGAATCCTTGACCGGTTTTATCTCCCAGCCAATTATTTGCAACTAATTTGTTTACGTATTCGGGAATAGTAAAAATTTCGCGCGATTCATCTACGGGACAATCTTTGTAGATGTTGTTCGCAACTTTCACCAGAGTATCAATACCAACAACATCGGCGGTTCTAAACGTTGCCGATTTCGGTTTGCCTGTTAACGGTCCGGTCAACGTATCAATTTCTTTGATTGATAAATCCATCTTCTTCATCAAATCGAACACAGTCATAATACTGTAAATGCCGATGCGGTTGGCAATAAATGCCGGAGTATCTTTGCAAAGCACGGTAGTTTTGCCAAGATAAAGAGTTCCATAGTTCATCAAAAAATCTACCACTTCTGGTTTTGTTTTTAGTGTTGGAATGATCTCTAAAAGTTGTAAGTACCGCGGCGGATTAAAAAAGTGAGTGCCGCAGAAGTTTTCTTGAAAGTTTTCGCTTCTCCCTTCAAGCATCAAATTGATCGGAATTCCGGAAGTGTTTGTTGTAATCAAAGAATCCGGTTTTCTAAAAGATTCTACTTTTTCGAACACAGATTTTTTCACATCCAATATTTCCACAACTGCTTCAAAAATCCAATCAACATGTTGAAGCCATGGAAGATTATCCTCAAAATTTCCAACAGTTATTCTGGAAGCGAAAGAGGAATGATAGATTGGAGAAGGTTTTGCGGAAAGAACATTCTTAAGATTGTCGGAAGCAATTCTATTTCTTACTTCTTTATCCTGAAGCGTGAGTCCCTTCTTTTTTTCAGCATCGGTAAGTTCCTTCGGTACAATATCCAGCAGATACACTTTGCAGCCGATGTTTGCAAAATGTGCTGCAACTCGTGAACCCATAACTCCCGAACCGAGAACGGCTACTTCTTTAATTATTTTTTTCATAGAGGATTATAGTTAGTTAGTTGAGTTAGTTACTTGAGTTAGTTAGCTCTGGATGAAAAACTGAGAATCAGTGAGAACTCGTTCTCCTGCACTCATATCCTCCGCACAAGGGGGACAAAATATTTAGTGAACGGATTCTACATTTCTTGTCTAGTTTGGCGGTGCTACTTTTTTATTGGGAAGATAATTGTCCCCCTTGTGAAGTGGGTTGTGTTTTGGGGAATGGGGATTAGGTCTACGACCTCGTAGAGGGGGATGATGCTTTTTGATCTCCTCAATCTTCCAGACAATTACTTCTTTTACTCTTTCAATTTCATTCATTACTTCTTCGTCACGAAAGCGAATAATAAAATATCCCAATTCTAACAATCGTTGTTCTTTCTTCAAATCCTTTTTATATGTTTCATCAAACTGATGAGTGTAGCCGTCAACTTCAATAACTAATTTTAGTAACTACTCAGCAATGAAATTTTATGGATTTTTGTATTGTCTACGACTCGTAGAGCGAATCTCTGATTCGCAGTGGCGAGACAGAGTCTCGCCATACAGTTCTTCGACAGAGACGTTATGTTTGTAAATTTCATTAGCAT
>JANONI010000223.1:0-5543 GCA_031420755.1 Bacteroidota bacterium | reverse complement strand
TTTTGCCGACCTTGATCATAAAAATTTCTTTACACCGGAATCAATGCAAAATTTATTATCTCAGCATTTTACCAAGGTGAAAGTCCAAAAAGGAAATGGAATTAATCCATTTGCATTAAGTTCTTTGAAAATGCTCCGACTTTTGGGTAAGGCACTTTCATATTTTGGAATACTCCGACCGTATTTTCATTATCGGCTTTTTGCCGTTTGTGAAATATAAAAAACAAACAATGCAATTTCTCAAAACATACTTCTCTAAAGGGAATGAAAGAAGCATACGCGCGAAAAAGAACATTGCTGTTTCGTTTTTTATTAGGGGCTGTTCCATGGGGATCAGTTTTTTTTTGGTACCGTTGACATTAAATACTATATCTACAACAGAATATGGAGTATGGTTGACAATCAGTTCATTCATAGGATGGTTTTCGTTCTTTGATATTGGGTTGGGAAATGGTTTACGAAATAAATTTGCCGAAGCTCTGGCTAAAAATGAAATACTTGAAGCAAGAGAGTACATCAGCACCACTTACGTAATTATGATTATGATTGCGTCATGTTTAACCCTCATGTTTTTCATCGCTAATTCGATGCTTGATTGGACAATCATCTTCAATGCATCGCAAACACTTTCTCATGATCTTCACATATTGGTTCCTATTGTCTTTATGCTATTCGCTATGCAGTTTGTCATTCAATTGATAACAACTGTTTTGTTAGCTGATCAACGTCCGGCGATGAATAATTTTCTTGGATTGTTAGGAAGTATATTAACATTGATTGGAATTTTGTTCATCCGTCATTATAATATGCAGTCACTGGTTACACTCGGCATCGTATTTACTGTCTCACCGCTAATTGTGCTCATCTTTGCTCATCTATTCTTATATGGTAAACGGTACAAACATCTCGCTCCTTCGTTAAAGTTTGTAAACTTCGCTTATGCAAAGAATCTAACTACTATTGGCGTTCAATTTTTTATTATCCAAATTGCAGTATTGATCTTGCTTTCGACAAGCAATATGATCATTGCACATTATTTTGGTCCGGAAGAAGTGACTTCCTATAATATTGCTTTGAAATATTTTGGTCTGATTAGTTCAGTGTTTGTTTTGATTGCAACACCATTTTGGTCTGCGATTACCGACGCATACCATCGAAATGATATTGACTGGATCAGAAAATCGATTCGAAAATTGATTTTAGTTTGGATTTGTATGTGTTGTGTTGCATTAGCGATGCTGATGGTATCAGACTATATGTATTCAATTTGGATTGGTAATACCATCCATGTATCCTTCTCCGTCTCATTAGCAATGTTTATCTTTGTGATCTTGTCTAATTGGAATTCTATTTTTGCAACGTTCCTCAATGGGACAGGGAAGATTCGTCTGCAGATCTATAGCGCACTTTTTGTCAGTATTATCAATATTCCATTATCAATATATTTGTTGGGTATATTTGGTCTTCCCGGAGTTATTATCTCAACAATTATTTGTGTTGGAATCGGATCTGTATGGGCCCCACTTCAATATTATAAATTGATCAACAACACCGCAACTGGAATATGGGTGAAGTAACTATGAACTGTAAGATTTGTCAAAATATTTCCGCTAAGAAGTTTACAGCTCGCGTGTTAAACAAGTATGATGTTGATTATTTCTATTGCTCCACATGCGGATTTTTACAAACCGAAGAACCATACTGGCTCAAAGAAGCGTATTCAGATTCGATTACTCTATCCGATACAGGAATTTTAGAACGGAATCAACTTTTCGCAAAAAATGTTTCATTGTTGTTGGCAACATCTTTTTCTATTGAAGGAAACTATGTTGATTATGCCGGCGGGTATGGAATTTTTACTCGTCTAATGAGAGATATTGGATTCAATTTTTATTGGAAGGATCCTTACACAAAGAATCTGGTTGCACGAGGATTCGAATATTCCAATACACTCTCTCCGATTGAAGCAATAACTACATTTGAAGCATTTGAACATTTCGTTCATCCAATTGAAGAACTAGAAAAGATGCTGGCTATTACAAAAAATATTATCTTTTCAACTCAAATACTACCGGAAACCGTTCCACACCCTGATCACTGGTGGTATTATGTTTTAGCACATGGTCAACATGTTTCATTGTATTCTAAAAAAACTTTAGAATTTATTGCCCAAAAATATTCTTTGAACTTTTATTGTTTTGATTCTTTCCATGTTCTAACAACAAAAAAATTGAATGAAGCATATCTTAAATTTATTTTTCGTTTTCAAAAATATGGGATTAGAAAATTTATTCTAAAGAAACTATCGAGCAAAACGTTTTCTGATTTTGAATCATTTAGTAGTAAGAAATGAATAATTGTATGAGAGTTTTGTACGACCATCAAATATTTCAATATCAGCGATTTGGCGGTATTTCACGTTATTTTTACGAATTATTGCGTCACTTTCACAAGAGCAATACAATTACAGCACTTGTTCCTTTCAGATACACCAACAACGAACATTTGTTGAATTTAGAAAAACAGTTTGGCTTTATTGAACCAGTGTTTTTAGGAAGGAATAATTTCCCCGGTAAGGGAAAATTGTGGATGCTCAGAAACAAATATTTTCCTCAATATGATGAATCACTGATAAACAAGAAATACGTTGTGGATAGTTTGTTACGTGGTGACTTTGATATTTTCCACCCTACATATTATGATGACTATTTTTTGGATTACATTGGTGAGAAATCGGTTGTCATTACTATCTACGATCTAATCTATGAGAAATATCCTGACTGTTTTCCACAATCTGAGGTTGAAACAGTTTTAAGAAATAAAAAGAAATTGATTGATCGCGCAAATCATATTATTGTAATATCAGAATCAGGAAAAAAAGATCTGTTAGATATATACAAAGTCAACGAGAAAAAGGTTAGTGTAATATATCTCGGCAATTCGTTGAATCAAGATCCATGGGCTGCTAATATGGTAACAGCAAATGGTATTCCTGAAGAATATATTCTTTATGTTGGCAACCGTTCATCGTATAAAAATTTTATCTTTTTAATACGGTCCATCCAAAATATTCTTCATAACGATAAAGATCTTCACGTTATCTGTACTGGGGAAAAATTTACATCAGAAGAAAAAAGATTGTTTCGGGAACTAAAAATAGCCGATAGATTAATTCATAAATTTGTTTCAGATGATGAACTTACGCTATTGTATAAAAATGCAAAAATATTTGTTTTCCCATCTCTCTATGAAGGATTTGGAATACCGGTTTTGGAAGCAATGAGCAACGGATGTCCCGTGGTGTTAAGTAATACAAGTTCTCTGCCGGAAGTTGGAGGTGATGCTGCGTTGTACTTCAATCCAATGGATTCTGACTCAATCTCATCTACTGTATACAAATGCCTTTCCGATGATAAAATGCGCATAGAATTAACGAAAAAAGGAATAGAGCGAGTAAAATTATTTTCATGGAAAAAAACCGCAATAGCCACGGCTGATGTATATCGTCAGGTATTGAGTAATATTTAACTGAAAATTGCAAGATGACCAATCACCCATTAATCTCTATAGTTACCCCAAGCTTTAACTCGCAAAGAACGATTGCTCGAACGATTGAATCTCTTTTTTTGCAAACTTATAAAAATATAGAATACATTATTGTTGATGGATGTTCGACCGATTCTACTGTTGATATTATCAAAAAGTATGTTCCAAAATTTTCCGGAAAATTACGATGGATTTCCGAAAAAGATCGCGGAATGTACGATGCGATGAACAAAGGGATATCATTAGCAACCGGAGAATTAATTGGAATTCTTAATAGTGATGATTGGTACGAACCGGATGCTGTTGAATCAATGGTCAAAAACTATGTAGCCAATAAAGAAACTGTTTTATATGGAATATTACGATATGTCGAGAATGATCGTGAAACAATGCTTTATAGGATGCATCACGATTCTCTCAAAGATGGAATGATTACTCATCCCACATGTTTTGTCTCCAAAGTAATTTATGAGAAACTTGGTGTTTTCAATTTGAATTATCGGATCTCTGCTGATTATGAATTGATGCTTCGATTTCAGAAAAATGGTGTGAAGTTTATTCCGTTAGACAAGATTATTGCAAATTTTTCTTTTGGTGGTCTATCAACGATGAATAATGAAGGTTTAATTGAAAGTCTTCGTATTAGAAATGAATATGGCTATATCTCTCACAACAGGATGCTATGGGAAATATATAAGTTAAGAGTAAAATCAATATTGAAGGGAATCAAAATTAATGGTTAACTCGTTTGCTGAAATCTAAGATGACCGATATCGGAAAAATATCGGTGATTGTTCCTTGTTATAACTCAGCGAGATTTCTCAGCCAAGCACTCGAAAGTCTGCTCTGGCAAACATATCCTCATTGGGAGTGTATTCTTATTGATGATGGTTCAACCGATCAAAGTAAAGAAATTTACAACCACTATTTACAACGCGATAGCAGGTTTCGATATATTTACCAGCCCAATAGCGGTCCATCTGTTGCTCGCAATAAGGGAATCGATGCAGCGTCCGGAGAGTTTATTCAATTTCTTGATGCGGACGACATTCTGCCCCAAAAACGTTTTGAAAAATGTCTTACGGTGTTTAAAACTCATGCAACATGTGGCGTTGTGTATACTGAATATATGACGTATAGCAAGAAGCATGGTTTTTCACGTAATGGTCCAGCTAAATTTCCGTACGACAATATCTTTAAGGCAATGTTGCTGGAACATAATCGAACTTTCGTAGCAACGATCCATGAATTTTTATTTCGGAAAGAAATCATGGTCGCTAATAAGTTTGATGAATCATTGCCCATGTATTGTGAAGATGTAGAATGCTGGATCCGTATTGCTGAATCAGGAGCAACATTTGTCTATGTAGATGAGATATTAGCGATATATCGCTTTGCAGGTGAATCATTAAGTTCACAAGAAGTAAATGTACATTCTGCAAAACTACTTATTCTTGACAAATATTTGCATCACCCGCAAGTTCAACAGTTTAACCTTGAGTATGAGATTGCTTATTCTTACTTCAAAGAACGTTTAGTGATTGCATATTTCATGCAGAAAGAATTTCGGAAGGGATGGAAAATATTTTTGAAGCAATGGAGCATTTCATCTGGCAATGGGAAAATAAAGATGCTTGGCTGGTTTGTGTTGATGATTCTAATGTCTAAAGAAACATTTGCTACTCTGCGATCACGTATTATACACTATACTCCCATAAAATGGGGAGGATGGAAACAATTCATTGTATGGACTCCACCCACTGAGATAGTAGAATTACTTGAATCGACATGACAAGTTCACTTAAAACATTCATTTCCATTATTATCGTTAACTACAACGGAAAACATTTTCTAAAGGATTGTCTTACGTCAGTTCTCCATCAAGACTATCTCACTTTTGAAGTAATTGTTGTCGATAATGCATCTGTTGATGGAAGTGTTGAATTTATCAAAAATGAATTTCCTACTATTCGTGTTATTAAAAGTGATAAGAATTT
>JANONI010000222.1:0-37915 GCA_031420755.1 Bacteroidota bacterium | reverse complement strand
GAAATTATCTCTTAACACCGGATCCATTGTTTTATCATTACGAATAGTGTAATAAGCACTCGCTTCATAGTTAATAGTTGGGGTAATGAAATGAGTAAATTTCAAACTTCCAAATCCATTTGAGGATTCAAAAAACGTATTACGAGCTGTGTTGAACACATTCGCGATACCAGCAGTGTTTTGTCGTTCTTGCGTATAGTATGATCCAGACGCACGCAACTGCATGTTGCCTAAGTTATACAACAAAGTTCCAACATAGTTATATGCATTAGACATGCCGCCGATTCTATTACCCGCACCATACTTTAAATTTATTGTATCACTCGATGGTGTTGCAGGATGTCCTGGAGATCTTGTAGGTTCAGTAATAATGTTTTGAGCATTTATTCCATCCCAATACCGAACAGCAGGATCTCTAAAAAATGTGCTTTGAACACTTCCAAAGAAACGAAGTTTATCTGTCATCACCGGACCACCAACAGTAAATACATAATCTGAATATCCATACGAATATCCACCTAAACTCTTTTTACCTTGTCCTGTATAATTATCTGTTTCAGCCAACAATGATACTTTCCATTTTTCAGATCCCGTCCGCAATGAACTGATGATCAATCCGCCTGATGCATTACCGTACTCAGCAGAATAACCACCGGCTTGAACCTGTACTTGCTCAACAGCCTCTGCACTAAAATTAATTGAACGACCACCACCAAGTTTATCTGATGCTGGTACACCGTCCACAATCATTCCCGTAGCATCACTTCGTGCACCACGTAAATAAAAATCGTTTCCTCGCGAAACAACACCAGGCTGTAATCGCACAGCGTTTTCAACTCCACGCACAGGCAAGTTTTGAATATAGTCATTGTCGATAATGCGAATAGCACTTGTTGCTGATTTATTTACCAGCGGACGCTCTGCAACAATGACTACTGTGCTTACTTGAACACCTTCGGAAGACAATTTAAAATTTGCATCCGATGTTAAGTCTGCATTTACACGAATATTGGAAATGGTAATAGCTTGATATCCAATATAACTTGCGCGCAATGTATATGTTCCGGCCTCAAGTTTTAAGATATTAAATTCACCGTTGACATCCGTTGTAGAGCCAAACGGAGTGCCAACAACCACTACAGCGGCACCTACTAAGGCTTCACCACTTTGGCTGTCGATAACCTTACCCCTTATTTTACCTTGTGATGCTGCAAAGATAAGATAGGGAGTAAACATGGCTATAACCAAGAAAGAGTACAACTTGCGTTTCATGTTTTTCTCCAAGAAATTGTTAATTGTGAGTGTGAATTATTAAGCGTTCTTTGAAGCTTTGCCATATCATTTTTATAAGTAACCGGATTTTTATTTCATAAAAAACAATCGCAACCTTTGTCAAAAATATTCGTATAATATTTTTGCCCACATCTATGGTTGGAATATAGGGAGTGCCATATCAAATGTCAAGCAAAAACATTAAGAATTATTAAAAATTATAAATAGAGCAACAGTCTATTTGTTTACCTTGAGTTTGGTTATACACAACATATTTATCAATTCAACATTTTGTAAATAAAGTTTTCGCATTAAAATATCTGTTGCTAAAGAAATCATTTTTACAATAATTATCTAAATTCGCCTATAATTTATACTGTTCATATAATCCACTATTCATCCCAATCCTGTGTGTTTCGCCTCTAAAATTTAGCGTCTAATTCCTGAATCGTTTCTATATACATAGTTTTTATTTATTTTCAAAACACTTTCTTCACAACACACTTTCTTCACTAATTCTATCGGGTGTATTAATTTTTTAGGGGTGCTATGATACATAGTCGTCCCTTAAAAAACAAAGCGTTTGAATTTCATAAAAAATCCAAAGTTAATATTATTTCTTTCACTGCACCGTTGCAAATATGGTATTTTTAAGAGAAGCATTCAAGTTTTTAAATGTGAGCAGAAAACATAAGTTCTTTAAAACAAAAAGTGCGTAACATTTTAACAATGTACGCACAATAAATAAAGTCCGGTTTAAGGGCGGTTTTATAAATTCAAAAAGAACTTTACCGCAAAGACGCTAAGAATTATTTTATATTTTTCTCTGTGATCTCTGTGGCAAAAAACTTAATTTTTAGAACTGCCCTTAATATCATTCGCAGCTACTCGTTACGAATGATGATACGCATTAGATCAATTACAGCGTTACCACCTTCGCATTAAACACGCCATCCAGCGCAGCAACTTTTTGCAGCACTGCATCGGGAATTGGGTTATCAACACCGACAACAGTCAATGCACGCTCACCTATACCGGAACGACCCAGCGACAGTCCCGCAATATTGATATTTGCTTCTGCGAGAATTGTTCCAACCTTTGCAAGCATTCCAGGACGATCAATATTGGTATAATAGAGAAATGTACCGTTCGGATTTCCTTCAACATAGTATTTATCAAGACGAACGATCTTCAAATGTTTCCCGCCTAACGCTGTTCCCGCAAACGAACGTTCTTCCACATCAGTTTTATATCCAATGGTCAAAAGATTTGCATAATCTCCGGAATCAACATCCTTCTTCTCGCTGATGCGGACACCCATGGATTGTGCCAACACCGGTGCATTAATATAGTTTACCGGTTGACTCATTATTTTTGACAAGAGTCCGCGCAGTACGCCTGCCTTGATCAATTCAGAATGTTTGTGAAGCAATTCACCGGTTAGATCAATTGATAATTCTTTCAACTGACCTTTCATCACTTGAGCTTGTAGTGACCCGAGTTTTTCTGCAAGCGACAAGTATGGTTTGATTTCATTTGGAACTCCTGCCTGCAGAGCGGCAGCATTTACCGCTCCGACAATTCCGCGATCTTTTAATGCGTCGGCAATTTGTTCCGCAATTTGAATGGCAACTTTTTCCTGCGCTTCTTCTGTTGATGCACCAAGATGCGGTGTTGCTACAACGTTCGGATGCTTCACGAGAGTATAATCCTTCGGCGGTTCTTCAACAAATACATCAAGTGCGGCTCCGGCTACCTGACCGTTATCAAGTGCTTTCAGCAATGCGGCCTCATCAACTATTCCACCGCGTGCGCAATTGATGATGCGAACTCCTTTTTTACATCTTGCAATGGTCTGTTCATTCAACAATCCGCGAGTTTCATCGCTCAACGGAGTATGAACAGTAATGAAATCAGAGCGGCGAAATATCTCATCCAGCGTAACAAGTTCAACCTTCATCTTTGAAGCAACATCAACTCCAAGAACCGGATCGTAACTGATCGTCACCATTCCGAACGCTTGCGCGCGAATTGCAACTTCACGTCCGATTTTCCCAAGCCCTATAATACCCAATGTTTTACCGAACAACTCTGTTCCCATAAATTTTTTTCGATCCCATCGTCCTGCAACCAAACTTGCATTCGCATTTGGAATATTTCGCGCAAGTGCCATCAGCATGGAAAATGTATGTTCGGCAGTAGAAAGTGTATTCCCACCGGGAGTATTCATTACAATAATACCTTTGCGCGAGGCAGCGGCGGAATCGATGTTGTCAACTCCTGCGCCTGCTCTGCCAATCACCTTCATTGATGTTGCTTTTTCAATAATATCAGCCGTTACTTTTGTTCCACTGCGAACAACCAAGGCAGCGTACTCGTGAATAATTTGTTTGATTTCTTCAGCAGGAAGCCCGGGTTTCAGATCGACCTGAAATCCTTCGCGTGTTAGAATATCAACACAGCTTTGTTCAATTGGATCTGTAATCAGAATTTTCATTTTTACTCTCGTAAAATAGATTCCCCGACACAATGAGACTGTGTCAAAACTATTTTTTCAGCGTTAACATCCCCGAAATCTCAACTTGTCCGCCTTCGGCGGAAGATTTCGGGGATGTGTTTCACAAAATTTGACTTTTGACACAGTCTCCAATGGACGGGTCTACGACCTCGTAGAGGGAACATTTAAATGTAAATTGAAAGAACGATTATTTATTTTGATGTCAACGCATTTAATGTTGCTTTAACACCGGAACCTAATTCAAATTTGTAACCGCATTCTTGCAATGTCATTTCCAAAGCACCGATCATTGTAATCATATCAAGTTCATCGTAATAGCCGAGATGCGAAATACGGAATATCTTTCCGGTAAAATCATCCTGACCGCCGGCAATAGTAATTCCATATTTTCCTTTAAGAATTTTATTGAATTGTTTCCATTCAACTCCTTCCGGCACCCACACTGGCGTAACTGCAAACGATGGAAATTCAGAAAATAATTTTAATCCTGCGCCAACAACGCCTGCGCGAATTGCATTTGCCAACCGTTGATGTCGTGCCCAAATATTCTCAATTCCTTCTTCACGAATTTTTTGCAATGCTAAGTCAACTCCAATAATAAGTGAAATTGCAGGAGTCCATGGAGTATCGTTATCTGCGTATGATTTCAGCGCTTTTTTCAAATCTAAATAGAAGCGCGGTAATTTTGACGTTTCAATTGCTTCAATTGCACGTTTGCTGAGTGCAACGAATGCAAGTCCCGGGGGAATCATCAATCCTTTTTGCGAACCAGTAACACAAACATCAATTCCCCACTCGTCAAAATGCATTTCGTGCGCACCAACTGCGGTGATTCCATCAACACATACAAGCGCGTTGGAATTTTCATGGATCAGTTTCGAAAGTGCTTTCACATCTGTTGCAGCACCCGTTGATGTTTCGCTGTGAGTAAGATAAACAGCTTTTGTATCAGGATTCGCTTTCAATGCCGAAAGAATTTGTTCTTCTGTCGGAGCTTTTCCCCATGCAACTTTTATTTCAACAACATTCAACCCAAACACTTTCGACATCTTCACCCAGCGTTCGCCAAATTTTCCGCCATTCGAAACAATTATGTTGTCTCCGGGGGAAAATAAACTGACGAACGTTGATTCAACGCCGCCGGTTCCGGAACAGGTTAACGTCAACACGGGTTGTTCGGTTTGGAAAAGATATTTCAAATTTTGATTTACGCGTGTAAGTATTTCGTTGAATTCCGGATTGCGGTGATGAATAATGGGTTCAGCCATTTTCAACATAATCGTTTCTGGAATTGGGGTTGGTCCTGGTGTAAAAAGTCGTTTTTTCATAATGAATGGTCCTTATAAAAAGTATTGTATAGAAAAAACCGTGCGGGGTGTACGGTGCGGTAATTGGCAGTATCGTGTTACGCTACTGCGGATGTAACGAGTTTTGAAGAAGGATGAACCTTTTCTTCAATTTGACAATCTATTATTTTTAACAATTCAATCCGTCCATCGCCGGTTACCGCGGAGAACGATTGAATTCCAACAAGATGTTTGTACTTGCTCAATTGTCCACTAATGGTGTTCACTTGAATGATCAATTTATTTTTCGGAAGTTTATCCGCTTTGGTAAGGATGAGCAGGAATGGAACTTTGTAAAAATCCAACCAGCCCATCATTGTATTGTCGAGTTCGGTTGGTCCTAACCGTGCATCAACAATTTGAATTGCCATCGCAATCTGTCTGCGCGTATGAAAGAATTCTTCGATCATCTGCGTCCAGCCTGCTTTTACATGTTCGGCAACTTTCGCATATCCATATCCCGGCAGATCAACAAAATACAATTCTTTATTGATGAGGTAATAATTCAGTTCTCGTGTTTTTCCGGGAGTAGCACTGACTCGTGCAATATTTTTTCTACTGCAGAGCTTGTTCAGAAGGGAAGATTTGCCAACGTTGGAACGCCCGATAAAAATAATTTCGGGATGATTGGTTTTAGGAAGTTGTTTTAAATTTGCAACACCAACAACAAAATCAACAATAGAAATTTTCATACTCCACACACACAATTGATGAGTCACAATGAACAGCAAAGGATAGCCATTGCTATCCTTTGTCAATTACTTTGTTTCTGCGGAAGTTGTTTCTGTTTTTTTCGCCGCAGAATCAGTCTTTGTCTTTTTCTTTTGATTGATACGTGTGCGGCGATCTTGTTTCTTTTTCACCGGTGTTTCAACAGCCTCGGTATTCAATGCAAAATCAACAAGTTCAATCATAGCAACATGCGCACCGTCGCCCAAGCGCTGACCGAGTTTGATCACGCGGGTATATCCGCCGGGACGAGAAGCAACTTTCGGAGCGATCTCGCTGAACAACATTTGCACCACTTCTTTATCATTGATATGGCGGGCAATTTCGCGGCGCGCATGAATATTCTTTGGTCCACCTTCAACTTCATTTGCAACAGCATTCTTTGCGCGGGTAATCAATTTTTCCACGAACATTCGTGTTTCTTTTGCCTTTGCCAAGGTTGTTTGAATTCGTTTGTGCCGAAGCAATGATGTTGAAAGCGAGTTCAACAGAGCTTTGCGATGACTTGCCGTACGTTGTAATTTTCTACCTACTCGTCCATGTATCATGACACTATTTCCTTTTAGTCACTATCTTTCAAATATTTATCCACATCCATACCGAATGTAAGATTGTTTACTTCTGCGATTGCCGATAATTCAGCAAGTGATTTTCTGCCGAAGTTTCTGAACTTTAACAATTCGGCTTCGTCTTTGCGGACAAGATCGCCGAGTGTTTTTATATCGGCGGCTCGCAAGCAGTTGTGCGAACGAACTGAAAGTTCAAGTTCATCAACCGGTGTAATTAATATTTTACGAATTCGTGATATTTCCTCGTCTCGTTCGTTATCTTCTTTTTCTGTTTCTTGCGAAGCGTCAAAGTTGATAAAGAACTGGATGTGATCACGCAATACTTTACCGGCATAGGCAACGGCGTCTTTCGGCACAATTGAACCATCGGTTTCAACTTCCAATACTAATTTTTCATAGTCTGTCTGCTGACCAACGCGCGTTGATTCAATAGTGTACCGAACATTGACAATCGGCGTGAATATTGAATCGATGGTGATCATTCCAACAGGTTGATCCGGCAATTTATTTTCTTCGGCGGTTACATATCCTTTACCGCGTCCAATCCGAAATTCTATTTCGAAATCGGCATCTTTATTCAGTGTTGCCAGATGAAGTTCCGGATTAAGAATTTCAACTTCCGGACTTGCTTTTTGGATATCGCCGGCAAGAAATTTTCCCTGACCTTTCAAGTGCACGGTCACCTTGCCAACTTTTTTGTTGGTGGCTTTCAAGCGTACTTGTTTCAGGTTCAAGATCATGTCGGACACATCTTCTACAATTCCAGGAATCGCGGTAAATTCATGCACGACACCATCAATACGAATTGCAGTGATTGCGTACCCGGGAAGCGAAGAAAGAAGCACACGGCGCAACGCATTGCCGATGGTAACTCCGTAACCTTTTTCCAAGGGTTGAACGATGAATCTGCCGAATGTTTCTGTGTTAGATGTTTCTTCCAGAAGAACATTTTCCGGCATTTGAAATTGTGTATTACTCATAGTTCGGTTCTCACCAAGTAAAGAAAAAATTCAATTAAATTATTTCGAGTACAACTCAACAACAAGCTGTTCATTTGCAAGCATCGGAATCTCTTCTCGCTCAGGAACTCGCAGAAATGTTCCTGCCATCGCAGCTTTATCTAAACTTACCCACGTATAGATGGAAGCATCTTTCACACGCTTCATGGCGTTATGAATGATATCAAGCTGACGGCTTTTTTCACGAACCGCGATACTATCACCCGATTTCAATTGAAATGAAGGGATGTTCACTTTCTCATTGTTAATGCGAAAATGTCCGTGCGTGACCAATTGCCGTGCGCTGCGTCGCGTTGGAGCGAAACCCATACGATAGATAACATTGTCAAGACGGAGTTCGAGCAATTTTATAAGATTATCACCCGTCTTACCTTTCATATGGGTTGCTTTTTCAAAGTAGTTTCTAAATTGACGCTCAAGAACTCCATAGATATATTTCATCTTCTGTTTTTCTTTTAATTGCAATCCATATTCGGAAACTTTTGTACGTTTTCCTTTTCCATGCTGGCCTGGACCATACGGTCGGCGTTCCATGAATTTGTTTGCTTTTGTGCTGAGCGCAATTCCTAACTTACGGGATTGCTTAACAATTGAACCGGTATTACGTGCCATTCTGTTTTAACTTCCTATTAATTAAAATTACACTCTTCTGCGTTTCGGCGGACGGCAGCCATTGTGTGGAATTGGAGTCATATCACGAATGATACTAACTTCCAAACCAGCCGTTTGTAATGAACGAATCGCTGCTTCACGTCCTGAACCAGGACCTTTAACGAACACTTCAACTTTACGAAGCCCGAGATCGTACGCTTCTTTCGCTGCGGCTTCAGCAGAAACTTGAGCGGCAAAAGGAGTATTCTTGCGAGAACCTTTGAATGCGTTCTTTCCCGCCGATGACCACGAGATTGTATTGCCGTACGTATCGGTTATGGTAACGATGACATTGTTAAATGTCGCCTTCACATACACCTTACCGTTCACGTCAACGTGAATTTTCTTTTTCTTTTTTGTTGCAACTGTTGGTGCTGATTGCTGTTTAGCCACAGTGTTCCTATCCTTTCAGACTAATTACTTTTTAGCGATTACTTTTTTCTTTCCTGCTACGGTCTTGCGTTTACCTTTACGAGTTCGGGAATTTGTGCGCGTGCGCTGCCCCCGAACCGGTAAACCTTTACGATGACGCAGTCCACGGTAAGCTCCAATGTCCATCAATCGTTTGATGTTCATCTGATTCTCAGAGCGGAGTGCGCCTTCTGTTTTGTAATCTGTTTGTATGATCGTACGAATCTTGTTTATTTCTTCATCTGTCAACGATCCAATTTTTTTATTCTCATCAACACCTGCTTTAGCAAGAATTTCACGAGAAATTGAATCTCCGATTCCGAAGATATATGTTAAACCGATTACGGTACGTTTATTTTTTGGTAAATCGACGCCAGCGATACGAGCCACTGAATACTCTCCTAATTTTTAACCTTGACGTTGTTTGTGTTTTGGATTCTTCTTGCAGATCACCATCACTTTGCCTTTTCGGCGGATGATCTTGCAATTTTCACAAATTTTCTTAACCGATGCACGAACTTTCATTATTGTCCCTTTAACTCTTATTTATACCGATACGTAATTCTACCTTTGGTCAAATCATACGGTGAAAGTTCAACCGTTACCTTATCCCCAGCAAGAATCTTAATGTAGTGCATACGCATTTTGCCGGAGATGTGTGCCAAAATCTCATGTCCATTATCTAACTTCACCCGAAACGATGCGTTTGGCAACGTATCCGAAATTACCCCGTCAATTTTTATTGCGTCTTGTTTTGCCATTAATTGTATATTGTTAACACTTCTGCTTTATTTTTACGAACTACAACCGTGTATTCAAAATGTGCTGACGGTTTTCCGTCGTAGGTCACTATTGTCCACCGATCTGCTGCAGTTAACACTTTGAACGTTCCCGCGTTGACCATTGGTTCAATTGCAAGTGTCATTCCTTCTTTAAGAACAGTTCCTTTTCCTGCTTTACCATAGTTCGGAATTTGAGGATCTTCGTGCAACTCTCTTCCAAGCGCATGCCCAACAAGATCTCGAACAATTGAAAAACCTTCTGCTTCTACATACGATTGAACCGCGTGTGCAATATCTCCGGTTCGATTCCCTTCAATAGCCTGTTCAACCGCTCGTTCAAGAGACTCTTTCGTCACGCACATCAATCGTCTCTTCTCTTCGCTTACTTCGCCAACCGGAAATGTGAAAGCTCCATCTCCAAAAAAACCATTCTTCTTTGCGCCAACATCAATGGAAACTATTTCTCCTTCTCGTAAAATTCTTTTCCCAGGTATTCCGTGAACAACTTCACTATCAACTGAGATACACAATGTTGCCGGAAAAAGATTTTTTGGATCTGAACCAAATCCCTTAAATGCCGATTCAGCATTGCAACTTCGTATATAATCTTCCGCCATCAGATCCAACTGTGCTGTGCTTACACCGGGTTTTATGTGCGTTCCAACAAGCTTTAGCACATCACTTACAATCCGACAACTTTCTCGCATCAGCTCAATCTCTGCCGGTGATTTAATACTTACTGCCATTACCGACCAATGCGACCTTTTATTTTGCCGCTCTTCATAAAACCATCATAGTGACGCATCAACAAATGTGATTCAACCTGCTGAAGCGTATCAAGTGCTACACCAACCGAGATCAACAAACTTGTTCCGCCAAAGAACGATGCAAAACTTGGCGTGACACCAAACTTCATCATGAATGTCGGTAAGATTGCGATGATCGCTAAAAAGATCGATCCGGGGAGCGTAATTTTTGTAAGAATATTATCAACAAATTCAGATGTGTGTTTTCCCGGACGAATTCCTGGAATAAATCCGCCGTTCTTCTGCATGTTCTCGGCAACATCATTCGGGTTAAAAGCAATTGCAGTATAAAAATACGTAAAGAACACAATCATTAAACCATATATGAATGCATAGGTATAAGAAGCATGATCCATATAACCGGCAATGGCACCAACAAATTCGCTCTCGGGAAAGAATGTGAAAATTGTTGTTGGAATAAACATGATCGATTGCGCAAAAATAATTGGCATAACACCCGCCGTATTCACTCGCATTGGAATATACTGGGTTACTCCGCCATATACTTTTCGTCCGACAACACGTTTTGCGTATTGAACCGGAATGCGCCGCGTCCCTTGTGTTACCATAATAACACCGGCAACAATAAACAGCATTGCTGCCCAAATAATTATTTCAACAATAATTGGTCGTGCACCCGAACTAACAACTAACAGTTCGTCTAACACCGCATGGGGGAAACGAGCGATGATACCGATGAAAATAATCAACGAAATTCCATTCCCAAGTCCTCGCTCGGTAATTTGCTCGCCAAGCCACATCACAAATACTGTTCCAGCCGTAAGAAAAATTATTGTACTGAATGAAAAGAACAATCCCTGTACTTCAATCGGAACAATCGGAATTCCATTTGCATTCAAACTTCCCAATCGAACACTCACGCCCCACGCTTGGAGCAGCGCAATCGCAACCGTACCCAAACGAGTATATTGATTGATTTTTTTTCTACCAGTCTCTCCTTCTTTCTGGAGTTTTTGGAAGAAAGGAACCACAGCACCTAGCAACTGTATTATAATAGAGGCACTGATATACGGCATGATACCAAGAGCAAAAATTGCCGCATTACTAAACGCACCGCCGACAAAAAGATCATACAATCCAAAAAGTGTATTATCTGCCTGGTTACGCATCGCATCGGCAAGAACTCCAGCATCAACACCCGGAAGTGTAACGTGAGATCCAATTCGAACAACAATCAAAAGACTCGCCGTAAACAGCAGGCGTGCTCGAAGTTCTTCGATCTTAAAAATATTTCTGAAACTTTCGGTGAATTTACTCATTGATAATATTCAGATTGAGTTACACAGCAGCTTTTTCTTTTGAAATTTCGTTTATTGTTCCGCCTGCAGCGGTAATCTTTTCAACGGACGATTTGCTGAACTTATGTGCGGAAACAGTGAGTGTTGCTTTCAAATCACCATCACCAAGAATTTTAATCGGAGATTTTTTATCGGCAACCGCTCCGATTGCATACAAAATTTCCGGTGTAATAATTCCATCGGTGATCTTTTTTTCGTCAACAAATTTTTGCAGTACACTAGTGTTAATCACAAGATATTCAACACGATTCCGCGGTGTGAAACCGAACTTCGGTAACCGACGTACAAGCGGCATTTGCCCGCCTTCAAAATTTCTCTTTAATCCAGAACCCGAACGCGATCCCTGTCCTTTATGACCGCGCGTTGAAGTTCCGCCATGCCCCGAACCTTGTCCGCGTCCAATACGTTTTCTTTTCTTGCGCGATCCTGGTGCAAATTTTAAATTACTAAGTATATCTGTCATTGCTGTCTCCTATGAAATACTAACGCTCCGGAGTCGGAGCTCGCCTGTCCGCCTTCGGCGGACATTTTTAAAAAATATTATGGTTTTACTTCTTCAACTGTTACAAGATGTTTTACCGTATTGATCATGCCAAGAATTTGCGGTGTGGCGGTATGAACAACAGAGTAGTTCGGTCTTCCAAGACCAAGTGCTTTAATTGTGGCTTTGTGGTTTGCCAGCGTATCTATAATGCTGACCCTTTGTGTAATTTTAATTTTTTTCGGCGCTGCCATTGTCACTCACACTAAGTTTAGTTTTGAAAAAGTTCTTGAACGGTAATTCCTCGCTCTGCAGCGATCATGCGTGCATCGCGCATTGAAAGAAGCGCGCGCAATGTTGCTTTTACAACGTTATGCGGATTTGCCGAACCCATTTGTTTTGTGAGAATATCTTTTACGCCGGCCATTTCCAATACAGCACGAACTCCACCGCCGGCAATCAAACCGGTTCCGGGTGCTGCCGGACGAAGCAATACTTTTCCTGCACCAAATTTTCCAAGAGCATCATGCGGAACAGTTCCATTAATCAACGGAACCTTTACGACATTCTTTTTTGCGTCATCCGTCCCTTTTGAAATTGCGTCTGCAACTTCGTTTGCTTTGCCGAGTCCAATGCCAACATATCCCTTTCCGTCACCGACAACAACGATAGCATTAAAGCTGAAACGGCGTCCACCCTTCACAACTTTCGCTACGCGATTGATGTGAACAAGTTTGTCCTTCAGATCAAGATCACTTGTTTTAATTCGAGCCAAGATAAAACCTCACAATGATTGTATATACATTTAGTTTTGCTGTCGGGAGAGGAGTCGAACCTCTACAGACGCCTCCAAAGGGCGTTGTCCTGCCATTAGACGACCCGACAAGCATTTAAAATTTTAGTCCGCCTTCACGAGCACCATCGGCAAATGCTTTCACTCTGCCGTGATACAAATATCCGTTTCGATCAAACACTACCGAGTTGATATTTTTTTCGATCGCTTTTTTTGCAAGAAGTTTTCCAACAAGCGTGCTTTGCTCAATTTTTGTTTTTGCAGCCGCAAGTTCTTCTTTCACATCTTTTGCGTTTGTTGAAACCGCAACAAGTGTTTTTCCGGATACATCATCAATGATCTGACCGTAGATATCATTCAAACTTCGAAATACGGTAAAGCGAGGACGTTCTACCGATCCGAAGATTTTCTTACGAACTGTTTTTTTAATCCGTAAACGGCGTTTTGTTATGTCTTTTTTAATCATAATATCAATTCACAAATTTATTATTTGGAGCTAGCTGCTGTTTTACCTGCTTTGCGGCGTAGAATTTCACCTTCATATTTTATGCCCTTACCTTTATATGGCTCAGGAAGTTTGAATGAACGGATCTTTGCAGCAACAAGTCCGACAAGTTGTTTGTCAAAACCACCAATAAGGATGCTTGTTTGTGTCGGTGTTTCAATTTTCACAGTTTCCGGCGCACGAAAAATAATTGCATGCGAGAAACCGAGAGCTAATGCAAGGTTCTTTCCTTTCATTTCCGCTTTATAACCAACCCCAACCAATTCCAATTTTTTTGCGAATCCTTCGGAAACACCTTTCACCATGTTCGCAATGTTTGCTCGTGTTGTTCCGTGTATCGCACGGTTAGAACGACTTTCCGTCTGTCGAGTAATTGTTACTTCGTTCCCTTTTATCTCAATACCAACAGTCGGATGAATTTGTTCTTTAAGCTCTCCGTTTTTTCCTTTTACTGTAACAACACCGTTGTTTGCAGAAATTGTTACACCGGTCGGAACTGTAATAAGTTTTTTACCAATACGTGACACGTTTTTAAACTCCTTTTACCAAATAAAGCAGATAACTTCTCCGCCAACATTTTCTTTGCGTGCTTGTTTATCGGACATCAAACCTTTTGATGTTGATACAATTGCAAGTCCTAATCCATTGCTGACGCGCGGAAGATTTTCCACCTCGCGATAGACGCGCCGACCAGGGGTGCTGACACGACGCGAACCTTTAATAACGTTTGCACCCGCATAATATTTCAATGCAATACGGATCACTCCCTGTTTGTCGTCAGCAACAACATCGTATTTGTTGATGAGTTTATTCTCAGCGAGAATACGGGTGATTTCCTTTTTTATATTTGAAGCAGGAATCTCAACTTTTTTATGCTTCGCTTGTATCGCATTGCGAAGTCGTGTTAAATAATCTGCTATCGGATCTGAATGGGCCATTGTAAAAACCTTCTATTAAATGTTACCAGCTTGCTTTCGTCACTCCGGGAATCTTTCCTTCGTGCGCCAGTTTTCGGAACGCTAAACGACCAAGACCAAATTTGCGTAAAAAGCCGCGCGGTCGACCGGTCATAAAGCAGCGATTATGTAAACGCGTTGGGTTGCTGTCGCGCGGAAGCAAACGCAAGCCTTCCATATCGCCGTTTTTAATTAACTCTTTACGTTTTGCAGCATATTTTGCTACTAATTTTTCGCGCCGTTTCTGACGTGCAATTGAACTGAGTTTTGCCATACTATATCCTTTTAGCTTACTTTTGCAACCGGTTGTTCTCGTTTCACAAAGGGAACGCCGAACTGTTTCAATAATTCCATTGCTTCCATATCTGTTTGCGCTGTAGTAACGAATGTAATATCCATCCCGTTTATCTTTGTTACTCGGTCGGCATCAATCTCCGGAAAAATAATTTGTTCTTTAATTCCAAGCGTATAATTTCCGCGTCCGTCGAATGAGCGATCTGAAATTCCACGAAAATCACGAATCTGCGGCATGGCAAGACTAATGAGACGATCGAGAAATTCATACATTATGGTACTGCGCAACGTTACGCGCGCACCAATGGCAAGACCTTCGCGAAGTTTGAAATTTGAAATGGCTTTTTTCGCTTTTGTTACAGCTACTTTTTGGCCGACAATCAATTCCAATTCTGCTATAGCTATGTCGAGCAGCTTTGCGTCCTGCGTTGCTTGTCCAACACCAATGTTGACAGCAATTTTTTCAAGTTTCGGAACCTGCATGACATTCTTGTAGTTGAACTGTTTCATCAGCGCAGGAACGATATCGTTTTTATATTTCGTAGCAAGACGGGGATACGAACCCGGTTCACGTACTGCCGGTCCTTTTTTCTTCTCTTCCTGTTTTTTCTCTTTTGCCATTGTCGTTTTTCTCTGTGTGCATTACGTTATTCGCGTAATGCCGATTAAAAAAATTAGAACATCTCACCGCTCTTTTGTGCAATGCGCATTACTTTTTTCTTACCACTAACGGAATCTTTTGTGTGAGAATATCCGATACGCGTTTTTTCACCTGTCTTCGGATCTTTCAACATCACGTTCGATGAGTGAATGGGCGCTTCTTTTTGAACAACGCCGCCTTTCGGATTACTCTGCGAAGGTTTTGTGTGACGCTTTGCAAGATTCACCCCTTCAATAATCACTCTGTTTTTCTCAGGAAACACTTTCAGCACTTTTCCTTCTTTACCTTTGGAGTTTCCCGAGATCACTATTACGATATCATTTTTCTTTACGTGCATAACAATTCTCTTTCTGAGTTACAATACTTCAGGAGCAAGTGAAACAATCTTCATGAATTGACGTTCGCGGAGTTCGCGGGCTACCGGACCAAAGATACGGGTGCCACGCGGTTCGTTCTGCGGATTTACAAGAACAACTGCGTTCTCATCAAAACGAATATACGATCCATCTTTTCGTCCTATTTCTTTTTTTGTGCGAACAACTACTGCGCGCGAAACTTCGCCTTTTTTAACTCCGGCACCGGGAATGGCAGATTTTACCGATACAACAACAAGGTCGCCAACTGAAGCATATCGACGATCGTGCCCGCCAAGCACTCGAATACATCGTACTTTTTTCGCACCAGAATTATCAGCAACCACTAAATTGGTTTCTTCTTGAATCATTATTATCTCCGAACTATTCTATCGTCTACCGAACAAATGATACCGATGACCGATATCTTGTTTATAGACAACCTGCAAATTATTTGTTTTGGGCTACTGTTAATCAGAAAATGTCTGACATCTTCTAAGCTTACTTTGCTTTTTCCATCTCGTTCCCAACGTCCCGTTGGGAACGCAAATCAACAAAACGCTGGTTTCCTCACACTGCGTTCCCAAATGGAATTTGGGAACGAGAGGCATACCAATAAACTTACTTTGCTTTTGTAACAATTTCTACCAGGCGCCAGCGTTTTAATTTGCTGAGCGGTCGTGTTTCCATAATTTTTACGGTATCGCCAACACTCGCTTCGTTCTTCTCGTCATGCGCATAGAATTTTGTGGTGCGCTTGAAATATTTTTTATAAAGCGGATGAGCAACTTTGCGTTCAATTGCAACAATGATGCTTTTTTCCATTTTATTTTTTGTAACTTTACCGGTTCTAGTTTTGCGATTATTTCTTGTTTCCATTAGTATTCTCTTCTCTTACTGTGCAGCAACGGTTGAAGCGCCAAGTTCACGCTCACGAATAATGGTTTTCATTCGAGCGATATCTTTACGAAGCGCTGAAAATTTTGCCGAATTCTCTACTTGACTGGTTACTTTTTGAAATTTCATGGTACCAATTGCAGCCAGATTTTCTTCGATGTGTTTGATAAGTTCATCATTGGTCAACTGACGTATTTCTTGTGTTTTCATGGTATACTCCTTACACAGCCAATTCTATACGTGAAACAAACTTTGTTTTAATCGGAAGTTTGTGTGTAGCAAGTTTCAATGCTTCCTGTGCAACTTCTTTTTTAACACCGCCAACTTCAAACATAATGCGTCCCGGTTTAACAACTGCAACCCAAAATTCCGGTGCTCCTTTTCCGCTTCCCATACGAGTTTCGGCTGGTTTTTTTGTTACCGGCTTGTCCGGAAAAATACGAATCCAAACTTTTCCTTCGCGTTTCATCAAACGAGTTAACGCAACCCGTGCCGCTTCAATTTGGCGTGCAGTTATCCAAGCAGGTTCCATCGCCTTCAAACCGTAATCGCCGAAGGCTACTGTTGCACCGCGTGTTGCAACACCGCTCATGCGTCCGCGTTGCGCTTTTCTAAATTTTACTCTTTTTGGCATTAACATAATGTACCACTCCAAATGCAAATCAATATTATTTTGCTGACCGATCTAACACTTCACCTTTGCAGATCCAAACTTTTACGCCAATCTTTCCATAGATTGTTGCTGCTTCCGCGTGTGCATAATCGATATCGGCGCGAAGCGTGTGAAGAGGAATGCGGCCTTCTTTGTATTGTTCTGTTCGCGCAATTTCCGCGCCGCCTAAACGACCGCCGCATTTCACACGAATTCCTTCTGCACCCATTCTCATCGCCGCAGTAATGGCTTGTTTCATAGCCCGACGAAAAGCGATACGACCTTCAAGCTGTGCAGCAATATTTTCCGCAACCAACTGCGCATCAAGTTCCGGACGTTTTATTTCGCTGATAAGGATTTTTATATCTTTGTTGGTTACTTTTTTCAGCTCTTCTTCAAGCTGTCCAATTTCTTTCCCGCTTTTTCCAATCACAACACCCGGGCGCGATGTATTAATGGTGATTCGAGCATTTTTTGGAGTGCGTTCGATTAATATTTTTGAAACACCTGCTTTTTTCAAACGGTTGCGAAGATAGTTTCTCACAACCATATCTTCTTGAAGTTTTCCGGAAAAACTTTTTTCGTCGTACCAGTTTGAATCCCAACCTTTAATAATACCTAAACGAAAACCGACCGGATTAATTTTTTGTCCCAAAGTAACTCCTCGACTGAATTATTTTTTCTTGTTTCGTTTGTCGACAATAATTGTTAAATGATGCGAACGTTTTAAGATTTTATATGCACGCCCCATTGGTGCCGGAAGAATGCGTTTCATTGATGCTCCACCGTTCACAAACACTTCTCTCACAACAACTTCGTCCGTGCTAACACCAGCGTTTGCATCTTTATTCTGAAAATTTGATACGGCAGAACGAAGAACTTTTTCCGCAGATTTTGCCGCATGTTTTGGTAGAAAATGAAGGATGTTCATTGCTTCGCCAATCGGCTTACCTCGAATTAAATCAATAACGAGTCGCATTTTGCGCGGTGATGTTCCAACATATCTACTGACTGCTCTTGCTTCCATTATACTAGACTCCAATTAAAATGATTACGCCGATGCTGCTTCGGTTCTCAGACCGGGATGCCCGCGGAAAATACGTGTCGGTGCAAATTCACCAAGCTTATGTCCAACCATCGATTCTTGAACATAGACCGGAATAAATTTATTTCCATTGTGCACGGCAAACGTGTGTCCCACAAAATCCGGAGAAATAGTGCACGACCGTGCCCACGTTTTAATCACTTGCTTTTTATTTGATTTATTCAGCGTCTCAATTTTTTTGAGAAGACGCAAATCAATGTATGGACCTTTTTTGAGTGAACGACTCATAATATTCTCTTTAACTTACTAACCTTGCGAAGGTTCCAAACCTTCGCAAGGTTTGATGGATTACTTACGACGCTTGACAATATATTGACTGGACTGTTTTTTGCGCTTACGGGTTTTCAAACCTTTTGCTTTTTGACCCCACGGACTTACCGGATGTCCGCCGCCAGATGTTTTCCCTTCGCCTCCGCCCATCGGGTGATCAACAGGATTCATTGCAACACCTCGAACATATGGACGAATTCCGAACCAACGCGACCGACCTGCTTTACCAAAACTGATGTTTTCGTGATCAAGATTTCCGAGTTGACCGATTGTTGCGTAACATTCCGAAAGAACATTTCGGGCTTCGCCCGAAGGGAATTTTAATAAGACAAACTTTCCTTCTTTTGCCTGGACGGTAGCAAAATTTCCGGCACTACGTGCAACCTGCCCGCCTTTACCGGGACGCAATTCGATATTGTGCACTTGAGTATTCACAGGAATTAAACGCAAGGGCAACGCATTGCCGGTAAGGATATCTGCCGTTTCGCTTGCAATAATTTTTGTTCCAACTTTTAATCCTTCGGGAGCAAGAATATATCGTTTGTCGCCATTCACATAATGGATCAGAGCAATGTACGACGAACGATTTGGATCGTACTCAATTGAAAAAACTGTTCCTTCAATGTTACGGTTATCGCGTTTGAAATCAATTGTACGATAACGGCGTTTGTGTCCGCCGCCTTTGTGACGCGACGTTATGCGTCCGTGACTGTTACGACCGCCGGATTTGGAGATTTTTTCAAGAAGAGATTTTTCGGGTGTTGATCTGGTAATCTCTTCAAATGTTGCAATCGAATAATATCGTGTTGCCGCTGTTGTTGGTTTTAATTTTCGTAATGCCATAACTTGCTCTTTTTCTTAAACGTTAGCCAGAAAATCAATTGTTTGTCCGTCCTTCAATGTAACGATAGCTTTTTTCCAATCACTGCGTTTTCCGGCAACGCGCCCGCGTTTTGTCATTTGCGACTTTATCTTACCTTTTACATTCGCCGTGCGCACGCTTGTAACTTTAACGTTGAATTTTTTTTCTACGGCTTTCGCAATAGTAATTTTGTTTGCGTTCAGATCAACTTTAAATGCGTATTGACGTTTCGATGTCAATCCCGTCATTTTTTCTGTCAACAAAGGTTGTATAAGTGTTTCTGCCATAGTCGCTGCCGTTACAGTTTAGTTTGCAAATGTTTTATTGATGACATCAATACCGCTTTTTAAGATTACAACAACGTTGTTGTTGAGAATATCATAGGTTGATGCTTTTGCTGCTTCCAGAATATTAAGCCGTGGAATATTCTGCCCCGATTTCAAAACGCTTTGATCTGTTTTTGAAGTTAACATTAATACTTTTTTTCCGCCGATTTGGAGAGATTTCAAAATAGCAGTCATCTCTTTTGTTTTTGGAATTGCGAATGAAAAATCCTCAATAATAACGATCTGACCATCTTTTGCTTTATGTGACCATGCTGATTTGCGTGCAAGACGTTTTACTTTAGCTGGAAGTTTCACAACATAATCATGTGGCTTCGGTCCAAAAATAGAACCTCCGCCCGGCATTAATGGTGAACGGCTTGTACCTTGACGTGCACGACCTGTTTTCTTTTGGGCAAATGGTTTCTTGCCTCCGCCGCGAACTTCACTACGAGTTTTAACTTTGTGTGTTCCCTGACGTTGGTTTGCCCAGTATGAACGAACAGCCATATAGATCGCATGGTCGTTTGGTTCAATTCCAAAAATATCCGATTTCAACTCTACAGTTTCGCCGGTTTTTGTGCCATCTTTTTTTAAGACTTCAATATTCATAGCTAACGCTTCCTGCAATCAAATTACTTTGTAATTGTTACGTAAGTATTTTTTGCCCCTGGAATCGATCCTTTAACAAGGATTAGATTTGATTCTGGAATAATTTTTAACACTGTTAAATTCTTTACGGTAACATTGTCAAACCCCATTCGTCCAGCCATTCTCATTCCTTTGAACACGCGCGACGGATATGATGAGCCGCCGATAGAACCGGGGGCGCGCTGACGGTCGGATTGTCCGTGTGTTTGACTGCCAACCCCAGCAAAATGATGTCTTCGAACAACGCCTTGAAATCCTTTTCCTTTTGAACGAGCTGACACATCTACTGTGTCGCCTTGCGCAAATACGGTATCAACACGAAGTTCTTGACCGAGTTCAAATTTGACACCATTGAAATTTCGAAATTCACGAAGAAGACGAAGAGCTTTTGCTCCTGCTTTCGCAAAATGTCCTTTTAATGGCTGATTGACAAGACGTTCGGCTTTTTCATCATAACCAAGTTGAACAGAATCGTAGCCGTCTTTGTCTTTTGTTTTAATTTGAGTAACAAAACATGGACCTGCTTCGATGACGGTGCACGGAACTGAAATTCCGTTATCGTCAAAAACGCTTGTCATGCCTATCTTTTTTCCTAAAATTCCACTCACAGGTATATTCTCCTTGAGAACTATCAATTTGGTTGAACAACAGATCTAACTATTACTTTGACACTTTTGACCCGAAACAACCGTTACACTTTAATTTCTACATCAACACCAGCCGGAAGATCGAGTTTCATCAACGCATCCACCGTCTTCGATCCCGATGAAAGGATATCAATCAATCGCTTGTGTTTTTTAATTTGAAATTGCTCACGCGATTTTTTATCAACGTGCGGCGAACGGTTTACTGTATACACCGAACGACGCGTCGGAAGCGGAATCGGACCAGAAACAACCGCTCCGGTTGATTTAACCGTTTTGATTATTTTTTCTGCCGATTTATCGATCAAGTTATGATCGAACGAGCGCAATTTGATTCGAATTTTTTGACCAGCCAATGTTTCTCTCCTAAAAAAAGAGTAGGTCGGCATTTCACAAAGTGATGCCTTTGGCAAATGCCGACCTGCCTCAAATAGATTATTCAATGATCTTTGTTACAACACCAGCACCAACCGTGCGCCCGCCTTCGCGGATAGCGAAACGAAGACCTTCATCCATAGCGATGGTGGTGATCAATTCAATCTGCATATTATCTACGTTGTCGCCAGGCATAACCATTTCAACACCCGTAGGCATTGTAACAAAACCAGTAACATCGGTTGTACGGAAATAGAACTGAGGACGGTATCCGTTTACAAATGGAGTATGACGGCCGCCTTCTTCTTTTTTCAATACGTACACCTGAGCGGTGAATTTTTTATGTGGCGTGATAGAACCCGGTTTTGCTACAACCATTCCGCGTTCAAGATCATTTTTTTCAACTCCGCGTAAAAGAATACCGGCATTATCACCAGCACGAACTTCATCAAGTTCTTTACGGAACATTTCTGCTCCGGTAATAACAGTCTTTTTATGAGCGCCAAGACCAATAACTTCAACTTCATCACCAACTTTTGCATGACCGCGTTCAACACGACCAGTTCCCACTGTACCGCGACCTGTAATAGAGAACACATCTTCGATCGGCATCAAGAATGGTTTTTCAACATCGCGTGCTGGCACAGGAATATAAGAATCAACAGCTGCCATTAATTCGAGAATTGGTTTATAATCAGCATCCGTAATCGGTTTGTTAGCAGCAAACGCTTCAAGAGCTTTTGTAGCGGAACCGCGAACAATCGGAATTTCATCGCCGGGAAAACCGTATGAAGTTAATAATTCGCGTAATTCCATTTCAACAAGATCCAACAATTCCGGATCAGCGATATCAACTTTGTTCAAGAACACCACCATCTTCGGAACACCAACTTGGCGGGCAAGAAGAATATGTTCTTTTGTCTGCGGCATTGGTCCATCTGTTCCGGCAACGACAAGAATTGCACCGTCCATTTGAGCAGCACCGGTGATCATATTCTTCACATAATCAGCGTGACCCGGACAGTCAACGTGAGCATAGTGTCTATTTTCCGTGGAATATTCCACGTGAGCAGTCGCTATTGTTATACCACGTTCGCGCTCTTCGGGTGCATTGTCAATTGAATCGAATGTACGAACAGTTGCTAATCCACCCCCTTTTAGAGAAAGCGTCATTGTAATAGCTGCCGTTAAAGATGTCTTACCATGATCGACGTGACCTATCGTTCCGATGTTCACGTGTGGCTTACTGCGGTCAAATTTTTCTTTTGCCATGAGGATTTCTCCTTATTTAATTTGTGAATGATTTTTTCTAAATTTTCTGAAACTTAAGCGTTCTTGCCTTTTACTTTTTCAATAATCTGTTCGGAAACAGAGCGCGGTGTTTCATCATAGTGATCGAACTGCATTGTATAGATGGCTCGACCTTGGGTCATTGAACGAAGCGAGGTTGAATAACCAAACATTTCGGACAGCGGAACCATTGATTTAATCACTTGCGCATCTTTACGCGGCGTAATACCTTCAATTTTTCCGCGGCGCGAACTCAAATCGCCCATCACATCTCCAAGATAATCTTCCGGCGAAACAACTTCGACAGCCATAATCGGTTCAAGAATAACCGGATCTGCTTTTCGGGCAGCTTCTTGAAATGCCATAGACCCGGCAATCTTGAAAGCCATTTCCGATGAATCGACATCGTGATACGATCCATCAAATAATTTAACTTTAATATCTTCAATTGGATACCCGGCAAGAATACCGTTCTTTAACGCCTCTTGAATTCCAGCAGAAACCGGTTTAATAAATTCTCGCGGAATTACACCGCCAACAATCGCATCCTCAAATTCATATCCTTTTCCTTTTTCATTCGGCTCAAGCTCAATCCACACGTGACCGAACTGTCCTTTGCCACCGGATTGACGAATGAATTTACCTTCAGCAATAACTTTCTTGCGAACCGTTTCTTTGTAAGCAACCTGCGGTTTCCCAACATTCGCTTCAACTTTAAACTCGCGCTTCATTCGATCAACAATAATTTCCAAATGCAACTCACCCATACCGCCAATAATCGTTTGACCAGTCTCCTGATTTGTTGAAACACGAAAAGTCGGATCTTCTTCTGCGAGCTTAGAAAGTGCTTCGCCCATTTTTTCTTGGTCAACCTTTGTCTTCGGTTCTATCGCTTGATGAATAACCGGTTCTGGAAAAACCATCTTTTCGAGTATAATCTGATCGTCTTCATTGCATAATGTATCACCGGTGCGAGTATTTTTGAATCCGATAGCCGCTAGAATATCCCCCGTATAACCTTCTTCAACATCTTCACGATGGTTAGCATGCATACGCAATACTCGACCAATACGTTCTTTCTTTTCGCTTACCGAATTATACAAATACGAACCAGCTTTTACAGTACCGCTATAGATACGGAAGAATGTCAAACGACCAACATACGGGTCAGTCATAATTTTAAACGCTAAACCAGTAAATTTTTCATTATCATCAATTTTACGGCTGACAGTATCTTTCATATTCGGGTGATGACCAGTGATCATTCCACCTTGAATATCCAATGGTGAAGGTAAAAAATTGACAACCGAATCTAGCAGCATCTGTACGCCTTTGTTCTTAAACGAAGATCCGCACAACACCGGAACAATAGAAACTTTCAAACATGCTCTTCGTAGAACTTCGATAATTTCTTTACCCGAAATTTCTTTCCCTTCTAAATACTTTTCCAACAACGAATCATCTTCATCGGATACAGCTTCAAGCATTTTAATACGATATTCTGCCGCTTGCTTTTGCAAATCATGAGGAATTTCAATTTCGTCCCACGTCATTCCGTTTGCATGATCGTGAAAAATATGAGCCTTCATGGTAACAAGATCGATAATGCCTTTAAACATTTCGCCTTGTCCAACAGGAAGTTGAATTGGAATCGCATTTGCTCCAAGTCGCTCTTTCATCATTTGCACAGCAGCAAGAAAATCTGCACCAACTCGATCCATCTTATTCACAAAAGCAATACGCGGAACGCCATACTTGTCCGCTTGTCGCCACACTGTTTCCGATTGTGGTTCAACGCCGCCAACAGAACAAAACAAAGCGACCGCGCCATCAAGAACACGAAGTGAACGTTCAACTTCAATTGTAAAATCTACGTGTCCGGGAGTATCAATAATATTAATGCGGTGGTCACTCCAAAAACATGTTGTAGCAGCAGAGGTAATTGTAATTCCTCGTTCTTTTTCCTGCTCCATCCAATCCATCGTAGCAGCACCATCATGCACTTCACCAACACGGTGCAAAACACCAGTATAGAAAAGAATACGCTCGGTCGTAGTGGTCTTACCGGCATCAATGTGCGCCATAATTCCTATATTACGAGTATGTGCTAATGAAAATTTACGAGGCATACTATTCCTAAAACCTAAAAGTAGATAGTAACACTACTTCAAAGTAAAACTTCTTTGAAAAATTAAAATGTCTTTGTTGTTACCACTTAAAGTGAGCAAATGCTTTATTTGCTTCAGCCATACGGTGCGTATCTTCTTTTTTCTTCACCGCATTGCCCTCGCCGTTAGCAGCCGCAATAAATTCTGCAGCTAACTTTAACGACATAGACTTATCCGAACGTTCTGACGAATAGTTTATTAACCAACGAATTGCGAGAGCGGTTCGTCGTTCGGGACGAACTTCTGTAGGAACCTGATAGGTTGCTCCGCCAACTCTCCGTGCACGAATTTCGATCACAGGAGAAACGTTATGAACAGCTTTTTTAAAAATATCAATTGGGGTTTGTGTCTTTGCACGCTCGCCAATAATTTCTATTGCATCATATAAAATGGTTTGAGCACGATGCTTTTTTCCATCTTTCATGATATTATTGATGAAGCGGTTAACTAATAGATCCCCAAATTTAGGATCTGATATTGCGATACGTTTCGATGCGTGTTTTTTTCTCATTGGTAAAGGTCAAACTATGATTATTTTGGTCTTTTTGCGCCGTATTTTGAGCGGGCTTGTTTACGATCTTGAACACCTTGTGTATCGAGCGTTCCACGAATAATATGGTAACGCACACCGGGCAAATCTTTTACACGACCGCCGCGAATCATTACAATAGAGTGCTCTTGTAAATTATGACCTTCACCGGGAATGTAAGCGGTTACCTCAATGTGGTTTGTTAAACGCACACGAGCAACTTTACGAAGCGCTGAGTTAGGTTTCTTCGGCGTTGTGGTATACACTCTGGTGCATACACCCCGTTTTTGCGGGTTGCCTTCAAGTGCCGGAGACTTGCTCTTCACAGCCAAATTTGCACGACCGAGTCTTACTAATTGATTAATCGTAGGCAACTACGTACTCCAAAAATTGATATATTTTATGAATCTAAAGTTTTACAATATAGCGAAAAAAATCTTTTTTGTCAACCATTGGAAGAAGATTTTTTACATCTTCATCCAATATATTTTACGCCGTCGCCTTACTTTTTTTTCGTGCTTTCTTCACAAGCACTACATCTTCTTCTTTCATTTCGTCGGTTGGTTCTTCCTGTAAAACTTGTTTTTCAACAAACCGTGAAGGTTTTTTTGATGTCACCAGCACTTCGCGGAATTTTTTCAATCCGGTTCCGGCAGGAATAAGATGACCCATGATAACGTTTTCTTTCAATCCAAGCAGATGATCAACTTTTCCTTCGATGGCGGCATCCGTAAGAACCTTTGTTGTTTCTTGGAACGACGCTGCAGAAATGAAACTTTCGGTTGATAATGATGCCGTCGTAATTCCTAACAGCACCGGTTCAGAAAGAGCAGGTTCTGCATCGCGGAACACAATTGTCTTCTTTTCTTTTTTCTTGAGTTCAGTATTCAATTCTTTTGCTTTCTTTTTCTCGGAAAGCATGTTGTTCTTTAATTTTGAATCACCTTTATGCTCAACAAAAACCATTCCTTCAAGTTTACGATTTTCATCTTCAAACTTCGCTTTGTCAACATAGTCTCCTTCAAGGAAGTGGTTATCACCCGGATCAGTAACTCGTACTTTTTGCATCATCTGCCGAACAATAATTTCAATGTGTTTGTCGTTAATTTTTACACCTTGCATGCGATACACTTCTTGAATTTCGTTCACTAAATATTCTTGAACCGCACTGGTTCCTTTAATGCGAAGAATATCATGCGGATCGATTGCACCGTCGCAAAGCCGTTCGCCGCTTCGGATAAAATCATTTTCTTGAACAAGAACGTGTTTACCAAGAGCAATCATATAAATTTTGTGTTCTTTGCCGTCGTGACTCGTAACAATCACTTCGCGATTGCCGCGTTTTTGTCCGCCAAACGAAACGATGCCGTCAATTTCACTAACAACAGCCGGATCACCCGGTGAACGCGCTTCAAACAATTCCGTTACACGTGGTAACCCTCCGGTAATGTCCCGCGTCTTTCCAATATCACGTGGAATTTTTACAAGAACTGTTCCGGCAGAAATCGCCTCACCATCATCAACTAAGATATGTGCACGATTCGGAATAATGTAATTTGCAATTTTTTTTCCGTTTTTATCTGCCACCATTATTGATGGATTTAGATTTTTGTCGCGTGAATAAATGACAACTTTTTGAATATGTCCTGTTTGTTCGTCCGGTTCATTGCGATACGTTACATTCTCTTTTAGGTCAACGTATTTAATTTCGCCGGCATATTCGGAAATAATTGTTGCGTTGTATGGATCCCATTCGTATAACAATTGTCCTTTTTTAACTTGAGCACCATCGGTTAATTGAAGTATTGCTCCGTACGGTACATCATATTTTGTGAGAACAGCGTTATCATTATTCAATACTTGAATTGCTCCACTGCGGCCAAGAGAGAGAATTCTTTCTCCATCATCGGTTGTGATTGCTATCGCTTTTACACTGTCAAATTTTAAATAGCCGTCAAACTTTGAAGTGATGTGCGATTGGTTCGCAATCAAACTTGCCGTGCCTCCTGTATGGAATGTTCGAAGTGTCAACTGCGTACCAGGTTCTCCGATTGATTGTGCCGCAATCACTCCTACGGTTTCACCAACTTCCACAAGGTTCCCGGTTGTCAAATTTTTTCCATAACATCTAGCACAGATACCGCGTTTAGATTCACAGGTCAGCACAGAACGGATTTCGACTTGTTCAATCGCTGTTTCTGAAATTATTTGCGCAACTTCCTCGTCAATAATTTCTCCGGCTTTCAATAGAGTTTTCTGACTCATCGGATCACGAACGTCGTGAACAGAAACACGCCCTACAATGCGTTCAGACAGCGGCTCTTTTACATCTTCACCTTCTTTTAAAGCCCCGGTAAGTACACCACGGAATGTTCCGCAGTCAACAGCAGAAATAATCGCATCTTGTGCTACGTCAACGAGACGTCGTGTTAAGTAACCGGCATCCGCTGTTTTTAAAGCAGTATCAGCCAGACCTTTACGCGCGCCGTGTGTAGAAATAAAATATTCAAGAATCGAAAGACCTTCGCGGAAGTTTGCAATAATCGGATTCTCAATCAATTCCCCTGTTGCACCAGAAAGTGATTTTTGTGGTTTTGCCATCAATCCACGCATACCCGCCAATTGTCGAACCTGTTCTTTCGAGCCGCGCGCGCCTGAATCGATCATCATATAGATTGAATTGAAACCTTCCTTTGAATTTTGAAGAGAATCAAATAATCGTTCAGCAACTCTGCTGGTAGTACGGGTCCAGATGTCAATAACTTTATTATACCGTTCGCCGTTAGTAATGAAACCGTTTTGATATTGTTTCTCAACCGAACCAACTTCTTTTTGCGCTTTGTTGATGAGTTCTTCTTTTTCTTTCGGAATGGCAACATCGGCAATATTCACCGAAAGTCCGCCGCGCATTGCATAGGTAAATCCAAGAGTCTTCATATCATCAAGAAATCTTGCTGTGCGTTGATTGCCGCTGTGTCGGAATGCTTGAGCGATAATTTGAACAAGACGTTTCTTACTCAATAATTCATTGATGAATCCCAACTCTTGCGGAACTATTTGATTGAAGATAACGCGACCGGTGGTCGTTTCAATCATTTTCTTTTCGTAACGAACTTTGATACGCGCATGAAGGTTAAGCTTGTCTTCATTGTATGCGATAATAACTTCTTCGCCAGAATAAAATGAAGCGCCTTCACCCTTTGCACCAGTACGGGATTTTGTTAAATAGTAACACCCCAACACTTGATCTTGTGTCGGTGTAATTACCGGTGCTCCGCTTGCCGGTGAAAGGATATTGTGAGATGACAACATTAAAATGCGAGCTTCAAGTTGAGCATCGAACGATAATGGAATATGAACCGCCATTTGGTCGCCGTCAAAATCAGCATTGAATGCAGTACACACCATCGGGTGAATCCGCAACGCTTTACCTTCAACAAGCACCGGTTGGAATGCCTGAATACCAAGTCTGTGAAGCGTAGGAGCGCGGTTCAACAGAATCGGGTGTCCCTCAATAATATTTTCAAGAATTTCCCAAATCTCAGGACCCTTCTTCTCCACCATCTTCTTTGCACTCTTCACCGTTTTAGAGAATCCACGTTCGATCAATTTGCGAATGATAAACGGTTTGAACAATTCTACCGCCATATCTTTTGGAAGTCCGGCTTGATGCAATTGTAATTCAGGACCAACAACAATAACCGAACGACCGGAATAATCAACGCGCTTACCGAGCAAGTTCTGACGGAAACGACCTTGCTTTCCTTTTAACATATCGGAAAGAGATTTCAATGCACGATTATTATCGCTTCGAACTGCGTTGTTACGGCGTGAATTATCGAACAACGAATCGACCGCTTCCTGTAACATTCGTTTTTCATTACGAAGAATAACTTCGGGAGCTTTAATATCAATAAGTCGTTTTAAACGATTGTTGCGAATGATTACACGTCTATACAGATCGTTCAAATCCGAAGTTGCAAAGCGTCCGCCTTCCAACGGAACGAGAGGACGAAGTTCCGGAGGAATGATCGGAATGACATCGAGCACCATCCAATCCGGTTTGTTTACCGGACCGCCTTCGCGTTCACGAAATGCTTCAATAACGCGGAGCCGTTTTAAATGATCTTGTTTTTTCTGCTGCGAAGTTTCAACACGAAGCTGGGCGCGCAGTTCTGCCGATAAAATTTCAACATCAATTTTCTTCAACAAATCTTTAATTGCTTCGCCGCCGATTCGTGCAACAAATTTTTTCGGATCATCATCTTCAAGATCCTGATTTTTTTCAGGAAGCGAAGAGAGTATTTCGAAAAATTGGTCTTCGGTGATAAGATCTTTCTGCTGCAATCCGGTTGTTCCCGGATTTGTTACAACATACGATTCGTAGTACACGATCTTTTCAAGATCTTTATTGCTGATTCCAAGAATGTAACTGATCTTGCTCGGCAGCGAACGGAAATACCAGATATGTACGATCGGCACCGCAAGCGCAATATGCCCCATTCGTTCACGGCGGACACTTTTTTGCGTTACTTCAACACCGCAACGATCGCAGATAATACCTTTATAACGAATGCGTTTGTATTTCCCGCAATAACATTCCCAATCGCGAGTCGGACCGAAAATACGTTCGCAGAACAACCCATCCCGCTCAGGGCGGAACGAACGATAGTTGATCGTTTCAGGTTTCGTTACTTCTCCGTATGATCGTGTCAGAATGGCATCGGACGATGCAAGACTGATACTAATGCGGGAAAATAATTTTGTGTTTTTGCTGTTGTCTTTTGAGTGGAACATTTATTCTACTCTCCATATTTTAATAGATGATGAACAACGGTATTGCTCATCCAATTTTTAATCGATTTTAACTTCTAAACCGAGACCTTGCAATTCGCGCACAAGTACGTTAAAGGATTCCGGAATATTTGCTTCCGGTTGGTTCTCGCCTTTTACAATTGCTTCGTACACTTTTGCGCGTCCCATAACATCATCAGATTTTACAGTCAACATTTCCTGCAGCACATGTGCCGCACCGTACGCTTGAAGTGCCCAAACTTCCATTTCTCCAAAACGCTGACCGCCAAATTGAGCTTTACCACCAAGCGGTTGCTGCGTAATCAACGAATACGGTCCGATTGACCGGGCATGAATCTTATCGTCAACCAAGTGTGACAGTTTTAACATATAGATTTGACCAACGGTTACTTGTTGATCGAATGTTTCACCAGTGCGACCATCCAACAATGTGCTTCTCGAATCAACATTGAGATTCGCTTTTTTCAATTCTTCTTGAACATCTTCCCAGCTTGCGCCGTCGAAGATCGGAGTAGCATATTTAATTCCGAGAGCTTTTCCTGCCCATCCAAGAGCTGTTTCAAATAATTGACCGATATTCATACGCGATGGAACACCGAGTGGATTCAAAACAATATCCACCGAACTACCATCGGGTAAGAACGGCATATCTTCCGCAGGAACAATTGCGGCAACAACACCTTTGTTTCCGTGGCGGCCTGCCATTTTATCTCCAACGGAAAGCTTACGTTTCTTTGCAACGTATACTTTTGCCAGTTGTACGATTCCGGGCGGCAACTCATCGCCAATGGTAATTTTATTTTTTTCGTGTTTATACGCTTCTTCAATATGGTTGAGCGTACCAAAATAATGCTGATAGATTTTCTCGATCAGGTTATTCTTGCGTTTTTCATCAACCCATTCATGTTTCGGATCGAGATTAACAAGTTTTTCATTGCCAACAAATGTATCCATCTTAAACTGCGTACCGCTGCGAAACACCATTTCGCCGTCAAGATTTCTAACACCTGCTGATTTTTCTCCGTCAAGCAATAGACCAAGTTTGCGCGCAAGTTTTTCATAATGCGCCTCTAATTTTTGGTTATGAATTTTTTCAAGAACATCAAGACGTTTCTTATCTTCTTTCTTTGTATCGGCATCTTTCTTCTTACGGCTGAACAGTTTCGTGGATATGACAATACCTTTCATCCCTGGCGGTGCTTTCAACGATGCATCTTTCACATCACCGGCTTTGTCTCCAAAGATCGCTTTTAATAATTTCTCTTCAGGAGTCGGATCGGTTTCTCCTTTCGGAGTAATTTTACCAATAAGAATATCGCCTTCTTTAACTTCGGCGCCAACACGGATAATTCCATTTTCATCAAGATCTTTTGTTGCTTCTTCACTCACGTTCGGAATTTCACGCGTTAACTCTTCTTCACCGCGTTTTGTATCTCGAACCTGAAGTTCAAATTCTTCAATGTGTACAGAGGTGAAAACATCATCGGTAACAATTCGTTCGTTCATGATGATCGCGTCTTCAAAGTTATAACCGCGCCACGGCATAAATGCAACAAGAAGATTGCGGCCTAATGCAAGTTCGCCTTGATCAGTTGCACAACCATCGGCAAGCACATCCCCTTTTTTGAAACGCTGACCTGGAATAACGACCGGTTTCTGATTTAGACCGGTATCTTGGTTTGTTCTGAAGAATTTCACCAAACGATATTCAACACGACGCTTATCTTCAAAACTTACAAGCTGTTCAATATTATCTTCATCAATATCATACAACACAACAATTTTTTCGCCGGAAACATTTTCTACAACTCCGCTGCGTTCAGCAATGATACAGGTGCGCGAATCGCGAGCGATTTTTTGTTCAAGTCCGGTGCCAACAATTGGAGCTTGAGGGCGAAGCAACGGTACGGCTTGACGTTGCATGTTCGATCCCATCAAAGCACGGTTGGCATCATCGTGTTCTAAAAATGGAATAAGCGCTGCTGCCGCACTAACAATTTGTGTCGGAGCAACATCCATGTATTGCATTTCTTCGGGTGCTTGAACGACAAAATCACCGGCTTTTCTTCCCTGCACGCGATCTGTTAAAAATCTACCTTTTTCATCAATCGGAGCATTTGCCTGAGCAATGGTGAACTCGTCTTCTTTTTCTGCATTTAAGAATTCTATCTCGTCAGTAACTTTTCCTTTTTTCACCACTCGGTATGGTGTTTCTAAAAATCCATACTCATTTACTCTTGCGTGCATTGATAGTGATGAGATAAGACCGATGTTCGGTCCTTCAGGTGTTTCAATCGGGCATAATCGACCATAGTGAGTATAGTGAACGTCGCGAACTTCAAATCCGGCTCGTTCACGCGTCAACCCGCCCGGTCCAAGAGCAGACATACGGCGTTTATTCGTCAACTCTGCAAGCGGATTGGTTTGATCCATATATTGCGAGAGTTGATTTGTTCCGAAGAATGTATTGATAACACTTGTAATTGTACGAGCATTAACAAGGTCGCCGGGAGCAACCTTTTCCTGATCGCGGACATTTAAACGTTCGCGAATCGTACGGGTCATGCGTGCCAATCCAATATTATATTGAGCAGCAATCTGCTCGCCAACAGTTCTAATACGGCGGTTTCCCAAATGATCAATATCATCAACCGAAGTTTTGCCTTGTTTTAGATCAAGCAAATAACGGATGATAGCAATGATATCCTCTTTGGTAAGAGTAGTAGTTGTTTCTGGAATCTCAAGTTTTAATTTTGCATTGATACGATGACGACCGACATCGCCAAGATCATATCGTTTTGGATTGAAGAACAGCTTGTCAATCAAACTTTTTGCGGTTTCAAGATCAGGAGCATCACCCGAACGAAGCTGGCGATAAATTGTTTCCAGTGCATCTTCTTCGCTGTGCACTGCGTCCTTCAATATTGTGTTTGCAATAACAGAACGATTGCCCGGCTCTTCTGATTTCAAGAAACGAATTTTTTTGATCTCAGACTTTTTGATTTTTTTTACCGTCTCGTCTGTAACAAGAGCATCTTTGTTGATAATGATCTCGCCGGTTTTCCGGTCAACAACATCGCCGCAAATAATACGACCGATATAATCTTTCAGATCGATATCGGCAACTTTCACTTCTTCAACAAGATCGAACAATTCCATGATCTCATCATCAGAAGAATATCCGAGTGCGCGAAGCAATGTTGTTACTGGAAATTTCTTTTTGCGGTCGATGTATGCATACATCACATTGTTGATGTCCGTTGCAAATTCAACCCACGATCCGCGAAATGGAATGATGCGTGCGGAATAAATCGGCGTTCCATTGGGATGCGTTGATTCGCTGAAGAACACTCCGGGCGAGCGATGTAACTGACTGACGATAACACGTTCAGCACCATTTATAATAAATGTGCCTCGATCGGTCATATACGGAAGGTTACCAAGATACACGGTATCTTCAATCGTATCCGTATATCCTTCGCCGTTTTCCGCTTTTTGTGAGAGGCGTAATTTTGCTTTGAGAGGAACAGCGTATGTCAATCCGCGTTCTTGACATTCGCGAACGGTATATTTTGCTTTCTCTACGTAATATTCAACAAACTCTAAAAGAAAATTTTCTCTTGAATCCGTGATCGGAAAATTTTGAAGAAATACCTGCTGCAAACCTTTGCTCTTACGTTTGACTGGGGAAATTTTTTCTTGAAGAAAATGTTCGAACGATTCCAACTGCACATTCAGCAGATCGGGATATTCAACGACTTCATTAATTGTTCCAAAACTGTGGCGGTCGGTTTTCGGATCGAGATGTAATCGGGATTGGCTTTTCAAGTCAATCACTCCTTCAGGCGTACCTGATAATGATGTTGGTTATTGGTAATGATTATTCAACGCAAAGCGATGAACAACACGAAATTTTTTTGAGAATCAAACAACAAGAAACGTTACGACAAAAGAATACACAAGCCGAAGTTTCGTTTTTACAAAAAACGAAACTATCGGCTTGGTAAAGTTCACTATTCCATTGAATTTTTTATACGCAACATTCCAGAGTAATGAAAAAGTTCACAGAAGAATTACTTCAACGCAACTTTTGCGCCTGCTTCTTCAAGTTTCTTTTTCAATGCATCTGCATCTGCTTTGCTAAGACCTTCTTTTACAACTTTCGGTGCACCATCAACAAGATCTTTTGCTTCTTTCAGACCAAGTCCTGTTGCTTCACGAACAACTTTAATAACATTAATCTTTTGTGCACCGCTTTCGGTCAGTTCAACAGTAAATTCGGTCTGCGCCTCAGCTGCCGGTGCTCCGCCAGCCGCTGGTGCCGCCGCCATCACTGGTGCCGCTGCCGATACTCCGAATTTTTCTTCGAGTGCTTTCTTAAGTTCTACTGCTTCAAGAAGGGTAAGTTTCTCAATTTTTTCTACTAATTCTGCTACGATTGACATTGTTGTATCTCCTTATTTCTAAATTATGTTTTTTAAAATCTTATTCCATCAGGAAACTGCGTTACGCGGCTTTTTTCTTTTCAATAGCATCGAGCACTCCAACAACATCACGAACCACTGCGTTTAATACACCAACAACGCCCGAGATCGGTGAATTGAGTGAACCAAGAATTCCGGCAATAATTTCCGGACGTGATGGCAAGGCGGCAAGCTCCTTTAATTTGGAACTTTCATATACTTGCTTCTCAACGACGCAAATTTTTACAGAAAATTTATCGTTTTTCTCTTTGAACTTTTGAATGATTTTTGCCGGTGCAGCGGCGTCATTATACGCAAACGCAATACCAGTTGGTCCGACAAGTTTATCTAAAACTTTATCATATCCAGAAACATTTTGCAATGCTTTTTTCGCGTACGTATTTTTAACGACCCTATATTCGATACCGGATTTTCGGAACTCATTGCGCAACTGATTGATTTGCTCAACAGTAATTCCGGAAAAATCAGTAAAGAACATTCCCTGTGCCTTGGAGACCATCTCCTGAATTTCGGCTACCTGTTGTTCTTTTTCTGATTTAATCATAGTTGTTATCTTTTTTCTTGATACAATGAGAAGCCCTCGATTTTTTCACGAGGCATCCTATCAGTTTATTGATTTGATGAGTGCGTAAATTCTTTTTATTTTGATTGAACTATTGTTCGGTCGATCTGAACCCCTGGTCCCATTGTTGACGAAATGAAAATACTTTTTACGTATTGACCTTTCGATGTCGAAGGTTTTAATTTCCCAACCGTTGCAAGAAATGCTTTTACATTATCAACAAGTTTTTCTTTGTCGAAATTTACTTTGCCGATAGTTGCATGAAGTACGCCTGCTTTATCCACACGAAATTCGATCTTTCCAGCTTTTACTTCTTTCACTGCGGTCGCAACATCAAGTGTCACTGTTCCACTTTTCGGGTTAGGCATCAATCCGCGCGGTCCGAGAATTTTCCCAAGTTTACCTACTTCAACCATCACATCCGGCGTTGCAATAATCACGTCTATATCAGCCCAGCCGCCTTTAATTTTTTCAACATATTCTTCAAGACCTGCATGATCTGCGCCGGCAGCTTTTGCTTCTGCATCTTTCGGTGATTTTGCCATTACCAACACCCGAACAGATTTACCAATTCCATGCGGAAGCGCAACAGTGCCGCGCACTGCTTGATCCGCTTTTTTGGGATCAACACCAAGACGAACAGCAATATCAACCGCTTCGCTGAATTTTGCCGATGCCACATCTTTTACAACTCCAACTGCTTCTTCGACAGAATAGATTTTCTTGATGTCGAATTTCTTTAGAGCATTTTTATATTTTTTCCCGTGTTTCATTGCTTCTCCTTTTACCGAAGGCATTCCTTCGGGAGTGGTTCAAACGTTATATTCACGATATAACTCCCACCGTTTTAATGATTAATCTTCGACTGTAATTCCTAAACTTTTTGCTGTACCTTCGATCATGCTCATCGCCGCAACCACATCAGTAGTATTCAAATCCGGCATTTTCATTGTTGCAATTTCTTTCAACTGAGCTTTTGTTACTTTCCCAACTTTATTACGGTTCGGTTCACCAGAACCTTTTTGAACTTTCGCAGCTTTTATTAATAACACGGCAGCCGGAGGTGTTTTTGTGATAAACGTAAATGATTTATCGGAAAAAACTGTAATAATCACCGGAATGATTAAGCCAGCTTGCGATTGAGTTCTTGCATTAAACTGTTTGCAGAACTCCATGATATTTACACCCTTTTGACCAAGTGCCGGACCGATTGGAGGAGCCGGATTAGCCTGACCTGCAGGAATTTGTAACTTAATAAAACCAACAACTTTTTTTGCCATAATTTTCTCTACTGATAAATTAAATTATTAAGGGAATCTCTAAAAATCAAAAAAAAAATCCGTGAAAATCTGTTTTTTCCGTGTCATCAGTGGTTTATGCTTTTTGTAACATAGTTTTTAGAGATGCCCTTAAACTATTTCTCAATCTCAACTTGACTAAAATCAAGTTCAATCGGAGTTTTTCTGCCGAAAATACTAACCATAACTTTCAACCGCAATTTTTCTTCATTTATTTCCTGTACAAATCCGGAAAAATTATGAAATTGACCACTGATAATTTTAACAGGTTCCCCAATGTGAAAAGGAATCTCCATACGCTCTACTTCTGTTCCGTCCTCTTTTTTCTCTTCAAACTTTCCAATTAAACGCTTTACTTCATCTGGTTGAAGCGGCACCGGACGATCTTTTGTACCGACAAAACTTAATACCGACGGAGTATTGAGAATCAGATGCTTCGTCTTTTCATCAAGGATAGCTTCAACCAAAATATATCCCGGAAAAAAATTCTTCGTCTTACTTTTCTTCTTTCCACCTTTAACTTCAAAGATTTTTTCTGCTGGAACAAGGATTCTAGTAATCTTTTCATGTAAACCAAGCTCTTTTGCTTCGTTTTCCATTGCAAGTTTTACTTTATTCTCATGTCCGGAGTAGGTACGAACAACATACCATCGATGTAAAACGGCTGTTTCCACCTAAAAAAGTCCCTTTATTGCTTGACTAACGATGGTATCTACTATATAGACAAAAACTGCGATAACTCCGCAAACGCTAAGAACAACAAGGGTTGACTCTTGCAATTCTTTTGATGTTGGCCAAGTTACTTTACTCATCTCTTTGTAGACGTCAGTAAAGAAGTTGATAATTTTTTCTTTCATAATAACCTTAACACTTCTGCACGGGTGGAGGGACTCGAACCCCCAACCAACGGTTTTGGAGACCGCTACTCTACCAATTGAGCTACACCCGTACGAAATTTATTTGGTTTCTTTGTGAATTGTGTGTTTGATGCAGCGGGAACAATATTTTTTATATTCAACACGATTTGTCTGTTTCTTTTTATTCTTCGTGGTTGAATAGTTACGTTCCTTACAAACGGTGCATTCGAGGGTAATTATATCTCTCATACTTCATTCCTTATCTAAATCTAAAAAAACATTTTTGGAGCGGAAGACGGGACTCGAACCCGCGACCAACAGCTTGGAAGGCTGTGACTCTACCAACTGAGTTACTTCCGCAATTCAATGGTGCTACCTACAAAATTTCACTCAAAAAATTTTAGCAGAGCTTGCGACCGGGATTGAACCGGTGACCTCGTCCTTACCAAGGACGTGCTCTACCAACTGAGCTACGCAAGCAGATTTTGCGTTGTGGGTAGGGAAGGATTCGAACCTCCGAAGCCCAAGGGCGACAGATTTACAGTCTGTTGCGTTTAACCACTTCGCTACCTACCCTTACCAAATTTTTATGGAGCTGGCAAGGGGATTTGAACCCCTGACCTGCTGATTACAAATCAGCTGCTCTACCAACTGAGCTACGCCAGCAC
>JANONI010000221.1:0-5303 GCA_031420755.1 Bacteroidota bacterium | reverse complement strand
ACCTGCACAACAGATTCTTTCCAAACAAACGGCAACGCAAAAATATAACTACGGTCCATCCGCAACGCAGATGGGATTGATCAACGCCGTTGCGGTGCACAACATTGGCATTTCGGGACGCGGCGTGCTTGTGGGAATGCTTGATAACGGATTTCGTTGGAAGAATCATGAAGCGTTGAGCAGATTGAAGATAGTTTCCGAATATGATTTTATTCAAAAAGATAGCAACACCGCGAACCAAAACAGTGCTGAAGATGCTGTAAACCAGGATTCACATGGAACATCAACTATGTCGCTTGTTGGCGGATTCAAAGATTCACTGCTTGTAAGTCCGGCGTTCAATGCAGATTTTATTCTTGGAAAAACTGAAGATAATTCTTTCGAAAAAAATATTGAAGAAGATAACTGGGCTGCGGCAATCGAATGGATGGAATCGCAAGGTGTTGATGTGGTGAGTAGTTCGCTTGGTTACAGTGAGTTCGATGCCGGACAAAAAAGTTATGTGTATTCCGATATGAACGGAAAAACTGCAACAACAACAAAAGCAGCGGTGATTGCAATGCGAAAAGGTGTTGTTGTTGTAACAGCAATGGGAAACGAAGCACAACGTGCTTGGCATTTTCTTACTGCTCCTGCCGATGCGGACAGTATTCTTTCTGTCGGCGCAGTCGGTTCGAGTGGAACAGTTGCATCGTTCAGTTCTGTGGGACCGACAAGTGATAATAGAATAAAACCGGATGTTTCCGCGCAAGGTGTTTCCGTCTTTGCGGCAATACCAATATCAAACAAATTGAATTTTTCATACGATTACGGATTCGGCGGAACATCCGCAGCAACACCGTTTGTGGCAGGAGTTGCGGCAATGATACTCTCTGCGCATCCGGAATTAACACCGGTTCAGGTGCGCGATGCATTACGAACAACTGCAAGCAATGCTAGTACGCAAAATAACTCCATCGGTTGGGGCATCATAAATGCATATAACGCGGTGCTCTATAATGGTATGGTCATCAGTACGAATCCGGAAATTACGTTGACCACGGACAGTAACTATTCTGTTGGAATGTACGTGGTATCATCCGCAATTGTAAAAAAAGATTCCATCCGTTTGTTCTACTCCACTGACAGCGGATCAACATTCTCTTCGTTACAAATGGCATTGACGGAAATCGTTGACTCTGCCACAAACTCAGGAAAATACACGGCGGTGATCCCTAAATCTTTTGCAACACCAAAATTCTATGTGCGCGCCGTTGATGCAACAAATATTTCCCGAACGAGTCCATACAAAGCACCTGCAGAATTATATGATGCGAAAACAGGAACAATCGGAATAAAACCGGAAAATCCTGTTCCAAAAATTTTTGCTTTAAAACAAAATTATCCCAATCCGTTCAACTCTGGAACAATAATCAGTTATCAGTTACCAATGAAGAGCAATATTACTCTAAAAGTATTCGATGTGCTTGGAAAAGAAATAGCAACGCTCGTCAGCGGCATACAGTCATTCGGAAATCATACCGTTCCTTTCAACGGAGCAGGATTAGCAAGTGGCATATATTTTTATCGCTTGCAGGCGGATAATTTTGTGGAGACAAAACGAATGATACTGTTGCGATAACTCAGAACCCTTAAATGGTATTGAACCGTTCGCCCTAAGCGAACGGTTCAACGTAAATAACGGTTCACACGTTTTTTCAACTTTTTTCATCCCCAAGCCATTGGTCTTGGGGATTTTTATTGTACATTTATGAGTCGAATCTAAAAAAGGTCTAATTTTAATTTTTTGTATGCGTAGGCATGCTTCGCATTTTCTTAAAAATACTTTTTTAGAGCAGACTCATTTATCATTATGAACCTGTCGTTCCAAACTCCACTTTATCTTGTTCTCTTATTTGTTATCGTTTCGTTTACGGTATCGTATTATCTTTATCGGCACACGGTTCCGCAGGTAACAAGAACAAAACGACTGATCCTTACTGCTCTGCGCGGTACGGCGCTAACATTCGTTTTGCTCGCAGTGTGCGAACCAATCGTGCAGATCGTTACATCGCAGATCCAGAAACCGGTCATTGCAGTTCTTGCGGATAACTCGCTCAGCATGTCGCAGACCGATGCGCTCGGGAACAAAGAACAGATTCTTTCATCGCTGGTAATGAGCGACGCGTTGAAACAATTTTCATCTTCTGCCGAAGTGAAATTATTTTCATTCTCTCATTCCGTGTTACCGCTCGCGCAGGAATCATTGACGGTCAACGGCGGAACAACGAATATTTCCTTTGCGCTGCAAACATCGCTTAAGAATATCGACAACCTTCAAGGAATCATTCTCTTGTCGGACGGAAATTATACCGAAGGATCGAATCCGTTATACGATGCGGAGAAAAGCCGTATTCCAATCTTTACTGTCGGCATCGGCGATACGAACGAACAGAAAGATATTTCTGTCTCCAAACTGATCGCAAATTCCATCGGCTATGTTGATGTCGCAATTCCGGTTGATGCAACGATCAAAGTTTCGGGGATTCCGGTTCAGAATGTTTCCGTATTGCTGTTGGAAGATGGAAAAAAAATTTCTGAACAGAATGTTTCCGTATCATCACCTCATGGCACTACAGAAATTCCTATTCAGTTCTTCTATACTCCAACATCGGATGGCGTGAAAAAACTTTCCGTTATCGTCTCTTCGGTTTCCGGGGAATTGACCGCGAAGAACAATTCCCGTTCTTCTCTGGTAAAGGTGCTAAAGAATAAAATGAATATAGTTGTCGTTGCCGGCTCTCTTAGCGCGGATGTTTCTGCTGTAATGCAAACGCTCAATCAGGATAAGAATATCGATGCCCCGCTCTTCTATCAAATTCCCGGCGGCGAATTCAAATCGCAGAAAGAGAACGTACCGTTGCAATCATCGCTGACATCGGCAGATTGCATCATTCTCATCGGCTTTCCGACTGCTCAAACATCATTGAGTTCGATAAACAACGTAGCGCAGGTGATACTTTCACGCTCTCTTCCCGTGTTGTTCATTGCAAGCAGAACGCTCGATCTGCAAAAGGTTCGCACGATGGAAACGATATTTCCGTTTACCGTATTATCCGAACGGATCGATGAACAATCCGTGCTGCCCAATGTTTTCCCGAAGACAAAATTCCATCAGTTATTGCAGAATGAAACATCGCCGTGGGAGAAATTGCCGCCGGTCTTTTATGCTCTTCAAACATTCTCTGCGAAACCTGAAGCGCAGAATCTGCTTGGCGTGAAAATTCAAAACGTACCGTTGACCGATCCTCTTTTCGTAACCCAAAGTATCGGCAGCACAAAATCCGCTGCGATTCTTGGTTATGGAATTCATCGATGGAAACTGCTTGCAAGTTCGACCAGTGAAACAAAGAACTTCTTCGACACATGGTTTTCATCGCTGGTTCGGTGGCTGGCAACCCGCGAGCAGGATAAATTTGTGCGAGTGGAACCTTTGAAAGAATTTTATTCACAAGGCGAGCAGATAGAATTTTCCGCGCAAGTGTATAACCAGAGTTATCAACCGGTTGATCATGCGGATGTGCATCTTTCTCTTCGTTCCAAAACGAATAATCAACGATATGAAACTATCCTTTCTTCACTCGGATCCGGTCGTTACGAAGGAAGTATCGAAAGTCTGCCCGAGGGAGAATTTACGTATGCGGCAGTTGCATTAAACGATGGGGACACACTCGGCACATCCGGCGGAAGAATTTCCGTTGGGGAACAATCGATCGAATTTGCAGAAACAAAAATGAACAAGCCGTTGATGAAACAAATGGCAAGCGCATCCGGCGGCGAATACAGCGATGCAAATTTATTCGGCTCGCTGCTTCGTACCATTCTACTGCGAAGCGAAATGAAACCGCAGGAATTGAAACACACTAATGAATTTGAATTGTGGAATCTTCCATCGTTCTTGACGGTCATCGTTCTTTTATTCGGAATAGAATGGCTCATCAGAAAACAAAGTGGAATGTTGTAAAGCAAAATTACAAGATTTCAAAATTTCATGATTGCAAGATTGTTTAACTCATACCTAAATTGAGCGATTAGCTGCCTGCCCGCCATATTATTTTTTAAGTTGGCAGGCGGGGCAGGCGGGTTGGCTTTTAGCTATTAGCTTAATGATTCCAGCATGTTTTGGTCTTTACAATTTCTCCTGATGGATGAGATTATAAATATCTAAAAACCATTACTCTATAAAGCAAACGGCTAATAGCTAACCGCTCAATTTAGGTCATATAACAATTAATACTGCTAAAACTATGCAAAGAACATTCTTATTACTTGGTTCCGTGTTCGGATTTTTCGGAATCGCCTTTGGTGCATTTGGCGCACATGGATTGAAAAAAATAATCAGTCCGGAAATGCTCCTTATTTTTGAAACGGGAGTCCGCTATCATGTGTACCATACTATCGCAATTCTCGTTGTTGCTCTGTTCGTTGAGAAATATCCGGCACTGAGATATTCCGGAAGATTATTTGGTGCAGGAATAATTCTGTTCAGCGGAAGTCTGTACGTTCTGGCATTAACGGGCATAACAATGTTCGGCGCAGTAACACCATTCGGGGGAATCTGTTTTCTTGCAGGATGGATTGTTCTTGGAGCGACAGCATTTAAAATACAAACGGAGAACTGAGATCAGTTCTCCGTTTGCGAAGTATCTTACTCTTTAAGGTTCGACTACTTATTTCATAGCAAGCATCGAAGATACTTCTTCGCTTGAATACGTGCTCAACACTTTTCCATTTGCATCAAGAACATTCATGCTGCCGTCATCGTTCTTTACTGCATAGGCCAATACATTACCTTGTGCATCTTTAACAACCGATTTTCCATTTTCCTGTGAAAGAATGAATCTCTTTCCTGCATAACTGATCGCAACTTGTTTAGCTTCCGTATTGAACGAAACATTGGTTCCGTCGTCCGATGTTACTGTTGATGCCACCGGCTTGTTCCCTGTCCAAAATTCAATCGAATTTAAGATCACAACATCAATAAAACCTGCAATACCGTACACCGGAACAATATAACATGCCAAAAACACCAATTCCACCACCCACTTGTTGCCGAGCGAGCCGTTCCAATTGTACACTTTCTTGGTGAGACTGAATGAGCCGTAGCATCCAACGGACATTATTGCCATTGTTGCAACGAGAAGAAGAACAACAACTTGTTTGGACAAGCGTTTCATAGGGAACTCCTGTAAATAATTAAAAAATAGGTGGATTAATTGATGTGCGATTATACGTTTTTTTTTAATTCATTGCAAGGGTTGAAT
>JANONI010000220.1:0-13008 GCA_031420755.1 Bacteroidota bacterium | reverse complement strand
GTATTCGATGGTGCGATGGGAACGAATATCCAGACGCAAAATCTTACGGCAGACGATTTCGGCGGCGAACATTTGAATGGCTGCAATGAATATCTTCTAATTTCCAAGCCATCGGCAATTGAAAAAGTCCATTCGGATTTTCTTGATGCGGGAGTTGATGTGATTGAAACCAATACATTCGGTTCTTCATCATTGGTGCTCGGAGAATATGATCTGCAGGATCGTGCGTATGAGATTAGCAGAAAAGGGGCGGAGTTAGCAAAAAAAGTTGCGAGAGAATTTTCGACAGCATCGCATCCACGATTTGTGGCTGGTTCAATTGGACCCACAACAAAACTTCCATCACTCGGACATATTTCGTTCCGCGATATGGAAAAAACTTATTATGAGCAGGTTGCCGGTCTTATTGAAGGCGGATCCGATCTGTTAATTATAGAAACGTGCCAAGATGTTCTTCAAATTAAAGCTGCGCTTGGCGCAGTCTTCGGATATTTCAAGGATAAAAAAATCAAACTTCCCGTGATGGCTTCGATCACCATTGAAACCATGGGAACGATGTTGATGGGAACAGAAGTTGCAGCTGCACTTACAGCGTTGGAGCCGTATGATATTTCTGTGATCGGAATGAATTGTGCAACCGGTCCTAAAGAAATGTCGGAGCATATTCGTTATCTCACACAAAATTCCCGTATTCCAGTTTCGTGTATTCCAAACGCAGGACTCCCCGAAAATGTTGGCGGTGTTGCACATTATCATCTTTCACCTGACGAGATGGTTAAGTGGCTTTCGCATTTTGTAAATGATTTTGGTGTTAGTGTTGTCGGCGGTTGCTGCGGTACTCGTCCTGAACATTTAAAAGCAGTTGTTCATGCTTTTAGCGGACTCACTCCTACGAAAAGAAATATTGAAACGCAGCCATCCGTTTCAAGTTTATATTCCAGCGTTACGATGGAAATGGAACCCGCACCGTTGATTGTTGGTGAGCGGACAAATGCGAACGGTTCTAAGAAATTCCGTGATTTGCTTCAGGCGGAGGATTACGACGGAATGGTGACGATGGCAAAAGAGGCAATGAAAGAAGGAGCGCATGTTCTTGATGTCTGTGTTGCATACGTTGGTCGCGATGAAGTGAGAGATATGAAAGAATTTGTTTCGCGTCTCAATACACAAGTTCCGTTGCCGTTGGTGATTGATTCAACCGAAGCGCCGGTGATTGAAGCAGCGTTGGAATTATGCGCCGGGAAAGCGATTGTCAATTCAATCAATCTTGAAGATGGTGAAGAACGGATTGAAAAAATCATTCCGCTGTGCAAAAAATTCGGTGCTGCTGTAGTTGCATTAACCATTGACGAACGTGGAATGGCAAAAACTGCAAACGATAAATTGGAGATTGCAAAACGAATTTACGATATCGCTGTTAATAAATATGGAATGAAACCAAGCGACATTATTTTTGATACGCTCACATTCACTCTTGGTTCTGGTGACGAAGAATTTCGTAAAGCAGGAATTGAAACGATCGAAGCGATCAAAATGATCAAAAAAGAATTGCCTGAAGTTGGATTTGTTCTCGGTGTCAGCAATATTTCGTTCGGTCTTTCACCACATATCCGTCACGATCTTAATTCGGTGTTTCTGCATTACGCAATTGAGGCAGGTCTTTCACAAGCGATTGTGAATGCACAAAAGATAAAGCCGCTTTATAAAATTGATGATCGCGGAAGGGAATTATGTAAACAGTTGATTTTCGATGAGAGAAAATTTGAGGGCGAACAATGTGTGTACGATCCTCTTACCGAGTTGATGGCATTCTACGCTGATAAAAAGTCGGATATGAAGGCAGAGAAAAAGGAAAGAGCTGGAACGATAGAAGAAATTCTTAAGAATAGAATCATTGACGGAGATCGACAAGATATTACAACTGACCTTGATGAAGCGATGAAAAAATATTCGCCGCTTCACATTATCAATGAAATTTTACTTGGTGGAATGAAGGTTGTCGGCGATTTGTTCGGACGAGGTGAGATGCAATTGCCGTTCGTTCTGCAATCTGCCGAAACGATGAAAACTGCCGTCTCTCATCTTGAAAAATTCATGGAGAAGAGCGATGCAACGAATAAAGGTTCAATGGTTATTGCAACCGTTAAAGGCGATGTTCACGATATCGGGAAAAATCTTGTCGATATCATTCTCACGAACAACGGTTATAAAGTTTACAATCTTGGAATAAAACAACCATTGGAGAATATTTTAAAAGCGTGGGAAGAGTATAAACCTGATGCCATTGGAATGAGCGGATTGTTGGTAAAGTCCACCGCAATTATGAAAGAAAATCTTGAAGTGATGAATGAGCGTGGACTCACACCGCCCGTTGTCCTTGGCGGTGCTGCATTAACTCGCCGATTTGTTGAACAAGATCTTCGTTCGTTGTATAAAGGAACAGTGGTGTATGCATCGGATGCATTCGATGGTCTTCGTTTTATGGAGCAATTAAAGACAAAAGGAATTGAAAGTTTTGCTTCAACGCCAAAAGCGCCGGTAATTTTCGATGAAGATGGAGAAGAATTATTGACAGGTTCGGAAGCAAAAATTGCCGCTGCATTACGAGAGAATCCGGATAATAATGTTCGATCTAAAATTTCTACAGATGTTCCAATTCCAAAATCTCCGTTTTGGGGAACACGTGTAGTCGAAAATATTTCTCTTGATGAATTATTTGAATATATCAACGAGTCTGCACTGATCAAAGGTCAGTGGCAGGTGCGAAAAGGAAAACGAAGCGAAGAAGAATACCGCAAAGAAGTGGATGAGAAAGTTCGACCTGATCTTGAACGACTGAAGAAACAGGCAAAAGACGAACAATTACTGGAACCGAAAGTTGTCTATGGATATTTTCCTTGCCAATCAGCAGGAAATGATCTCATTATCTATAATGAAGATTTGAAAACCGAGAGAATGCGATTCACATTTCCGAGGCAAAATGATGATCGCTTTTTATGTCTTTCAGATTATTTTGCGCCGAAACATTCAGGCAAGATTGATGTGGTTTCTTTCCACATGGTAACGATGGGAAAGAAAGCATCTGAACATTCCGCAAAATTGTTTGCGGCAAATAATTATAAAGAGTATCTCTATTTCCATGGATTAAGTGTTGAAACTGCGGAAGCACTTGCTGAATTAATGCACAAAAAAATTCGCGAAGAATTAGGTATTGCAGGAAAAGATGCGAAAGAGATAAAGCGATTATTCAGTCAGGGATACCAGGGCTCGCGGTACAGTTTTGGTTATCCGGCGTGTCCAAATCTTGAAGATCATACAAAATTATTTGAACTCTTGCATCCCGAACAAATTGGAGTACATTTAACCGAAGAATTCATGCTCGAACCCGAACAATCAACCGATGCAATTATTGCGCACCATCCGGAAGCAAAATATTTTAACGTGAAGTGAGGTTGAAGACGAAAATATTTTTAAGTATCTTGAAGTAGAAAAGGAGCAAAAATATGGCTACGGTAATTTTACCTCGAAAAAATTTGTTAAAGATGGATGAAAGATCAATCACTATTGAAATTCCGTCAAAAACGAAGCAAGAAAAAGATTATTCTATTCTTGAACGAACGAGAGGATTGTGGGCAGACAAAAATATAGATCCCGTTAAGTATCAAAGAAAAATTCGTAAGGAATGGGATCGTAAGATTAAATGAAGTACGTGTAGATACAAATATTCTTATTTATCATTTAAAGCGTCTTCCTACCGTTTCACCATTTTTTCTTCCAGAATTTTTCAAGACAAATGAAATATTTATTTCAAGTATAACAAGAATAGATATTCAGTATCTTAAAGGGATTTAAATTATGCCAAATGTCATTTTAATTCGCCACGGCGAATCGCAATGGAATCTTGAAAATCGTTTTACCGGCTGGGTTGATGTTCCACTCTCTCCTAAAGGAGAACAGGAAGCAAAAGCTGCCGGAGAAAAACTTAAGGCATTTAAATTCGATAAAGCGTTCACATCAAAACTTCAACGAGCAAACAACACGCTGAAATTTATTCTTCAAGCGAGCGGTCAGGAAAATATTCCAACGGAATTTGATGAAGCGTTGAACGAGCGACATTACGGAGCACTGCAAGGACTTAATAAAGCAGAAACTGCGCTTAAATACGGCGATGAACAAGTAAAAATCTGGCGACGCAGTTACGACATCCCGCCGCCAACCGACAAGACTGAACAGAATCCGGAAGGAAAAAGTGAAAGTTTAAAAGATACCGCTGCACGCACACTTCCTTATTGGGAGAAAAATATCTTTCCCGAAATCAAAAATGGGAAAAATATCATCGTTGCGGCACACGGAAACAGCCTTCGTTCAATTGTTATGCATTTAGATAATCTCACAAAAGAACAGGTTTTAGAGTTAAATATCCCGACTGGCGCGCCATTGTTGTATATTTTTGATGGAAATGGCACGATTCTTGAGAAAAAATATCTGTAAATTGTTGAAGCGTTGTCGAAACAAGATAATTGTGTCTGCTGCATTCGCTTATTGAGTTTAGAAGAAGTTTTTATTATTATTTCATAGATAAATTATTAATTCGTTAGGAGAAAAATTATGGCAACATTTATAACTGAAGAATGTATCAATTGCGGCGCATGTGAACCGGAATGTCCGAACACTGCCATTTACGCAGGCGGTGCTCAATATGATTTAAAAGGACAAAAAGTTGATGCGATCTCGAATGATTTGTATTATATCGTTCCTGAAAAATGCACTGAATGTGTCGGTCACTTCGATCAAGAACAATGCGCTGCGGTTTGCCCCGTTGATTGCTGTGTTCCCGATCCGAATCTTCCTGAAACCGAAGAAGTTCTTTTTGTTCGCGCAAAGGAAATTCATCCCGAACGCGCGTTTGCTGAATTAAGCGCATCGAACTCACGGTTCAGAAAATAATATTTTCAATTGATGTTTTTTTGAAGGTCGGTTCATATATTGGATCGACCTTTTTATTTTAGGAATTTCTATGAACATTGGAAACTACGAACTTACCTCAATCGAAACCGGACGCTTTGCGCTTGATGGCGGTGCAATGTTTGGTGTTGTTCCGTGGGTATTCTGGTCGAAATCAAATCCTCCGGATGAACGAATGAGGATTACTCTTGCAGCGCGATGTCTTCTCATTCGCGGTGAAGGGAAAATAATCCTTGTCGACACCGGAAACGGTTCTAAATGGAATGATAAACTGAAAAATATTTATCGTCTTGATAATTCGAAGTATTCGTTGGAAGAATCTCTTGCGAAAGCAGGAGTGAAACCGGAAGAAGTAACCGATGTTATTCTTACGCATTTACATTTTGACCACTGTGGCGGAAGCACAAAGTTTGTAAATGCCATGCCTGACGGCAGGTCACGAAGGACTCCTTCGGAGCAGGGTAAATTGGAATTGACATTTCCCAACGCTACGCATTATGTGCAGAAAGCTCATTGGGAATTATCGCAGAATCCAACAGACCGAGATCGTGCGAGTTTTATGAACGATGATTTTCAACTATTGCACGAAAAAAATAAATTTCAATTTGTTGAAGGTGAACAGGAAATATTTCCGGGGATTTCTGTCGTTGTCTGTAATGGTCACACAGTGACCCAACAGCTTCCCAAAATAACTGATGGAAAAAATACATTATTGTTTTGCTGCGATCTTATTCCAACCACTTCGCATATACCGTTTCCATATATTATGGGATACGATCTTCGACCGTTGGTAACAATGGAGGAAAAGAAACGCATTATTCCTCTGGCTGAAAAAGAAGGATGGATATTATTTTTTGAACACGATCCTGAAACTATTGCAGTGACACTACAAAAAACTGAAAAAGGATATTCGATAAAAGAAAAATTTATTTTTTAACCGCAAAGGCGCGAAGACGCTAAGAATATGTTGTAACGCTACACTTCAGCGTTTCTGTGTTCATTAAAAATGCTTGAATATTTTGTTTGCAATATTGAAGAAGTAAAAGAACACCATGGCAAAAAAGTTATTGCCGATGGAATTGAAATTGCTCTTTTCAATGTTGAAGGAAAAATTTGTGCAATATCAAATATGTGCCCTCATCAAAAATTCCAAAAACTTCACGACGGAATGTTTGAAAATGGAATTATTACCTGCCCGATGCATGGCTGGGCGTATGACGTGCGCACAGGGATTTCAACGAATGCCAGCCCCGAAGGGGCAGGCGGGAGAGTGAAAGTATTTGAAACAGAAGTGAAGAATGGAAAAGTGTTAATAAATATTGATTCATTGAATCATTGATCCATTTATGCATTTTAATGAACCGATGATACAATGAACAAATGATTCAATGACGTTAACCGAACAAATAAAATCCAAAGCATTAGAACTTGGTTTTGCAAAAGTCGGTATTGCAAAAGCCGAAATATTGGGCGCGGAGGGTGATCGTTTAAAAGAATGGCTTAACCGCGGATATCACGCTTCAATGCAGTGGATGAAAAAAAATGTTGATAAAAGAATAGATCCGAAAAAAATTGTTCCGAATGCACAATCTGTCATTAGTGTTGCAATAAATTATTTTACATCAATAGAGCATTCTCCAGAATCGGATGAAGGTCTACGACCTCGTAGAGGAAAAATATCTCGGTATGCTTGGGGAGATGATTATCATATTCACGTAACAAAAAGAATCGAAACGCTGGCTGAGTGCATCAAACAATTAGTTCCTGAATCAGAGAATCGTTATTACGTTGACACCGGTCCGATGATGGACAAAGTATGGGCTTCACGTGCAGGTCTTGGCTGGCAGGGAAAACATACAAATCTTATCACTAAAGAATATGGTTCGTGGGTTTTTCTTGGGGAAATTATAACATCAGAAAAGCTTGATTACGATTCTCCGATTGAAGATTTTTGCGGAACCTGCACGGCTTGTATGGATGCTTGTCCGACGGATGCGATTCATGAACCGTATGTTGTTGATAGTAACAAATGCATATCGTATTTAACCATTGAACATTGCGGCGAAATTGCTGCCGTGCTGGGAAAAAAATTTGATCAATGGATCTACGGCTGCGATATTTGTCAGGATGTTTGTCCTTGGAACAAATTTCAACAACCGACAGAGCATAATGAATTTTCACCACGAGTTGAAAATATAAATCCATCATTCAGAGATTTGATGAATATTTCACAGGAAGAGTTCTCAAAACGCTTCAAAAATTCTCCGATCAAAAGGACAAAGCGCGAGGGAATTATTCGCAATGCAAAGATTGTTTTAGATAATGTTAAAAAATAAGGGCATCTCTAAAAATCAATTTTAAAAAGCATAGACCACAGAAAAACACGGAAGAAACAGATTTTCACAGATACTTTTTGAAGTTTTTAGAGATGCCCATAAATTACCATCCATTAAATCAGAAAAATATGTCTACTAATCATCGCAAAGTAATCATTATCGGTTCCGGTCCAGCCGGACTTACAGCAGCAATTTATGCAAGCAGAGCAAATCTTGCTCCGTTGATATTTGAAGGAATTCAACCGGGCGGTCAATTAACAATTACAACAGAAGTTGAAAATTATCCCGGCTTCGAGCATGGAATTCAAGGTCCCGAATTGATGGATGTAATGCGAAAGCAAGCACAACGATTTGGTGCGGAATCACAATTCAAAATTGTTACAAAGGTAGATTTTTCAGAACGTCCATTCAAAGTATGGGTTGATGAAGAATTATATACTGCTGATTCAGTGATTGTCTCTACCGGTGCTTCGGCAAAATGGCTTGGCATTCCCTCTGAAAAAGAATTTTCCGGTTATGGAGTTTCTGCCTGCGCTACGTGCGACGGATTCTTCTTCCGCAATCAAGAAGTGTATGTTGTTGGCGGCGGCGATACTGCAATGGAAGAAGCGAGTTTCTTGACGAAGTTCGTATCGAAGTTGACGCTTGTTCATCGGCGTGAAGAATTCCGTGCTTCAAAAGTAATGCAAGATCGTGTGTTGAATAACCCAAAAGTTTCTGTAGAATGGAACTCGGTTGTTGAAGAGGTGCTTGGGACAGTTGAGAATAACAAAAAGAGAATGACCGGACTGAAATTAAAAAACGTGAAAACGAGCGAAGTGAAAGAAGTAAAAGCGGACGGTCTTTTTCTGGCAATCGGACACACGCCGAACACAGAAATATTCAACGGTCTTCTTGATATGCACGAGACAGGATATTTGAAAGTGCAGGCAGGTTCCACAAAAACAAATATTGAAGGAGTATTTGCAGCCGGCGATGTTGCCGATCATTATTATCGCCAAGCAGTTACTGCTGCCGGCAGCGGATGTATGGCAGCGATTGATGCTGAACGATGGCTAGAAGCGCACGAGTAAATCTTGTTTATTGGTAACTCCTCAGTGTAATGATTACCGATACGAAGTATGCTTCGCATAAAAACACTTTTCGCGGTAACCACAGAAAAACTACCAATAGAGTAGAAACGACACCGTAGGTGTCAAATGTTTGTAACAACACAACGCGATACATAATCCAACACCGTAGGAGTTGAACACCTACGGTGTTCTGACATATTGCGGTATGGATTATGTTACAAACATACAACTCCTAACGGAGTTGTTGTGGAACAAAAATTTAGAGTGCGTGATATTATCTGCAAGGGAGTCCTTTCCAAAGAATGCGAAGCATATATACGTAACACTTTGCGTCGGACATGTTGTTGTTGGATGCAATCATAGCGCATAGAGCAACGAACATGACACGCTTCTGAGTAGTTACAAGAAATTTATGAATAGAAAAATAAAATATAGCGATGAACCGATAGAGTTTAAGGTAGTAGAAGATTTTTTACCAAGACCATCTGAATTGGTATTGCAAAACCCTGAAGTTTCTGTTACTGTGGAAGTGGAAAAATCCAGTTTAGAATATTACAAAACACTCGCCAAGAAAAAAATAAAACAACATATAAACGAGTTATAAGAAAAGTGTTGGATTCCTATGCCCGCAAGGCATTATAGAATTTTGAAGTACAAAGAAAATGGAAAACGCCTTCTCAATTTAATTTGAGAAGGCGTTTGTGTTAAGCAGATGCCAAATAAACGACAGTTTTCAAAGCAATCCGATTGCTAATTCTATCTCATCAACACCATTTTTCTTGTCTCGACATTTCTTCCCGCTTTGAGTTGATAAAAATATAATCCGCTTGAAAGATTTGAAGCATTTCCATCAGAGGTGGAAAATGTTGCAACATAACTTCCTTTAGTTTGATCTCCATCGACAAGAGTGGCGATTTCTTTTCCAAGAACATCAAATACTTTCAGTGTAACAAATTCATTGTTTGTTAGATGATATTCGATCCTCGTTTCTGGATTGAACGGATTTGGATAGTTTTGCTCTAAACGAAAAGTAGCCGGAAATTTATCGGAAGATTTTCGCTCAACAACAGTTGTAGGAAAGTTTGTTTCCTTTAATTCTCTGAAGTGTCCATTGTTTTCTGCATCTCCTGCAAGAAACATTTTTACCGGACCGACTCCTTTTGCAAGCCAGATTTTTGCTGTAACACCTGTAGATACAACCGCTGTTCCAACTTTTACAGTACGTAAAATAATAAGATAGTATGAGGAAAAGGTTTTCCCATTAACTGTAACATCCGTTTTGCTTTCCCATTTGCCCCTGATCGCTAAGTTGATCGTTGTCGGCGCAGATGGATTGGCGTAACTGACAAAGTTCTCTTCAAAGGATGTGAATATTCCCCCAATCCCTGCTTTTGGAGATGCAAGTTTGATGAACCGCAATGAATCTTTACGGACATCCGCAGCATTAGATGAATCTTTTACACGCAATGAGCGAAAGAATAATCCAAAATTTGTTAGATAGTAATAATCTGCGGTGGTTGAATCGTAATACGCCATTACCGGAATAAATTTTTTAGTTGATGGCGGTGTAACCAATGTTGTATCTGAAACGAACGCTGCATTTGTTTTCCCATTTGGTGTTGAGGCAATAACTGCTGCCAACGGACCAAAAATAGCTGATAACGGGATATTTGATGAAACAACCGTCCATGAAGTATTATAGAACGCACTTGTTCCTGTTACCGGGATTTCAGTATCCTGAATCGTGAAATATCCCGTATACTCAAAACGATGACCGGCAATTAAAGGAAATACATCATTGGGAATGGTGGTATCAGTTTGCGCATTTGTGAAATCGAAACTTAAAATCAAAAATAGAAATACATATTTCATATAATTTTATGCCCCTTAGATTATTTGAACGTACAAATATAGTTTATTTAATCAAATAACATTTTAAGGATTTTTTTTTGCGCATAATTTGCGCTTAATATGCAAAGTATGCACAAGAGAATATTTAAAGTTCTAAAACACAAAGAAAAAGCTAAAAATATCTGGCACGTCCATTGTAAGTAAGAAGTGTAGAAGTGAATGGTTCAACTTCAGATCATTCATACAAAATTCACTCACTTACTTACTCATTCACAATTTATTCGGGGATTTATCTATGAAAAAAATATTTGCTGTTGTGCTATTTGCATTGCTGCTTGTTGGTTGCGATAATAGCAATCCGACAGACACAGCCGCTGCATCTTCATCTGCTGTAGAATTCAGTGAAACATCTATGCTAAAAATGGCGGTAGAAACAGTGGACGGAATTGTTGTTACAACGAATACGGATTCGGTTCGTCACGATTCCTTACGCAATGGTCGCATGTTGGGTTCGTTAAAATTTCGTTTACGGTTAACTGCTGAACAGTTCGACAGCGTAAAAGTATATGGAGCTACTTTATTTGCAACGCTGAAAAATATTCGTCAGCAAGTTAAAGATTCACTTATCACCAAAATTCAGGCACGCGAATTAGTGAAAGCTGCACGCGATCAATTTATTACATCTGTTCGATCAATTCTTACAACTGAACAGCTGGCACTTTTTGATGCATGGGTAGTTAAGTTTTGGAATAACGCTGGTCATAGAGGAGGTCCTCGAGGACACGGTGGCCATGGTAACCCAGGTGGCGGCAGACATTAAAAGAAAAATAAAGAGGCGAATGTAGATTCGCCTCTTTTTATTTTAAACGTAATGAGAATGTAAATCCTCTGAATTGAGGAGATAGGTGCGGCAACAAAGAAAAATCTTCAGATTGACTACGATGTAGAAAAGGAATCAGGTAACCTATCGTACTTCCCACGGCTGCCCCTACAATAATATCACTAATAAAATGTTCACCCGAACTTACTCTTAATATAGAGACTGTTGACGCGAGTCCAATAGAGCCATACCAGACATATTTTTTGTATTGAGAATTCGGATAATAATCTAAATATACATTTGCAAAAAACATGCTCGTTGCAAATGCAGAAGTTGCGTGACCGGAAAAAAAAGAACGTCGGGCATCACTACTTTGTTTCTCTGAAAGCGGTGTATTCACTCCATACACGTAGGGTCTAATTCTTTTAGCTCCGCCTTTTCCATATAATGGTGTAAAGGTTGCAAATACCATTGTTTCCAAATACATACCGGCAATCATAATGGCATCCTGACGAATATTTTTATCGAACATTAAAAGCAAAGGAGAAACGATTGATGCTCCAACAAGGATATCACTTACGGTGGATTGTTCTTTTGAATAAAAACCTGCTGTGAGCCTGTCTATTGGGTTAATATCATTCTTTGATAAAGAATTAATTTCAGCAATTGTTAAACCTTGCAAGCCGTCATCAATTGCTGATGCTGTAAAAGCAACAACAACAGACGTACCAATTATTAATCCATCAACAGTCCAACTGGTATGATAAGGGCTTTTCAGTTGATTAGTGTCTTGTGAAAAAATTGACTGCACAATGAAAAGAGTAAACGAGGTGATTATAATTAAAACTTTCATAATGGCTGCGAAATATGTTGTGTAAAACGTTTATTGAATTTCTTAAAATCTACATTGTCACCATAATGCTATGTGAATAAAATACGTAAAAACCTGATTAGATTGTTACTTGCAAGAATAAAAAAAATAGTACTTGACTCTACAATGAAAAAAAGTTAATATTTAAACAATTAATGTAAACGTTTACATTTTCCATCCACCAGTGCTACTTCCAGTCCGGAATTACTATGCCGTTTAATATCATAGATGTGGCGAAGAAAGCTGGAGTTTCAATTGCCACTGTATCGCGAGTCATTAACGGAAGCGATAAGGTGAAAAAAATAACACGTGAACGCGTGATGGAGGTTGCTCACAAGCTTAAATATACTCCAAATCCTGCCGCGCGCGGATTGATTATGAAACGAACCGAAGCGATCGGTCTTTTACTTCCCGATCTTCATGGTGAATTCTTTTCTGAAATTATTAGAGGTGCAGATAACGCAGTTCAGTCTCAAGGATATCATTTAATTGTCTCTAGTTCTCATAACGATCCAAAAGAAATTGAAGCGGCATTGCGTTTTATGCGAGGACGTGTTGATGCACTTGTTGTTATGTCTCCGCGTGTTGATTCTGAAATTCTCCTTGCAAACCTTCCTAAAAGTTTACCCGTTGTTTTATTGAATTGCAGAACGAGTAATCCTCATTTTGATACTATAATGACAGATGGATTTGGTGGTGCGAAGGAGATGACCAATTATTTAATTGATCAAGGTCATAAACGAATTGCGGTGATTACGGGAGGTCAAAGTAATATTGAATCTCAAGAACGTTTACGAGGATATCGAACCGCATTTATCGAGAGAGGTTTAGTTCCAAACAAATCGTTAGAGTTTGAGGGAAACTTTACTCAGATGTCCGGATATGAATCGGTTAAAGAAATTATCAAACTCAAGAGTGTTCCTACGGCAATTTTTGCTTTCAATGATTCTATGGCAATTGGAGCCATTAAAGCGATACGGGAGGAAGGATTTAGAGTGCCATCTGATATTTCAGTTTGTGGGTTTGACGATACTCCAATGGCACAATATATCAGTCCTTCATTGACATCCGTTCATGTTCCAATTCCGGAAC
>JANONI010000219.1:0-13714 GCA_031420755.1 Bacteroidota bacterium | reverse complement strand
TAATTGAAAAAAAAGTTTCTTTGCTTCTTTCATATCCATCAAATTGGGCTCAACAAAATTATTTAGAATATCTGCCCTATATTGAAAATATTCAATCATTAGAACTGCAAATTGAGTAGGGATGCCATTAATAATAATCTTATCAGAGTTAAGATTTAATTCAACATACATTTGGACAATTTCATCAATGGTGGGAACTTTGATTCTTGATTTTTTTCTTTCTGTGTATCCCGCTTTTTGACTTATTAGTTTTATATTTGCCCAAAATTCTAAAGGCTGGTTTAGAAATTTACTTTCCGCTTTCATTGATTCTCTTTTCCAGTTCTCTTGTGAATTCAGTTAAGTTTGTTTTAAGAAGTGATAGAATGGTTCTCAGTTCAATAATATCAATTCTCCGTTCACCACTTTCAATTTTGCTGATGAAAGATTGCGGCACTTTAAGTAATTTTGCAAGGTCTGATTGACGCAGATTATTTGATACTCTAAGTTGATAAAGCATTTCCAAAAAAATCTTAGTTTCTTTTGTGTTTAATGATTTTTTCATACTGTAAAATATATCCGAAAATAGCATATCCCAAATTTGGATATTAGCACATGGGGTTGTATATTAAACTATTTAATAAATGAAGTGAATAATGCAATTAACGCTAGAAAATAAATTTGCAACCTATTACCCACCTAAATCGCAATTACTTAAATGGGTGGGTAATAAACAAAGATTTGCTGCAGAAATAACACGATATTTTCCAACTGACTATAAAAGATATTTTGAGCCGTTTTTAGGAAGTGGCGCAATTATGGCAACTGTTGCCCCACACAATGGATTAGGTTCTGATACATTCGCACCATTAATGGAAATTTGGGCTGCACTTAAAGAAAACCCTAAACAACTCATAGAATGGTATGCAGTAAGAAGAAATAGAATTGGGAAGGAAACAAAAGAAGAAGTATATGAAAGTATTAGGACTTCATACAACAAAATATCTAATGGTCCTGATTTTCTTTTTTTAAGTCGTGCTTGCTATGGTGGAATAATTCGTTTCCGCAAAGCAGATGGTTATATGTCTACACCTTGTGGGGTTCATACTCCGATTTCTGCAAAAGGATTTATCCGTCGTGTTGAGGAATGGAAGGAAAGATTAAAGAATGTCGATTTTGCATTACTCGATTACAAACAAGCTTTTTTAGAAGCAAAACATGGTGATCTGGTGTATTGTGATCCTCCATATTCTGATAGTCAATCAATACTATATGGGGCACAAGAATTTAAATTAGAGGATTTATTTTCTGAAATCGAGAAAGCGAAATCTAAAGGTGTTAAAGTTGTCTTAAGCATTGATGGACATAAAAAATCTGGAAATCATGTGGTTGACTTGAATATCCCTTCTAAATTATTTAATCAAGAAATCTTTGTTAATTGTGGGAGATCAATGCTAAGGAGATTCCAACTCAAAGGAAAATCCTTGGAAAGTGAAGTAGTTACTGACCGACTTCTCCTCACCTATAAAGCAATTTGATTAATCTTCTTACCTAATCAAATGTGATTCCTAACGTTTATTATTCTGCAATCGTAATTTCCGGTATATCTGCCAACATTCCATAATAGAATGCCATCCGAAAAAATTCTTCAAGAGAGGTTTTGGATAGTTCATCGAATCCGTATGAAAAATGTGAAAGATAATTTTGAATTAGATCAGATGAACGGTTCGTTTCGGCGGCGATCTCATTTGCAATCGATCCGATAGACGTTCGCCCCGCATCTATGGATGACAACAACACTGCTTGTATTTCTTTCGAATATTTTTCATTTCGAGCAATGCAAAATGAATGGACGAATGGCAGTTCGGTAATATCCGACCATTCATCCACAATATCGATGAATGGAAATTCGGATTGTAGTGTGAGCAGAGTTTCTCCTGTTACGAGTGCACAATCAGCTTTCGCCAGCATCTCGTCAACTGAACCAATCAACGGAACGATGGTCGGTTCAGAATTATATTTCTCGCCGAGTATGATGCGAGTCAGAGCAACATCGGTAGTCGAGACAATGCCGACCGCTAACGTTGTTATTTGCTGAAGATTTTTCCGAAGATAAAGCCGGGCAACATTACTGTATCCTGTGGATGAAACACCAATATTCGGATACAAGATCATTCCTGAACTATTCAGTGCATAATCAATCGGTGTCGTGAATGCAGCATCCATCTCATTGCTCATGAGCGCATCGAAATGTACGGCCGGGGTATCAAACAAAAGTTCCCCCGATTTATCGGGGGAACTTTTGAGTGTTCGATACAGCGGTTGAGTAAACAGATCACGCAATCCGCCAACCCGCCAGACCGATGTCGGGCTGGTACGAATCGGTGAACTCATTGATTCGAACCGGTTTTTTGTCGGATCTGTTTTGCAGCCATACCACGCAGGTAATAAAGTTTCGCGCGGCGTGTTTGACCTTGTTTTATTTTTTCAATTTTTGCAATACGGGGAGAATGCAGCGGGAAAATTCTTTCAACACCAACACCGTCGGAAACTTTACGAACGGTGAACGTTGCGCCCATTCCTTCACCGCGCCGACCGATAACGATTCCCTGATATTGCTGGATACGTTCCTTTTCACCTTCAACTACGCGAACGTGAACATTCAGCACATCACCAACCTTAAATTCCGGAAGATCTGATTTAACGAAAGCTGCTTCCACTAATTTTATTTTGTCCATAACTACCTCGTTTATTTTTGTTCCGTTGTTTCGGAACGATGATTGAATACTGTATTTAATTTCTCAAGTCTACAAACCTTCCAAGTCTGTAAGACTTGGAAGGTTTTTTTACTACAACAAATCTTTTCTTCGTTGTTCCGTCTTTGATTTTCGCTGCTGATCTTTCCACTTCGACACTTCTTTATGATTTCCACCGAGCAATACTTCGGGAACTTTCATCCCGCGAAAATCTTCAGGTCGCGTATAACTTGGTGCATCAAGCAATCCATCCTGAAACGAATCGGTCAATGCCGATTCTCCATCGCCGATGACACCCGGGATCAACCTCACTATTGCATCGGTGATAACCATCGCTGCAAGTTCTCCGCCGGTCAACACATAATCACCGATCGATATTTCTTTGGTGATCAGTGTTTCGCGCACCCGCTGATCGATTCCTTTATAATGTCCGCAAAGAATGATCAGATTTTTTTTAAGTGACAATATATTCGCCATTTTTTGATCGAACCGATCACCATCTGCCGTTACATAGATGATCTCATCGTACGAACGCTCTGATTGAAGTTTCTCGATACATTCAAAGATCGGTTCCGGTTTCAGAATCATTCCTGCGCCCCCTCCATACGGAGGAAGATCAATGATCTTATGCTTATCGTGAGCGTATGACCGCAGATCGTGAACGATGATCTCCGCAAGTTGTTTTTGCTGTGCCCGTTTCAAAATACTTTCGTTCAACGGAGATGCAAGCAGTTGTGGAACGGCAGAAATAATATCTATTCTCATACTCACATTTCAATCACAACATTTCGCCGGTAAACATTCCTTCCGGCGGACGAACAACGATTTTTTTCTTTTCTATTTCAATCTTCACAATAAATTCCGGAACTGCCGGTAACATCACTTCGCCGGTTGCCGTCCGCACAATATAAAAAGTGTGAGCAGGAGATGTTTCAATGCTGCCCAAAACTCCCAGTACTATCCCACGTTCATCAACCACCGAGCATCCAATCAATTCGTCAATGAAGAATTGTTTGTCGGAAAGTTTTTTTCGTTTCGATTCTTCCACAAAGAGAAATTGTCCGCGCAGCATATCGGCTGCAGTTTTATCATCAACACCCACTAACTTAAGACAGATCTCTTCGCCACGTTTCTTCACTGATTCTATCATACACGGAACAGTAGAATGTTCGTTCATTCCCATCACCACATCGTCAACCGTTTCAAACTCTTCCGCAGTGCGAGAGTACGAATCGATTTTAAACTCTCCGCGCAAGCCAAACACTTTCCTCAGTTTTGCGATCGCGCGAAGTTTCTTCGTCACTGCACTAGTCTTCAACTTCTAACAACGCCCTTTTCCCTAATTTTGCCGCAACAGCACTCAACAATACTCTCATTGACTGCGCTGTGCGTCCTTGTTTACCGATGATCTTACCGATATCACTCTGAGCAACTTTGATCTTAAAAATGATCTTGTTATCCTTTTCCTCTTCGGTGATAAGAACCGCATCCGGATTATCAACAAGTTGTTTGGCAATATATTCAAGAAATTCACGCATAGCTTCCTCCTGTATTAGTTGTAAGAAGACGAAGTATCAACGATGTTTCTATCTGATAAAACTATGCCGCCGGTGTTTCTTTCGCAGCCGGAGCAGATGCTTTTTTCTTCACCGCTTTGCGTCGTGTTTTTTTGGCGATTTCTTTCTCGCGTTTCAACGGCTGCATCGCTGACCATTTTTCAAATTCAGCGTTGATGGTTGCTTCATCTTTTCCTTTTTTCTTCAGCGTCCATTTTAGCATAATCCCTTTACGGCTGAGCAAATTCTTTACCGTATCGGTTGGCGTTGCGCCGACACCAAGCCAGTACATCACACGACCTTCTTTAAGAGTGATCGTTATCGGATCGGTGCTTGGATTATATTGTCCGAGTCTTTCTAAGAAACGTCCGTCGCGTTTATAGCGTGAATCTGCCGCTACGATACGGTAAATCGGTTGTTTCTTTTTACCGCCGCGTTGTAATCTGATTTTTACTGCCACTGTGTTACTCCTTTATTACTGCTGATTAGTTTATGGTACCTTTTGATTTACAATTCTATCGTCCCAACCGCTGACCCATCATCTTTGCAAAACTTTTTCCTTTGGAAAAGTTTCGCATCATTTTTTGCATTTCAGTAAACTGAGTCAACAATTTATTTACTTCCTGAATCGTTGTTCCGCTGCCGTTCGCAATTCTTTTTCTCCGCGAACCATTTAAGATATTCGGATTCTCTCGTTCACCTTTCGTCATTGAAAGAATGATCGCTTCAACATATTTCAATTCTTTCTCATCAACGTCATTCATATTTCCGAGCTTGTTCGCACCGGGAATCATCGACATTACTTGAGAAAGCGGACCCATTTTCTTGATTTGCTGCAGCTGCTCATAAAAATCCTGAAGCGTAAACTGCGATTTGACGATCTTCTCTTGTAATTTCTCTGCCTGCTTCTGGTCAAATGTCTGCTGTGCTTTTTCAACCAGTGAAACAATATCACCCATTCCGAGAATACGCGATGCCATTCGTTCGGGATAGAATTGTTCCAGCGCATCCATCTTTTCGCCGACACCAACAAACTTTATCGGTTTGCCGACAATGCTGCGAATAGAAAGTGCCGCACCGCCGCGGGTATCACCGTCAAGTTTTGTTAGAACAACTCCATCGTAATTCAACCGATCGTGAAATGCTTTCGCCGTATTGACTGCATCCTGACCGATCATTGAATCGACAACGAACAGAATCTCGTGCGGTTTCACAGCGGACTTGATATCCGCCACCTCTTGCATCATCACTTCATCAATCGCCAACCGGCCTGCTGTATCTATAATAACTACATCACGGGCATTTTCTTTTGCATACGGAATTGCTTTTTTTGCGATTGAAAGTGCTGAATCAGTTCGGCTGCTAAACACAGGAACTTGAATCTGTTCTCCAAGCGAGATCAACTGATCGATAGCGGCTGGACGATACGTATCCGCCGCAACCAGTAACGGTTGCCTTCCTTTTGTTTTTAAATAGTTCGCAAGTTTTCCGGCGAATGTCGTTTTACCAGATCCTTGCAGACCGGCAACCATAATGACAGTTGGAATTTCGGAAGAAAGATTGATCTCCGCTTTTTCACTTCCCATCAATGTTACAAGTTCATCATAGATGATCTTGATTATCAATTGTCCCGGCGCAACGCTTGATACAACTTCTTGACCAACAGCTTTTTTCTGAACATTTTCAATGAACGATTTTACAACACCAAGATTCACATCGGCATCAAGCAATACTCGGCGAACTTCACTCAACGCTTCAGCAGTGTTCTCTTCCGAGATACGATGCTGTCCGCGAAGTTTCTTTAACGCACTATCTAATTTTTCAGTAAGTGTTTCGAACATTTATATTTAACTGGCTTTCTTCAACGCTTCCGCGCCTGCAACAATTTCAAGCAGTTCTTTGGTGATAGCCGCTTGACGTGATTTATTATAATACAATTGCAATACTTTAATCAGATCGCGAGCATTGATCGAGGCATTTTCCATTGCCGACATTCGCGCTCCCTGTTCCGCAGCATTTGAGTCGAGCAATACGCGCCACATGTGAAAATTCAAATGTTTAGGAATCAGTACTGAAACGATCTCATCGCTTGTTGGTTCATAGATATAATCAGTCGCACGTAATTTTTTATCACCGGATGAGGTTTGAACAACCGGCAAGAACTGTCCAATAGTTAATTTTTGTTGAACCGCATTTTTGAATTCATTGGAAATGATCTCGACCGTATCGTAATCGCCTTTAACAAATCCGGTAACAACTTCCGAAACTATTGTTTTCGCTGTATGGAAATTCATTTGACTGAAAATCCCAACGTGCTTCGATACAACTACGTAATTGCGTTTGCTGAAAAAATCAAATCCCTTTTTACCAACACAGATCAATTTCACTTTTCCGGCTTTGTTCATCTCCGCGTAATTTGTGTTGATATGATTCACTGCCGCTTTGATGATGTTGCTGTTGAATGCACCGCACAATCCGCGATCTGCCGTTACGATAACGATTGCAACAGACTTCACTTCGCGAACTTCGAATTGCGGATATTTCGTTACATCCACCTGACCGGAAAGATGCGACAGCAATTCCTGCATCTTTCGTGCATACGGGCGCGCAGCAATAATCGCTTCGGTTGCACGCCGAAGTTTCGACGCTGCCACCATCTTCATTGCTTTGGTGATCTTTTGCGTACTTTTAACGCCGCTGATCCGCTGGCGAATTTCTCGTAAGGTTGCCATTAAAATTACACCGCTTTAAACGTTGAAATAAAATCTTTTGCTATCGATTGGATTTGTTTTGCTACATCATCTGCAAGATCTTTCTTCTCGGCAATCGAAGTTAATATTGCTTTATGTTTCATTTCGAACATTTCTAGGAATTCTTTTTCAAATTGCTGTACCTTATTGACCGGCAGTTCATCCAACAAACCGTTTGTTCCGAGATAGATCATCACAACTTGTTTTTCCACCGGAAGCGGAACATACTGTCCTTGTTTCAATAATTCTACAAGACGTGCACCGCGGCGCAACTGCTGCTGTGTCGATTTATCAAGATCAGAACCGAATTTTGCGAATGCTTCCAATTCACGATACTGTGCAAGTTCAAGACGCAGACGACCTGCAACTTTTTTCATCGCTTTAATCTGTGCATTACCGCCAACCCGCGAAACTGAAATACCAACGTTGATCGCAGGACGAACACCCGCGTTGAACAAGTTCGGTTCAAGATAGATCTGACCGTCTGTAATAGAGATAACGTTTGTCGGAATATACGCTGATACGTCGCCTGCTTGTGTTTCAATAATTGGCAACGCTGTTAAACTTCCGCCACCCTCTTCGTCACTCAATTTCGATGCGCGTTCAAGCAATCGTGAGTGAAGATAGAACACATCACCGGGATACGCTTCACGTCCGGGTGGACGGCGAAGTAATAATGAAACTTGACGATAGGATGCTGCTTGTTTTGAAAGATCATCATACACTACCAATGCATCACGTCCGTTGTCGCGGAAAAATTCACCAAGCGTTGCGCCGGAATATGGAGCGATAAACTGCATTGGTGCCGGATCGCTCGCGTTTGCGGCAATAACCGTTGTATATCCCATCGCACCTTCTTCTTCTAATTTTCCAACAACCTGCGCAACAGTCGAACCTTTTTGTCCAACAGCAACATAAATACAATACACCGGTTTCACACCTTGTTTCTTCGCTTCTTCGGTGTGCGTATATCGTTGATTGATAATCGCATCGAGCGCAACGGCGGTTTTTCCTGTTTGACGGTCACCAATAATCAATTGTCGTTGTCCGCGACCGATTGGAATCATTCCGTCAACGGATTTCAAACCAGTTTGCAACGCTTGTTTTACCGGTTGACGTTGAATAACGCCGAGAGCTTTACGTTCAATTGGTGAAAACTTATCAGTTTTGATCGGACCGCGTCCATCAATAGGTTGACCGAGCGGATTGATAACGCGACCAAGCATCGCATCGCCAACCGGCATTGATGCGACACGGTTCGTACGCTTTACGGTATCGCCTTCTTTAATTTTTGTGTCATCACCGAACAAAATACATCCAACGTTATCTTCTTCAAGATTGAGCACCATTCCAAATACTTCGCCGGGAAACTCGATGAGTTCACCAGCCATACATTTGGAAAGACCATACACGCGCGCAATACCATCTCCAACTTGAAGAACGGTACCAACATCATACACATCAACTTCTTTTTCGTATCCGGCTAATTGTTTGCGGAGTATCGCAGTTATTTCATCAGGTCGAACTTCAGCCATTATTGTTGTTCCTTATCAATTATTGAACGAACCTTGTTTCCCGAATGATCCTTCGGATAATTTCACTTTTAAAATTTCTAATTGGCGCTTAATGCTGCCATCCAACACCGTATCGCCAACACGCGCAACAAATCCGCCTTTGATTGACTTATCAAGACTGAACGCGATTTCGATTTTTTTCTTCGTCATCGTTTCTAATTGTTTCACCAGATCTTTTTCTTGCTTTGCAGAAAATTCAACGCTTGTTTTTACGCTGACACGTACAATTCCCAACTGCACATCGCGCAGTACAAAATATTGCGCAAGAATTTCGCCAAGAATATTTTCACGCCCTTTAACGACGATCTCTTGCAGATAACCCATCACCACTTCGCTGATCTTTTTCTTGAAGATATCGCGAATGATCGCTTGTTTTTTTTCTTTTGCAACAACCGGACTCGCAAGCATATTGCGTAATTCCCGCGAAGCATCGATCGCATTCTTCACGATCAATAAATCTTCTGCGATCGCATTGGATTTCTTTTGTTCGTTGGTCAACTCCATTAATGCGGAGGCGTATCGGGTGGCTACTCGTACATTGCTCATTAGTTCTTTTGTAATTGTTGAAGTACTTTATCAACCATTTTCTTTTGTTTCACACCATCAAGCGATTCATCAAGAATCTTTTCTGCAACTAAAATTGAAAGTTCGGCAACTTCAGAACGAAGCTGCGACATTGCAGATTCTTTTTCACGAGTAATCTCATCCTTCGCTTGTTCCAGCATTTTCTTTGCGCTCTCGTTCGCTTTTGCAACAATGTCGCTCTTCAATTGTTCAGCCATTGCACGACCTTCTGCTATCAATCGTGCAGTTTCTGTGCTCGCTTTTTCCATTGCAATCTTGTTCTCATTCATCATTCGCTCGGAATCTTTTCTTGCTTCTTCCGCCTTCTTTAACGAATCAGCAATTTCTTGTTCGCGGGAATGAAGTGCCTGAAGCAGCGGCTTCCAAGCGAATTTTCCGAGAACGATTACCAGCAAGATGAAAGTGATGATCGTCCAAATAATTAAACCGGGATTTATATCTAACATAGACTTCTCTTATTTTTTGGAAGGTCGGCATTTGGTCTACAACTCGTAGAGCGAAGCCATTGAGCTTGTGTCAAAACTATTTTTTCGGCGTTACCATCCCCGAAATCTTTAAGATTTCGGGGATGTGTTTCACAAAATTTTATTTTTGACACAAGCTCCATCTCTTAGTGAAATGCCGACCTTCCGTATTAAAATTACTTCGTTGTGGCGAAGCCATCACTTCGTGGCAAGAATAATACAGATTGCCAATGCGAAGAATGTAGCACCTTCGATAAGTGCTGCTGCAATCAACATTGATGTACGAACTTGACCAGCAACTTCAGGTTGACGTCCGCTTGCTTCCATTGCCGCTGCTGCAAGTTTACCGATACCAATACCTGCACCGATGATTGAAATTCCTGCACCGATTCCTGCTGCTAAATATCCAAGACCGAGTGATTCCATTGTTGTTTCTCCTGTTAGATGTTGTGTTATGTAATTATGTGTTTATTTGATTTTCAAAAATTTGTATTAATGTTCGTGTCTATGTTCGCTTCCGTGGCTTTCCGTCTGCATTCCCAATCCCATAAACAGCGATGTCAGCATCGTAAAGATATATGCCTGTAGGAATGCAACGAATAATTCCAGCATATAAATTCCAAGTGCGAAAGCAATCGAGATCGGTGCAACAACAATTGTTTTAAAAACGAAGATCAATCCGATAAGCGCAAGAATAACAATGTGTCCGCCGGTCATGTTTGCAAACAAACGAATACAGAGTGCGAATGGTTTTGTAAACAATCCAAGTACTTCGATCGGAATCATAATTGGCCAAAGTGCCCAGTGAACACCACCTGTCAAATGTGCAAGATAATGTCCGAAACCTTGCGCACGAATTGCTGAAATCTGTATCATCACAAATGCGATCACCGCTAATCCTGCAGTAACGCTTACGTTGGCTGTTGCCGATGCTCCGTATGGAAACAAGCCAAGCAGATTCATAACAAGGATAAAAAAGAAATTGGTCAGCAAATATGGAAGATATTTCAATCCGCCTTTGCCCATATTTGGAATAACGATCTCATCCCGAACAAACATCACGAACACTTCAATAAGATTTCCAAGACCTCTTGGCACTTTATTCTTAAGATTTTTTTTCGCAACAATGGAAAGTGCTATGATTAAAATTATTGCGGCTAGCCAGAGAAATACTACGTGCTTGGTAATCGACATATCAATGCCGAACAATTCAAATTGTGGGAGTTCGAAGCCGTGCTTTGAAGGATCGGGATTATGATAGAACGGAAGTTCCAAATATCTGCTGTCATATACATGATGAAGCAGCGTTGTGAAAAGATTTTCCTTGCCGCCATGTTCCGCTCCGGCGTGTGCAACCGAATCAACAACAGCACGAGCGGTATCAGCCGGTGCATGCTCAACGTTCTTATCTGAAAATACTATCCAAGAAAACACGATGACCCTGTAGATTTACTATTTATCAATTCTGAATTTTATGCTGTTCGACGAGTCGTCGACCACTTATTGTGGATGTAGAGCACTTCCAATATCAAAAAGATCGAATACATTCCAAACAACGAACCAACAAGAGATATGGAATGAAACTTAAATACTCCGATCAACAACAACAGCAATCCTGCCATAACGAACAACCGAATTCCAACTCCGCCCAGAACTACTTGTATGAATACCGTATAGCTTTTGTTGAACGAATATTCTATTGCAACATATCCCATCATCGCATTTATTACGCTTAACACAATTCCCGCAATCACACCACTGATAATTTCTTGATTTGCAAATCGAGACAGCGGGTAAAAAGACAAAACTCCGATAATCATAAGCGTCAGCAAAATTTGCTTGGGAAATTTCATGCTAAATTTTACCGCTTCGCTCATGTTCTTCTTTTTTACTTAACTCGATGACAGTCCGAAAAAATTTTATCATCCCGCCAATCACACCAACCATAATCATCACAATCATCAACCATGGTTTCGTTCCAAAATATTCATCTGCATATTTTCCGATGAAGAAGAACGCGACCACCGTAATCGCTAATTGTGCGCCGAGTGTTAAATACGGTGCGACACTCAGCATTACACTTTTTTGATCTTTCTCTTCATTCTTCATCGAAGAGATTCACATTCATTAATATGTTTGTCCCGCCGGACGAATTTCGGCCATTGTTACCCGACCGTCAAATACAGCTCCTTCATCAATCACCAATTTCGCCGCTTTCACATCTCCGCGCACGACCGATTTTCCTTCCATCACAAGTTTGTCAACCGCAGTGATGTTCCCTTTCACTTTCCCGCCAACCGTAACGTTCCTTCCATTAACAGATCCTTCAACCTCTCCTGTTAAACCTACGGCAAGATTTTCCGCCGCATGAACTTCGCCTGTCACCTTGCCATCGATACGAAGGCTTCCTTGAGTACGAATTTTTCCATCAACGGTCGTGCCTGCACCGATGAGATTTAAATTTTTTATTGCGCTATTGTCTGCCATGCGAAGCATCCTTCGGATTATAGTTCACTTGCAATCAGATAATCATTTGGGTTTTGTGCTTTACCATTGTTCCACACTTCAAAATGAAGATGCGGGCCAAAACTTGTTCGCCCCGAATTTCCCAGCAGTGCTATCGGCTCACCGCGTTTTACAAACTCACCAACCGATTTCAAAACACTTTGATTATGCTTATAGTTCGTTAAGAATCCGCCGCCATGAGAAAGCATAATAGTATGCCCGTCTTCCGATGTGAATCCTGCAAAGACAACATACCCATCAGCTGCAGCAACAATCAACGACCCGATTTTTCCCGCATAATCAATTCCGTAATGACCTTTTTCGGATTCGAATGTCCGTGAAACATATCCTACAGCCGGAGCGATGATCGGAAATTCTGCACGGAATGTTGCTTCTTCTTTTACCGAATTTGTAGTTCGATACACGATTGTCTGTGCAACTTGTTTTTCCGCAACAGGTTCTTGTTTTTTTTGCGTTTCTGTAACCACACGATCTTTATCTTCTACCGTTGATGGCAGAGTTGCAGATGCGATAGTAAAGTCACTGTCGCTCGGTATTTCTTTTTGACCTAACGCTTTTCGTAATTTATTATTGTATTCACGAAGAACAATGACCTCGCCGGAAATTCTCTTCAACCTATTTTGCACTTCAAATAATTCAGAGCCGTAACGCTTCTGCAATTGTTCTTCAGACATCGGAAGGAGCGAGCTAACCGGTGTATAAATGATCGACGCTACCGTCAGCGATGCAATCACCAGTATAATTCCTACGCACACCAGTGCTATCGTCAATACAGAGGCTTTGAAGGAACTTGTCGAACCGGTATTCCCTTGCGGAATCACCACTATTTCATACGCATTTTTTTTTGATGCGTGATGCTCCCGCTCAGATGGCATTCGCGCTCCTGCAAAGCATGTGACTTGATACTAAATTGGATTATAAATGTAGAAAAAAAGAGGAAAAGATGCAATAAAATTTTAAAGGAGAGATGACGGCAAGTTATTGTTTATGAATATGTTGTCGTACTTTTTCTTCGATATAATCCTTCATTTTCTGCTTGTATATCGAGCGGGAAAATCTAAGTGCATGCCGACGGATATTGTTTGAATTAAATTTGATTAATGAAAGGCGTTCAACAGCTTGATGAAGCGATTCTACTGTTTGTTCTGTGAAGAATATGCCTGTCTTTCCCTCAATAATAGTTTCCAATGCTCCTCCCTTGCGAAACGCAACGACCGGTTTTCCGCTTGCCTGAGCTTCAAGGGGAACAATGCCAAAATCTTCTTCCCCGGGAAAAATCAGTGCGGTACATTTTGCATATAATTGAGCAAGTTCTTCATCGCTTTGCCAGCCAAGAAATGTGATGTTGGATCCTGCAATTAATTTCAACTTTCCACTTTCCGGTCCGGTTCCTGCAATCACCAACTTTTTTCCGTTTGCATTAAAAACTTCAATTGCAAGATCGACTCGTTTGTACGGAACAAGTGCGCTAACGATTAAATAGAAATCTTCTTCCCTCGTGGAAAGTTGAAACTGTTCCGTATC
>JANONI010000218.1:0-10611 GCA_031420755.1 Bacteroidota bacterium | reverse complement strand
GAAAACCGTTCACGCACATTTTATTATTAAAGGAAATGTTTCAAAAGAAAAAGCTGAACGTGCAGTTCAGCTTTCTATTGAGAAATTTTGTTCGGTTGCTTTAACGCTGCAGGCAGCGGGAGCAATTGTTACGAGCAGTGTAGAGGTGCTAAATTAATCCTTAGACAGCTTGAATTTAATTGGTAAGATAATATTTGCCGCAATTTTCTTCCCGTTATTAATTGCGGGTGTAAATTTCCACTGCCAAACTGCTTCCAGCGCTTCCTTTTCCATTTGATTAACAGCTTGACGATATTTTTGCATGACTTCGCCATCTTTTAGCTTTCCATTTTCTGCAAACACTGTCCTTTCAACGCATATTGCAGTATTGATTGCCCCTGTTTCAGAAATGTCTATCCTAAAGTAAAATACTCCTTCAATTCCATTTTTTCTTGCTTCTTCCGGATAATTAGGTGACTTGGTACTGATTGGGACTGGAGTACTGTTTTCTGACTCAACTTGTTCTATAGTACCTGTTTTTTTAATCATAAAAAAAGCAGTTGCAGGTTTCCCAGCATTCACATAAAGATTATTTTGTGTCTGAAGGTCATATCCTGTAGCGATTGCACGTATTTGGTAAAATCCCTCGGAAAGATTTAAAATCTTAAATTGTCCGCCTTTTAAGGTTATAAATTTCATTCCAGTACCTAACAATTCTATTGATGCTTTATCAATTGGGCTTCTGTCGTCAATGTCAATAACTGTTCCAAGTATTGAACCATTTGAATTTTGTTTTTCTGTAATTAATAGTGTTTGGTGTATTTTGATTTCATTTTTTAATGAATCATTTATTTGCGCAAATGAATAAACAGTAAAACAAACAAACAGCAAAATGATTTTCATAATATTGTCCTTTCTTAATTTGAATAATTACTTTGTACAACATACGCTGGCATTTCAACCACATAAACATATTCCGTTTTTTGTTTTTGCACAAAAATAGTTGTCGCCGCTACATAACTTCCTACTAGCAACAACAGAACAGTTGCCGCAAAGACTGGAATTGACAGGGTGAATTTTTTATCAACAATTCTTCGCAGTACTGATTTATTTGGAAGTAATCGTAAGTGAGACGATAAACTCAACGATTTGATTTTCACATCAAGTGTTGCCGGAACATTCGGTGTAGGAATTGAATGTAATTCATCTCGTAATGTTTGTAAAGTTCGAAATTGCTTTCGCAACACTTCATTCGTGCTCAACTCAAGGAATAAATTTTTCATCTCCTCGTCATTCAGATCGTTGTCAACAAATCCTTGGAGCAGTTCTTCATCCTTCTTCATAATGCATCCTCTTTTAAATATGATTTTGCTTTTTCCATCAGCTCTTTTCGCGCTTTAAAGAGTTTTGATTTAACTGAACTGATCGTTGTTCCTGTAATTGCTGCACTCTCTTCGTAATTCATTGATTCAAATTCTCTCAGTAATAATACTTCTTGATATTGCGGAAGTAATTGGTTCAACAATGTTTCAAGCACTATCTTTCGTTCGTTTGTTTCCATTGTTGTTAATGGTGTTTCTTCGGAAAAAATCTCATCATCGTCCGTTATCGGACGAGTTTTTTTTCTATGATTGAGTATTGCAAATGCTTCGTTCCGTGCAATCGTAAACATCCACGATTTTAGTACTGCCGGATTTTGCAGTTTCTCTTTTTCCGTTAATACTTTTATAAAAGTCTCGTGTACAACATCCTCCGCGCTATTTCCATCACCCAATAATCGAAAACAAAACGAGAACAATCCTTGCTTGTATCGTTCGTAGATGTAAGTCAGTGCTTGACTGTCGCCGTGTTGTAAACGCACAGCAAGCTGTTCATCTGAAAGTGGATTATGTGGCATTATCTATATGATAGAAAACAAATGAAAAAGTTGCTCACTAATCTCATTCAAAATACAATATGATGACAAAAGGAAAGGATATTATTAACAAGTTGAATGCTTAATGCTTCGGGAAATATACTTCTCTCTTTAGAAATTTCTAACACATGCATTTACGGTAATCTAATTTATTATTCGTAGATTTATTTCAACAAACTGTGTCGAATATGAAAAAAATATTGCCAATCGTTTTCCTGATGATCTTTTCGTCGGTGCTTATCACACAGGCCGAAGACAAAAAATACGTGCTTCCCTCGTTTGAAAGTTATGTGATAACCAATTTCACTGCAAACAATGGATTGCCTCAACATACTGTTGACATGGTGAAACAAACATCCGATGATAAAATATGGTTTGCCACTGTTGGCGGACTTGCGATGGTGAATACCGAAAAAATTCTAGATCGGAATGGAATTTTCCATTTGTATATCGAAGAGGTCCGGGTTAATGATCAAACATTCTATCCTGATTCTCTGCTTGAGATCGCGTCCGGTTATTCATCCATAGAATTTCATTACACTGCGTTAAGTTATATATCGCCGGAACGAATCCGTTTCCGGTACAAATTGGATGGATTTGACGGAAATTGGCATGATGCAGGGACACGACGTACAGCGTATTATACAAATATTCCACCCGGCACTTATACGTTTCGAGTAAACACTTCAATAGCCGGAGAAACGTGGGGTTCCGATGAAGCGACAACGGTTATTATTTTAGAACCTCTTTTTCATCAAACATACTATTTTGCGTTGCTTATTGGTATTGGTTTGGTTCTTTTGGGCGCAGGTTTGTTTTCCTTCAGAACAACAAATATTCGTCGGTATACGAAACACCTTAAAACAGTTGTCGAAGAACGGATGAGAGAACTTGTTAGTGCAAAAGAGAAAATAGAACTTCATCTTCAGGAAGTTGAATTGGCACGCGATGAACTTTCGCGCATTAATGAACGATTAGATAAAGCGAATAAAGAAAAATCCGATCTTCTTGGCATTCTCTCCCATGATTTCAAGAACAAAGTCGCCAATCTCAATCACTTTGCCCGTTCAATCAACGACAGTAATTATAATCCAACAATTGTGCAGGAACATTCACAGTTAATGGAACATACAACGCAATACATGTTAAAATTGATCGAAGATACTCTGAGTTCATCAGCATTGGAGCAAGGTCAGTTGGTCTTTACACGATCACGAATTGATATCGTTCAATTAACAGAGCTTGTTGTATTAAAAAACAGAATTCAGATGCAGCAAAAATCACAAACAGTTGAGTTTTCATCAACGCTTGAAAAATGTATTGTCAGCGGCAGCGATCGCTGGCTGAACGAAGCAATTGATAATCTTGTGAACAACGCCGGAAAGTATTCGGATGCTCGTACAACAATTTCTGTTACCGTTGAAACCAATGAAATGACGGTATTGATAAAAATACAAGACCAAGGACCTGGACTGACCGACGAGGATAAAAAACAATTGTTCCAACAATTCAAACGACTATCTGCTCGGCCTACCGGAGGTGAAATCTCTACCGGACTTGGACTTGCTATTGTTAAGAAAATTGTTGAAATGCACAATGGAAAAGTTTGGGCAGAAAGTACATTGGGAAGTGGTTCTACATTTATTATCGAATTGCCGGTGTATCGTCCAATGTAACTCAGTGAATCAGTGTTGTATTTTTTTATAATCGTGGAATTGAAACCCATTCTTTTTCTCTACGTGCGATTCTACAAATTTTTTTCCGATGAGATGTTCATATTCGGGGAAAAAAGTATCACCGGATTCGTCGTTATCCACAATCGTCAGCAAAAGTTCATCCGCAAGATCAATTGTCTGTTGAAAGATTTCTCCCCCGCCAATGATAAAGATTTTTTTTTCGCTTTGAAGATTGGAAAGTGCAGATTTGATTGAAGAGAAGGTTTTTAATGTGTCATCAATCTTTCCAAGTCGTAAAGACTTGGAAAGATTTTGATTTTTTGAGACCACCACATTCTTCCTGTTTGGCAATGGCATACCAATTGAATCGAATGTATTTCTTCCCATTAAAACAGTATGATGAGTGGTGAGTTGTTTAAATCTCTGTAGGTCTTCCGGAATGTGCCAAGGAATTTTGCCGTTCTTTCCGATAACACGGTTCTTATTGAGGGCGGCGATGATGATTAATTTCATACACACCTAATAAAAAAATACACGGATAATTCGATTGCAAAATTCAATTCTAAAAAATCTTCATAATCGTAAAATTACTTCATTTCCACGGGATAACAATTCCAAGCGAATTAAATTTTGCCTCAATGTCGCCGCGCTCGCGATTACTTTTTAATTCTTGACCTGCCGGAGGAACAAGACCAAATTTCCGCGCAGTTTCTACGGCGGCTTCTTTTCCGTTGAGGTTAAAGGCTTTTATGATTTCAATTTCAATATGCGATAACCCCGTCGCCTTTATTTTATAATCTTGAAATGCTTCCCATGCAAGCGGAACCCAGCGTTGTACAATTTCGTTGCCGATGACATCGGCAAACATTCTAATTTCATACTGTGCATGAGAATCCATGCGGAGCCAGAGAAAATGAAACAGATTGTGCAGATCAACTTTCCAATACGCTTCGGTATATGTTGAAAGAGGAAGATCTTTCCGCGCTTGTTCTCGCGCCATACCTGCATTCACGCGCTCTTCATAAACAGAACGCGACAAATTTTGTAATTGAAGTTCCTGCTCCGAAAATTTCTTCCCTTGTTCAAGATCGAAGAACCCGTCGCTCCCCTGCTTATTATCGCTTGATTGCATTCTCCACTGCTCATCACCGGCGCGTTGCGACGCATCAATCGCTAATGAGTATCGCGTAGAATATTCGTTCACATTTGCCGTGCGGTGGCGAATCCATTGCCGCCAGCAATCCATCGGCACGCGCACGTGAAATTTAATTTCGCACATTTCAAACGGCGTTGTGTGTTGATGACGGAGAAGGTAGCGTATCAATCCGCGGTCTTCGCTCACTTTTTTTGTTCCTTTACCGTACGAAACGCGGGCTGCCTGCACAATAGATTCATCTGAACCCATATAATCCACCACGCGCACGAAACCGTCATCAAGTACTTTGAACGGTGCGCCTAAAATTTCATCTAACTGTTGAACGATCGGTCTGGTAAGTTTTTCTGCTTGTTCCATAAATCGCAATATTTGTTTTTTTAAAAACGATGTTGTAATAATGAGGGGTTTCTTTTCATATGCATAACAGCAATAACTCTAATTTCATTTTTTTCTTTTTTATAAAATAATGAATATGGAAAACGACGAACGATGATTCTTTGGAACGACTTATAGATGAACGGATATAAATCAGGATTTTTTTCAATTTTGTGAATAGCTTCATCAATACTGAAAATATATTCTTGATCAAGTCCCTTTCTTTTTGTTGAATACCATAAAATAGCTTCGCCAAATTCTTTCTCCGCCAACGGATGGAAACGTATCTTCATGCAATCACTTTTTATTCAAATAAGCAGCTTTGATATCGTTCCACGAGCGCCCTTGTTCAGGGTTCATTTTATATGAGTTTGAACGTTCATCAAGTTCTTCCTTTTGTTCTTGTGTCAATTCAAACTCATATCCCTCTGAGGAAAGGTCATCCCAAATTTCTTCAACAAGCAGCAGACGATCCGTAGCGGATAGGCTTTTGATCTGGCTTCGCAATTGTTCGATCATATTCATTAATCCTTAGATTATTCTCTGAACAAACTTACTGTAATTATGGTAGAAAAACAATAAATGGATTTTAGATGTTATCCTCATCTGGCAAGATATCAGGGAATAGTTACTGCTTTGTTTTGAAAATCATAGCGGTGATATTTCGTCTCGGCATATTTTTTTACGTCTGTTGAATATTCACATTCGCATCCCATTCGATCTTCAACGTATTCGGTTTGTGCCGTAAAGGAAGGCGCACCAACAGTGAAAAAAAATCCAATCACATCTTGTTTATCCGGCGCAGAAACTTTTACGGCAAGTGAATCTGCCTTTATCGTTGACGAAACTATAATGATAAAATTTCCAGTGGAATCGGTCAGATACTTTTCATTTTCATTCTTCTCTGTTGTATTTACCTTTGTAATATTAATAATAGAATCTTTGTTGATGTCGCTGAATTTACCAACCAACGAAACCACAAAGTTCGCTTTAGAACTATTTGAAATTCGTTCAATTTTTCCCGAAACATTATATTGATGGTACGGTGCTAGTGTTGGCGGCGTTGCAATACTCACAGAAAAGTATAAACAGAATGCAACCAATAAATACAATCGAAAGTGTTTTATCATACTCTCTTTTAATTTGTTTTGCGGCTTGGCAATTTTGCGTGAGACAACAGTCTTGGATTTTTCAGTAGTGTTAATATAAAAAACAATAATTGCTGTTTCAATCAAATCGCAGTATCTTTACATACAAAAATGATGGAAGCAAACATCTTCTGCATTTACTAATTTCTAAACCTCAAACAGAGTCGTTATGACCATCTCAAACAAATCTGTTCTCGTTCTCGGCGGCTGGGGACTAGTCGGTTCCGCAATTTGCCGCAAATTAATGGAGGAAAATCCAAAACAGATTATTCTCACCTCGTTAAAAGAATCTGAAGCAAATGAAGCGTGCGAAACAATGCGCCGTGAATATCCGAAAGCCGGAAGAAAATTTTTCGTTCCATGGTGGGGCAATATTTTCGTCCGCAATGAATTTAAAGATCTTACACGCGAAGAAATCTTAATCGATCAACACAAACGAACAAAATTCCTCGATGATGTTATTGAAGAATTAACTCCGGAAGTGCTGGAACGATCTTCGTTATATCAATTGATTACAAAATATAAACCGGATATTGTGATTGATTGTATCAACTCCGCAACGGCAATCGCCTATCAGGATATCTTTCAAAGTTCGCGCGATGTAGTCCTTGCATTAAAAAACAATTCTGCCAATCTTCGTGACACCGTCGAAAGACTTCTCGCTACACAATACACGCCCCAGCTTATTCGGCACGTGCAGATATTCTATCGTTCGATGAATATTGCAAAAACCACTACTTATGTAAAGATCGGAACAAGCGGAACCGGCGGAATGGGATTGAATATTCCATACACACATTCCGAAGAGAAACCTTCCCGCGTTCTACTGTCAAAATCCGTTGTTGCCGGAGCGCATACGATGCTGCTCTTTTTAATGGGAAGAACTCCGGATGCTCCGATCACCAAAGAGATTAAACCGACCGGCGCAATTGCGTGGAAAAAAATTGCCTACGGTGAAATTGCAAAACGCGGCAAACCGATTGATCTTTACGATTGCGACATGGAGAAAGGAATTGAACTAAAAGGTACCTTCAAGATAAAGATGGACAATATCGCTAAACCAACAGGTCAACGATTGAAGTCGGTATTTATCGATACAGGCGAAAACGGAATTTTTTCCCGCGGTGAATTTGAAGCAATTGCAACTCCGGGACAAATGGAATTTGTTACACCCGAAGAAATTGCGGATTCTGTATTGTATGAAATTCGCGGCGGTAATACCGGACACGACATTATCAATGCGCTCGATAATGCTACACTCTCGCCGACCTATCGCGCAGGATTTATGTTTCAGGGTGCAATTGAAAAGATGAAAAAACTTGAGAAGGAACACGACACCAACAGCGTTGCATTCGAAATGCTTGGTCCCCCGCGCCTTTCAAAACTGTTATATGAAGCACACTTATTAAAAAAAGTTTACGACACAGTCAATGTTGTAATGAAAACTTCAACAAAAAAAATGTCGTTGGAATTGACCGATTATATTTCCAACAATGTTGCGTTGCGTTCGCAGATCATTTCCATCGGAATTCCAATTTTACTTCCTGATGGAAAAACATTACTGCGCGGCAATGATGTGAAGATCCCTGCTTTTCGCGGCATCAATGAATTGAATATCACAACGGAGCACATCGATGATTGGGCGCGCAACGGCTGGATCGATCTGCGCACTATCAACATGGAAAAATGGAAATACAGACTTAATGAAATAAAGAAAGAAGTTGAACTCTATACCGCAGGCGATACAAGTTCGCGCAATTTTAGAACAACAGAATACTGGTCCGACTTTAACGATATTGATGCCGGAAAAATTGTCGGCTGGGTTTTTACGGAAGAGGAAAAAGGAAAGAGAATGAAATAGTAATTATAATTCACGCTGTACTACTACCATCTATTAATGATTGAGGAACTTATGAAATACTTCAAGAATATTATCGCTGCCATACTCTTCGCAACACTGTTTTCGGTTGCCGAAGAAGGAATGTGGACATTTGATAATGCACCAAAAAAATTGCTTAAAGAAAAATACGGATTTGATATAACACAGGAATGGCTCGACCATGTGCGTATGGCTTCTGTTCGATTTAATGATGGCGGCTCAGGTTCGTTTGTTTCCCCAAATGGTTTGGTCATGACCAATCATCACGTTGGTGCCGGACAGTTGCAGAAAATATCCACGCCGGAAAAGAATTATTTAAAGACCGGTTTTTATGCGAAAACTACGGCTGAAGAAATAAAATGTGTTGATCTTGAGTTAAATGTGCTGATGGAAATGGAAAACATCACCACCAAAGTGATGGAAGCAGTAAAAGGAAAGACCGGTAGTGATGCCGTTACATCGCGGCGCGCGATTACCGCACAACTTCAAAAAGAGGTTCAAGAAAAAACAGGACTTCGTTCTGATATCGTTACATTTTACAACGGCGCAGAATACTGGATATACAGCTACAAAAAATTCACCGATATTCGATTGGTGATGGCTCCCGAAAAACAGATCGCGTTCTTCGGTGGTGATCCGGATAATTTTACATACCCGCGCTACGATCTCGACATGTGTTTCTTCCGGGTGTACGAGAACGACAAACCGTTCAATCATCCTCAGTACTTCAAATGGAACACTGCCGGAGCAGCAAATGAAGAATTGGTCTTCGTATCAGGTCATCCCGGTTCTACAAACCGTCAACAAACGTACACGCAGATAGAATATTCCCGCGATTATATTTATCCCGCACGATTGAAAACAATTGCGCGGAATCTTTCTGTATTAAAATCATACTCGTCTCTCGGAGAAGAACAACGCCGACGCGCTGATGGTATGACCTTTGGATTGGAAAATTCGCAAAAAGCATTGACCGGAGAATATCGCGGATTGCTCGATAAGGATTTGATGAAGAAAAAAGAGAGTGAAGAAAAGGAACTTCGAGACAAGATCAATGCAATTCCTGAAATGAAAAAAACATACGCTTCGGCGTGGGATTCGATTTCCGCAGCGTACAATCGCAACAAAACTCGATTTAAGGAATTAACGTACCGCGGCGCTTCCGGATCGCTCGCCTCGCGTGCTATGACGATTGCGCGGTACGCTGTTGAAATGGCGAAACCTAGCAGCGAGCGCACAGCGCAATATCAAGATGCAAATCTCGCTCGAACACTGGAGATGTTATATTCCCCAGCTCCTATTTATCCTGATATGGAAGAAGCACTGCTTGCAGATCGATTCAAAGAAGCAATTGAAATCCTTGGAGCGAACGATGTTTGGGTAAAAGCTGCGCTTAATGGAAAATCACCCGAAGATGCCGCACGCTTATATATCTCGGGAACAAAACTTGCCGATGTTGCATTTCGCAAATCTCTTATTGAAGGTGGAGAAAAAGAGATCAAAGCTTCCACTGATCCAATGATTGAATTTGCCCGACGCATTGTTCCCATCGGTGATGAAATGCGAATCTGGCAGGAAAAAAACTTCAGCGGAATTCTTGCTTCGTCCAGCGAAACGGTTGGTAAAGCCCGCTTTGCTATTTATGGTAAGAATCTCCCACCCGATGCTAACTTCACCTTACGCCTTTCTTATGGACAGGTGAAAGGATACCCAATGAATGGAACGATTGCCGCACCATGGACAACATTGTATGGATTGTATGATCGCGCACTTGGTTTCCCAAGTCATCCAGATTTTGAGTTACCACGGCGATTCAAAGAAAATGTTAACGCGCTGAACCTTGCAACACGAATAAATTTTGTCAGCACCAACGACATCACCGGCGGAAATTCCGGTTCACCGGTCATCAATAAAAATGCAGAAGTGGTCGGTTTAATTTTCGATGGAAATATCGAAAGTCTTCCCGGACGATTTATGTATTCCGAAGAAACGAACCGCGCTGTTTCGGTTCACACTGGTGCTATGATTGAAACACTCCGTAAACTGTACGATGCAAACGTACTTGCGGATGAACTGGAAAGTATCATATCAAAACCTGAACCGCCGAAAGAAACTCCGGCAAAACCGGTAAAACAGGTGCCGAAAAAGAAGAAATAAATTGCATAAAAGATGACCGACACATCACAGGTGACGGTCATCTGTAAAACTGTAACCAAAAAAAAATGTATAGCAATGTATCGGAATGCCTTTTTTATTTTATGATGTTCGTAACTACTCATTGATGTCACGCCGTGACTGTGGCAGGCAGAATCAAATCCCCTCTGTGCGAAAGATTGTGCCTGCACACCGAAGTGTTTCGGCACACAGGTGTGCGAGAGGGAAAGGGGACAAAGGGGGTGTATAAGAATATCGACTGTTATGCTACAACTGAATTGTGTATCAACGATTTAGTATTTTAACACACCCCTAACCCCTCTCGCCTT
>JANONI010000217.1:0-2512 GCA_031420755.1 Bacteroidota bacterium | reverse complement strand
GATGGGTTTCTTGCAAAACTGCTTCAGCCAATTGTTGGCGTGGCGTTGGTTCATTCTCCTTCACATATCAAATCGGGAGAACCGTATGCATGGTTAATTCGCGACTCTGAAACATTTGCACTCTACAATCCTGTCTCAGATATTACTGCTGCTGTAAATTCTTCGTTAACGTCAACACCATCATTGCTCACCAATGATCCATACGATAACGGTTGGCTGCTTTCACTGATTCCGACCAAACCGCTCACCCATCGGTTCCAATATTTAACGGTGGAAGAATATCAAAACGTAGTGAATACTGAAATTGAAAAAATTTCTCAAACATTAAATTCTGCAATAAAAAAACATCACTCCCTGGTCGGTTCAACAATGTACGATGGCGGCGTGCGGATTGAAAACATAGAGCAGTTCATCGGTGAAAAACGGTACTCAAAATTATTATTAAGACTTTTACATCCTTAATAACGAAAAATACTCATTGTTATTGAACCAAATTCACGGTACATTTTTTCAGTCCTTCTTTTGAATATTTGGAAGTGTTGACACTTTCAGCACACCTATGAAATATACACGCCTGCTTGTGTATCGTCTTCTGGCGGGAATTTTTGTCGTAATGGTTGTCGGAGTTGGAGTTCTTACATTTGCTCTTGTAAAAATTCAGACCGAACGGTACACACAAATTTCCATTGCTACCGCACAACGTGTCAGCGATATCGTGAAACGTTCAACGCACTATAGTATGTTGTTAAATCGTCGCGAGGATGTGTACCATATTATAAAAACCATTGGTTCCGAACCTGGTATTGAAGCAATCAGAATTTATAATAAAAAAGGGGATGTCTCGTTCTCAACGAACGAAGCGGAGTTGAATACCACTGTTGATATGACCGCCGAAGCCTGCATTGCATGTCATCCTTCAGGGAAAAGTGATATCGTAACACCCGCCAACGTGGAGCGAGTTAGGTTTTTTCGTTCTGCTCTAGGGCATAATCTTATCGGCGTTATCACTCCAATCAAAAATCAACAAAGTTGTTATGAAGCAGACTGTCATGCACACCACCAATCGCAGACGATACTTGGCGTTCTTGATGTGATGATCCCACTGTCTGAAACGGAACAGAATATTGCAGAAATAGAAAAACTTCAATACCGCGGCGGACTCTTGCTCTTGCTGGTTCTTACAACATTTTGCGGTGTATTCTTGTGGAGAATGGTGAACGTTCCAGTACAGCGTTTAACCGAAGGGACGATTGCAGTGATGAAAGGAGATCTCGATCATTCCATTGATGTTCAGACAAAAGATGAGATCGGATTTTTGACGCAATCGTTCAACCACATGACCAGCACGTTGAAACAAACACAGGAAGAACTTCAATTGCTGAATCAAACACTTGAAGAACGCGTGCAGCGAAAAACGGAAGAACTTCGCCGCGCTCAGAGAAATCTTATTCAAGTGGAAAAAATGGTTTCACTCGGCATGCTTGCCGCAACAGTCGCTCACGAGTTGAATAATCCGTTGGAAGGAATATTGACCTTCGCAAAACTTATCCGCAAGCGGATGAATAATCCTGATCTTACGGAAGAAAATAAGAATGAAATTATTGATGAATTGACGATGATCGCAGATGAAACGGCACGCTGTGGGAATATCGTAAAGAATCTTCTTCTCTTCTCACAAAAAAAAGTTGGCGAATTCAAAAAAAATGATATTCGTGCCATGGTCGAACAGAGTATACAATTGATTGAACATCATTTAAAAATGAACAATATCGTTCTACAACAGTCATTTGATGATCGGTTGTCTTTTGTTGTGTGCGACAAGGAACAGCTGTTACAAGCATTATTGGCTCTTGAGATCAATGCAGTTGAAGCAATGCCGAACGACGGTAAACTTTTTATTGAAGTAAAAAAAACGGGAGAGAATGAATTGACAATCGCTCTTTCAGATTCCGGAATCGGAATTCGGAATGAAGACCTGCCGCATATCTTTGAACCGTTCTTCACGACAAAAAAAGAAGGAAAGGGAACAGGTCTTGGACTTGCCGTTGTGTACGGAATCATTGAACGCCACAACGGAAAAATAACCGTTGCGTCGCAGATAAACAAAGGAACCACGTTCACCATTACGTTGCCGATAACAAGGGAGACATGATTGAATTACTGGCGTTCTAAAAATTAAGTTTTTGTCACCGCTCCCGTAGGGTAGCAGACTGTGTCAAAAGTATAGTTCATATTGTACCCGCAACCTTCAGGTTGCGTTTTTAAATCAAATTCGCAATCTGAAGATTGCGCTTACATTTAATTCCAGAGTTTTGACACAGTCTCGTAGAGTAGAGAATTTATAGTTATCAATAATTCGATGCAGAAAATCTGAACAGGAGAAATAATTATGTCAGAAAATAAAAAATCAAGTCTGTTAATCGTTGACGATGAACCAATTGTACGGGAATCGCTCACGAAGTGGTTTCGTCAAGATGGATTTCGCGTTGAAGCAGCCGAGCATGCAAATGCC
>JANONI010000216.1:0-4995 GCA_031420755.1 Bacteroidota bacterium | reverse complement strand
GCTGAAGCTTTACTACACAGAACGCTACACTTCACGAAACGTTCCGTGTAGTGAAGTTTCGTGAAGTGCAGCACTTCGGTGCGCAAGCACAGAGACCACAGAGAATTTTATGGATGCTGTAACTGAAAAAATTATCACCGCAGCAATAGAAGTTCATAACATATTGGGCTGCGGTTTGTTGGAATCAATTTAGGAAGAAGCAATCTGTATAGAACTTATACATCGAAATACTTTCATTGAACGATACGTTCCCGGAAATGTTATTGACAAAGGCACTATCATCACAGGACAACTTTGGATTTGCTTGTAGAACAACAGGTTATTGTAGAATTATCTCGTTACCAAATGGAATTTGGGAACGAGATGTAAAGCTGATATTGCTCTTGCTCAAGCCTTATCACACGTAAAAGCCACTGGATTAAAACGAGCGTTACTTATTAACTTTGAGTAAAAGATGCTGATTGATGGAATTCGAAGAATCTCAAATTAACGATATTTAGATATTTCTCTGTGTTCTCTGTGGCTTAATTTTTTTTGGTGAGTAGTTACGTAAATAATTACATTCGTAAAATTGAAGTGACCACAAAAACAGACATACCGAAACCGAAAGAACGAATGCCAAGCGTTGAAGAACGCCTTGAATGGTTTGCCGAATATGAAAAAATAAAAAAAGTACCCGCTGTCTGTAAAAAATTCGGTATCAGCCGTAAGACATTTTATAAATGGTGGAAACGATATACCAAGGCAGAACAAACATCGGACAGTCTAAAAAATCGTTCACGAAAACCGCACCATAATCCACGAGCAACTCCTGACCATGTCATTCAGCGTTTGAAGAATCTGCGCGAACAAACGGGATTCGGACAGAAACGTTTGCAATTATATCTTTCCATCTGGTACGGAATTGAACTTGCGGAAAATACTATTTGGAAGATATTGCGCCGAAGCGGTATCGACATGAAAGGGACAAAGTCTAAACGACGAAAAGTGAAGCCGAACGATGCGCTGCTTCCGGGCGACCGTGTGATTATTTTTGTTAAACAATTTGAAAAACCGATTAACAGACAGCGGTATTATTATTATGTTGCTGTGGATGAATGTACTCATCTTCGTATTGCGCGAATGTACGCCCGTCATTCAACACTTTCCGCATTGGACTTTGTTCAAAATCTGTTGACGATGTTTCCCTTCCCGATTCATTACGTGCATACACCTTTGGATAATGTCTTTACCAGTGTTGCAATATCGCGATCAACAACTCACGCGTTCACACAAAATTTGCGGCGTCTTGGCATTAAACAACATGCGCCTACGCGAAAACAAGCACAGTCAAAACTGCAGCAAGAACGGTTAAAAAAATTTGATACGCCTGACACATTTCTTTCGTTCTCATTCAATTCTCAGATTGATGCCGAACGCATGGTCACCAATCACCTTCTCGATTACAACAACAATCAACCAAGAAAAGAGATTGGAATGTTGGTACCGATTGCCAAACTGATAACGTTTGAGCAATTCGTTGATGTAAAAGAGTTCAATCCAAAAAGAGAACCGACCTAAAGAGAGTGGCTGGCGAATAGTTCGGAATGGAATATTTATTTGCATCGAAAAAAACTTCCGGTATCATAATCGTTAAATCTCCTTTATAATATATTTTCGGCATTCTTTTCATTGGAATACAATTTTATTTTGTTTATTTTTCAAATAATAGATTTTTAGAACTGCCCTTATGAACATCTCTCTACGAGTCGTAGACTAAAAACATCCCTAAGGGTCGTAGACAAAATGTAATCTATGCAAGCAACCACCAAAGTGTCCCTTTGGGACTTGCGAAGGTTATGAAAGAATTTTGCTGAACCTTCGCAAGGTTTTATGCGAAGCATTCTTACGAATATTTTTTAAGAAACGATCAAATAGATTTTAGAGATGCCCTAATGAGAATGATGTTGAATTATTAAAGAATGATGAAGTCCTTCATATTAGGAAGTTGGAAGCAGCATAACATCTACCGAAGTAATTTTTTCACCGCCAAATACACTTCCTCTGCCACAATCTCTTCCATACATTTAAAATGTCCTTTCGGACATTCTTTCTTTCCGATATGAGTGCAAGGACGGCAATCAAGATTATTGTTCTCTATTATTATAGATTCAGTTCCATAGGGAGCAAAACCAAATTCTTTTACCGTTGAACCAAAGATTGCAACAATCTTTTTTTGTTTCGCCGCGGCAAGATGCATCAATCCGCTGTCGTTGGTAACAACCACATCACAAAATTCAAGCGCAGCGGCGGATTCGAGCAGAGAGAATTCTCCTGCAAAACTCGACACCGATTGTTCGGAAACTCGACGAGCAATTTCATCCCGAACGAATGTGCAGTCTTCTTGTTCACCTTCGCCGCCAAATAATAAAATTTTTGCGTTGAATTCTTTCGCAATCCTTGCGCCAACTTCTGCGAACTTCTCTTTCTGCCAGCGTTTGGTAAAATGTTTTGAGCCGGGACAAATTCCGATCACTTTCTCAAATTGATTCAATCGAAGTTTTCCCATCTTTCCGGAAATTTCAAACAATGTTGAATCAGGAATGAAAATTTCAAGCCCTTTATCATCATTCTTTATTCCGTACTCTTCAACAGTCTCGATATACCGCTCGGCAACCGTAAGATTGTCGTCATACGCATTTCGTTTTAAATTGACTAAAAGCCATCGCTCAAATTTTCGTTTATCTATTACTACTGCATCTTTAGCATTACAGGCTGCCCGCAGAAGTTTCGTTCGAATACTGTCGTGTATATCAACAACAAGATCATATTTTTCCGCGCGAAGCTGACGCGCAAGTTTCTGCAATCCTTTGTATCCGGTCGCAATATCATATTCGTAAACGATGGAAAGATGGTGGCTGTAACGAACCAGTTCCGCATATTCTTTTCTCACAACAAAATCTATCCGCGCATTGTTGCCGACAGATTTTCGCAAAACTCGAAGCAATGGCGATGAAAGAATTATGTCTCCAATGGAACTAAGTCGCAATACAAGTGTTTTATTAGGTAAGGAAGTTTGCATTGTTATTACAAATGGTTGGTGTATCTAAAAAAATAATCAGTCGTCAGTCTGCAGATTTCAGAGAAGAACAATTTTCTATTTTCTGACATCTGTTTACTGTCGACTCAAGAAAATAACGTATCATTCCTCCAATTCCAAGAAATTGATTTTGGCTAGCACCAGAACTATATTGAATAAAACAAAGGATGATCTAAATGAACAACGCTAAAACGCTCGGAGAATTAAAGAACAGCGGGTATAAAGTCCTTTCCGTGAAAGATGAGATCAGAATCAATCTCATAAAAAAATTACTCACAAAGGAACAACTGTTTCCCGGAATTGTTGGTTACGAATCAACGGTGATTCCCGCAATCGTCAATGCAATATTGGCAAAGCACGATATCATTCTTCTTGGTTTACGCGGGCAGGCAAAGACGAGATTGATTCGTCAGTTACCATCACTATTGGATGAATACATTCCTACGATTAAAGGAAGCGAGATCAACGACAATCCATTCTCACCGGTCAGCAAATTTGGCGCAGATCAAATTGAAAAATTTGGCGATGAAACTGAGCTCGAATGGATCCACCGTTCACAACGGTTCAGTGAAAAATTAGCTACGCCTGATGTCACGATCGCAGATCTCATCGGTGATATTGATCCAATCAAAGCGGCAACGCTGCGATTGCATTATTCGCACGAAGGAGCGATCCATTTTGGATTGATACCGCGAAGCAACCGCGGAATATTTGCGATCAACGAACTTCCCGATCTTCAACCGCGCATTCAGGTTGGGCTGCTTAACATTCTTGAAGAAAAAGATGTGCAGATCCGCGGATTCAATATTCGAATTCCGTTGGATGTGTTCCTCGTGTTCACCGCAAATCCGGAAGATTACACGAACCGCGGCAGCATCATCACTCCATTGAAAGATAGAATTGATTCTCAAATTCTTACACACTATCCGCGGTCATTGGAAGATGCAATAGAGATTACAGAACAAGAAGCGTGGGTAAAGCGTGATGGACTTCAACTGCATATGCCGTACTATTTTAAGGAGATCGTAGAGAACATCGCATTCGAAGCGCGCAAAAGTGAATTTGTCGATCAAAAATCGGGCGTGAGCGCACGGCTAACAATTGCGGCAATGGAAAACCTTGTGAGTAACGCCGAACGAAGAGCAATTGTAATGAATGAAAAACATATTGTGCCGAGAATGTGCGATCTTCCCCACGCTTTGCCGGGAGTTACTGGTAAAGTTGAATTGGTATTTGAAGGTGAGCAAGAAGGTGCTAACAAAGTTGGAAAAGCGCTGCTCGGAAAAGCAACGCGCGAAGTATTTAAAAAATATTTCCCGGATCCGCTTCAAAAACCAAAGCGAACGCAGCAAGGACAGGAACCAAAAGAGACAAGCGAATATTCTAAGATTGTGCATTGGTTTGAAGGAGGAAATTCTATTGAAGTTGCCGATGATATGCCGTTCAATGCGTATTATGCAGAACTTAACCGTGTCCCAAATCTTTATGCCGTTACACAAAAATATTTCAAATTGGATCCGAACAATCAATTCGATCTTGCATCGGCAATGGAATTTGTTCTGGACGGATTGCATCAAAACTCGAAGATCGCAAAGGATGAAGTTGACCATATTACTCATTACAAAGATATGGTCGGAAGTATTTTTTCGAACAAAGGAAAATTTGAGGACTACGATTAAGAGCAATGGATAATGGATAGTTGAAAGTCCCCTCTGTGTGATGGAAAGTGCGTTAGGGAGAGGGGATTTAGGGGTGTGTAAGAATTTTGAAAGGATTGTGCCGCTGGTTATTTTTTTTAACACACCCCTTGCCCCTCTCTCCACCACGCAAAGCCACGCTGCAGAGGGGAATTAAAATCACGTAGTAAAAAAATTTAGATTACAAATGAAATTTCTTTATTCCAAATGGACCGAACA
>JANONI010000215.1:0-3393 GCA_031420755.1 Bacteroidota bacterium | reverse complement strand
CGGTTTGTCGATCTCACCGTAACGCGGAGAAGATTCATTTGAATATCGGTATTCGTACATCGCCGGAATTCCGTTCGGACTATTTGCAACGCCGTCTATCGTCATCGTCCGTTTCACAAATGCCAACGCTTCGTCGCTTCTTCCAACGGAATGCAGTGCCAGCGCATACCACGCATTATTGTGAGGCCACACGCCGCCGTTGATATATGTGTATTCATTCCCCGCCTCATTTCCTGCAATGTTGAAATACTTGATGACCGAATCTTTATGGAAATCCGCAGGCATCACAGCACGGATTCCGACATCCGGCGCCATTAAATCTTTCTTTACAGTCTCAATCATTTTTTGTGATCGGGCTTTATCAAGTAAATGATACGCTGAAGCAAGAAGCGAACCCATATATTTGTGTCGATCTTTCTCTGTGTCGTTATAATTGATCAGATAATTTAATGAGTCGTCCCATAATTTGGAAACAAGCGCAGAACGCATAGCAACCGAATTCTTTTCCAATCCTAACAGTGATGTATTGTTTCGGTCGATCGTTGATGCAATGAATAAATAATCTTCTATCGCGCGAATACTCAACGCGGTGATATACGTGCGCGGTCCTTCTTTCCAGCCGAGGTCCCACCAATCGGGACGGAACGCGTGCATCAGATTATCGTCTCTCAACTGCGTCATTACTTCGGTAAGACTCTTGGTGATCAACGGATACAATTGACGAAGCGTGGTAGTATCCAAAGAATGTCGGAGATAACTTGCAGAGACTTCGATAAACCAAAGATGATTCCAGTTTGACGGAGTGCAGAATTCTGTCTTGAATCCGTCATCTTTCCAATAATATGCGTGGGGAATGATGGAATCTTTTGCGAGCGACGCGACATAGAGCAGATCTTGCTTCACACGATTCAGATCATAATTCACTGCGCCGAGATTCGTCATCAACAGATCGTGCGTGAAAAAAAAATTATATTCTGCTGGACATGGCATTGGCACGATCTGTCCATTGAGATAATGTGCATTTGAAGTTAATATTGCTTTTGCCCAATGCAGCGATCTGTCTAGCGTTGAATCATTTGTAGAGAAGTATGTATCCGATAATGATGTTGTTCTGACAAAATTATTGTAGAGATCAACTTCGTTTTTCCATTGCTCCGATAGATTCGAAATTTTTTTATCAGCTTCATCTTTGTTGGAACTGCCGATCACTTGAACTATCGTCATCGTCTCAGCGGGCTGAATTACTTTTGAATATTCATACGCTGCAACTCCGCGCGTTCTTATTGGATCAATAGAACTTTTGTTATTGAAAATGAAAGAGCTATCCAGCCAGAGACTTTTTCCGTCATCCATTGCGGATAACACATTCGCATCAGTCCATATTTTCGCTGCTTTCTCACCGGCATTCAGAACAAAGACAGATGCATTTTTTGTATCGAAATCGGAGAATTGTCCAACAATCGATTGGTTTTCTAATTGATATGACATCACAGCAGAATCTTTTCGTGCATACGTCTGACACGTTCGCAACGATAAAAGAAGATGCGAATAGACTGACACTTGCTGTGGATTATTTGTTTCGTTCTTGAGTGTTAAAGAAACAACCATCGCCGGTTCGTTCAAACAAAATTCGTACTTCAGTTGATACGATAGGGTAACATCTTCATCGAAAAACGTTACTGTATGCGGACTGAGTTCGTATCTCCATCCTTCTCTTCCGATCCATTTTTTCTTTTCATTACCGATTTTTATTCCTACTGCAAAAGGACGCGATTCATCTCGTTTCCAATAATCAGTACTGACATCGATACTATTTGCAACCGGATAATAAAAACTGATGCGGGAGGGCAACGGTCGGCTTTTGTGGAATTCTACACCAACAAACGGTCCGCCAACCTCTACCTGACCATATTTTTTATCGAAGGGAAATATCAGGGGATTCGCGGCTTGTGCCGTAATTATTTGCACGGCGAAAACAACTATTATCAAAACGATTACGGGTCTCATCGTAATTTACCCCACGCTTCATCGATCGTGGGAAACGCTACGCGGGGAAATGTTCCTCCCGGTTTGTAGAACACTGTCTCAATCGCACGCGAATCGGATTCCGTTCTCAGCGACAATTGCTGCAACAATTCTTCGTTAATAACGACAGAATATTTTTGTTGTAATGCATCAATGGTTCTCATAAGTAAAAGAGATTCTTCACTGCTGTAATAATCGCTCTTCACTGATTCTCGAACCAGAGCAAAGTCCATTGTCTTTCCTTTTGCATTCGTATAGTGCTTCTTCTGAGTGCTGTAATATATTTTTAAGATGCTGTCGGAAGTATTGATCGTGCGGGCTATTGCGGCTCGCTGCGAGAGATACAATAGTTTCGATTCCCACTTTTTTGTTTCGTTCGCTACAAACGGAAGCCGATCTAATCCACGTCTGTACGCTTCTTCGCTCAATAATTTATCCTGCACCATTTTCCAAATCGTTTTTTTTACGCTGGAATTGAATGCTTCTAATGAACGCGTATTAAATTGAAATTGACGGATATCGTACCACTGCGCATAATCACGGATTGTCATTGTTCTGTTGCCGAATGTAACCAATGGGCGATTCAAATATTTCGCGGAATTTCTGATCGGCTGCGCGCCTGCTTCGGTCATAAATGTGGAAGGAATATCCCATTTCACTTTCGTGTCGCGTGAAAGTCCTTTGTCCGCAAGATATGCGCGGAGAATGTTGAATCCATCCGCTTTGATGACGGGAGTATGCGGTTTCATAATATTTTTTACATACTGATCTGCCAATCCATCGGCAATCAGTTTACTGCGGATTTCAATTGCTTGATTCTTCAGTTCCGCGTAGTCACTTTCAGTAGTGATCGGATTTTGCTCCGCTCTATCCAGATGGAGAATATAGAATCCATCCTTCCCCTGAACCGGCTGTGATATCTTTCCGACATTCAATGTGGCAACAGATTTTGCAATTTCTTCGTTATCCCGTTCAAGTTTCAACAGTGTAGTTTCTAATGATCTGTTATCAACACTTATTGTTGAATCAAGTTGTAAAGCAAAAAGCGAATCGAATGATGCACCGGCAACGATTATTTTTTCTGTTTGTTGTGCCTCACTTTTTGTAGGTTTATAAATCCACCGCAGCGAAACAATAATCTTCGCTTTTCGTGTATCAGTTGCGATCTGTTCTTCCGACAACTTCACCTGCGAAAGAATCTCCTGCCTGTATAATTGCTCAACCGCACCATCTTCTTCCAACGCTTTTATTCTTTCCTTTACAAACTCAACAGTATTCAATCCATTTCGTTCACCTTCAAGTGCGAAGAGACGTTCGTAGATCATATATTTCAAATGTTCACGGAGAGGATCGCGGGACCGTTTTACA
>JANONI010000214.1:0-7621 GCA_031420755.1 Bacteroidota bacterium | reverse complement strand
CTTCGCAAGGTTAAAGTTTATTTTTGTAAACCTTGCGAAGGTTCCATAGTTCTTCAATGAGAAGTAATTACAAGTTGATGTTACGCAAAAATTTAAAATCGATCGTCATTCTCTACCCTACGGGTCGTAGACGAGCCGTAGGCCCGCATGTTTTTGGCGGGAATCCCCGCCTGCGTCGGGCAGGTATTCTATGGATGTCCGATGCGAAGCATACTTCGTATAGAAACATTCGGGCATGACAAAGATACCCCGCTGCTTGTCCGAAGGACTCAGCCTGTGTGAAAAGTCAAATTTTACGATATATATCCCCGAAATCTCAAAGATTTCTGGGATATTGACGCTTAAATAATAGTTTTCACACAGGCTGACTACTTCGTAGCGGCGGGGTAATTTATTGTGAATGTGTCGGCATCAACCCATCTACTACGTTCCAAATAATATCGTGTATTGCTTCAATCGGTTGTTTTCCGTCAACAACAACAATTCGTCCCGGTTCTTCCTTTGCCAATTCCAAATATCCCTGCCGCACCCGATTAAAGAAATCATCATTGCTCATTTCCATCCGGTCAATTTCCTGATGACTTGACTGTCTTCGCGCATACATTTCTTGAATGGTAATATCGATAAAAAATGTTTTCTTCGGCATCAGTCCCATTGTTGCAATGGAATTTATTCCTTTAATCCCGCCGTGATGTAATCCGCGTCCGTGTCCCTGATACACCGTTGTCGAATCGACATACCGATCGGCAATAACAACGGTGTTCTTCAACAGAGCCGGTTTAATCACTTCGCTGACAAGCTGCGCTCTGCTCGCAGAAAATAACAGCAGCTCCGTTATTTGAGTCATTTTCAGATTCTTTTTATGGAGAAGAATGTTGCGTATCTGCTCAGAGATTTCGGTCCCGCCAGGTTCCCGCAAAAAGAGAACGGTACGATTCTCCTCCTGAAGTTTCTGAACTAATAATTTAGCCTGCGTGGATTTTCCGCTGCCGTCAATTCCTTCAAATGAGATGAACATAGTTTTCCTTTATCAAATTATTTACTGAACCTATGTACGACTTTTTAGGAAACTATACAAGATGAAACGTATTTTTTTGGAAAGTTACTGTAAAAATTTTATTTGACACTACGCTTTTCATTTGTTAAACTACCAACGCAATTCTCACTAATAGAAAGGTAAAACGTATGCCAGAAGAAATTCGAATACCCGAACCCTCTACTGAAATGTCCATCAGTGATAAATTTGTTGGAATACTCTCGTCACCGGGCGAGGTATATCAAACAATTGTTGGAACAACGCCCAACACAAAAAATTGGGCAATACCCCTTGTGTTAACAATAATTATTGGAATCATTTTTACATTTGTTGTTTTCACGCAGCCCGTTATTCAAGACCAAATGTCTGAGGCACAAAATAAAGCAATGCAAAAGAGCGTTGCAGAAGGAAAAATGACACAAGAACAAATGGATCGTGCTGTAGAAATGAATCCCGCAAAACCCGGCTCACCAATGTTTTTAATTTTTGGCTCGGTCGGCGTAGTGTTTGCAATTGCAATTTCATTATTCTTATATTCACTCGTTTATTTTTTAGCAGGAAAATTTGGGCTTCATTCGACTGTATCGTATACAAAAGTTTTGGAAGTGAATGGTCTTGCAATGTATGTAGCTGCAGTTGTATCGCTGTTAACAATGGTGATGGTTGTTGCTATGGGTTCTATCCACGCATCATTAAGTCCGGCATTGTTCGTCTCAGATTTTGATCTGACAAATAAAGAGCACAAACTTATGGCAGCATTTAACATTCTCGAATTTTGGAACTTGTATGTTGTCGGAGTTGGGCTTTCCAAAGTATGGAATGTAACACTTGGAAAATCATTAGGGGTTGTCGGAGGTGTGTGGTTAGTGTGGACGTTAATAAAAGTTTTTGCAAGTTTCGGATTTGGAATGTGATCTATGAGTCGAATCTAAAAAGGTTTAATTTCAATTTTTAGATATGTGTATGCATGCTTCGCATTTTCTTAAAAACACTTTTTTAGAGCAGAATAATCTATAAAATTCCAGCCGGATCAACATCAACAATAATTTTCACTTTATTCTTTATTGATTGACTTGACAGTTCGTTTACAACACGCGCTACGGAATGCCGGGCGCGTGTTCCGTTTTTATCAACATCTTTATCTGCCTTTATAATAATTTGCCATCGGTATTCATTTTTTATTTTTGAAAGTACTGCCGGAGACGGTCCTAAGATCGAATCTCGATTCAACAATGTAAAAAGTTGTTTGCCGAAACCGATTGCCGTTTGCTCTACATTTTTTTCGTTTCTTCCTTTAAATTCTACAACAATCACTCTGGAAAACGGCGGATAGTTAATAGATTTTCTGAATTCGATTTCTTCATTATAAAATCCAACAAAGTCGTGGTCTTGAACATGTTTTAATGCATAATGGTTTGGCTGCGATGTTTGAATGATCACCTCGCCGGCAAGCGTGCTTCTACCGGCTCGTCCGGCAACTTGTGTTAATAATTGAAATGTCCGTTCCGCTGAACGAAAATCCGGAAGCATCATTTGTGTATCAGCAGAGATTACTCCCACTAATGTTACTCGCGGAAAATCGAGTCCCTTTGCAACCATTTGAGTTCCAAGCAAAATATCCGCACTACCTTCACCGAATTGTCTCAAAATTTTTTCGTGCGAACCTTTGCGTGTTGTCGTATCCATATCCATTCGCACGGTGACAGCCGAAGGAAACAAAGCGGATAATTCCTGCTCAACGCGTTGTGTTCCAAATCCGTTCAATAAAAATTCAAATCCGCCGCACTTCGAACACAACGTTGGTGCTGGTTTAACTTTTCCGCAATAGTGACAGCGCATATGTTTTTTTGTTGCGTGATATGTCATTGTAACGTTACAACGGTCGCACTGTTCAACATGTCCGCAGGAGCGACATTCAATGAATGGAGCAAATCCTCTGCGGTTTTGCAATAAAATTATCCCTTCTTTTTTTTGAAGTCTGTCCCGAATTTTTAATTCCAATAATCGTGAAATACTGTGAGAAAGATTTTCGAATGCTTTTTTCCCAACCTCTTGTGAAAGTATTTTTGCTTCGGCATACAATTGTTTTCGTTCATCAATCATATTCACAATTGTAACCGGAGGCAGCACAGCATTATCGGCGCGTTCGGGAAGCGTGAGCAATGTATATTTCTTAAGTATCGCGTTTGAATACGATTCAAGAGAAGGGGTTGCTGAACCAAGAATAACTACGGCATTATGCAGTGCGGCGCGTACAATCGCTACATCGCGTGCATTGTACCGTGGAGTCGAATCGAATTGCTTGTATGACGATTCATGTTCCTCGTCAACAATAATAAGTCCGATATTTTTTAGCGGCGCAAATAATGCGGAGCGGGGACCGATGACAATTTTGTATTTGCCGGATTGCGATAGTCGCCATGCATCATAGCGTTCACTATCAGACATTTTACTATGCATCCACACCACTTGGTCGCCAAAATGTATCTGAAATCGTTTCACCGTCTGCGGAGTAAGAGAAATTTCCGGAATAAGAACGATTGCAGTTTTGCCTATGTCCAACACTTTACGGATTGATTCGATATACACTTGTGTTTTGCCGCTGCCCGTGATCCCATAGAGCAAAAATGTTTGGCTTGAATTTTCACTCAATGCTGCTGAAATGCACAGTACAGCATTCTGTTGATGATCGTTCAATTGTATTGATAAACTTTTAGAAAGATGTTCGTCAATTGTAAACGAACTGTTTCTTTTCAATTCTTTTAGAAAAAAACCGATGAGTTTTTTTTGTTCGAAACTTTTTAGGGTTGATAACGATGAAGATGTTTCTTTTAAAAAAGACGCAGCATGTATTTCATATTGATTCTTAGAGAGAATTGCCGTCCAAGCCCCCTGTTGTTTCTTGCTTCGGAATCTTAATGTTGAATCATCTGATAATCTTTTAAAAAATCGCTCCATCTTAATGGAAGGCTTCTTCGAAGCTTTTTCGCTGATGGTTACAATGCCTTCCGATACAAGTTGGTTAATGACGGCATAAATATTTTTTACACCGGATTTTTTTCGGAGTTGAAGTACGGTTGCCGATTCATTAATAAGTAATTGAGTGATCTTTGATTTTGCAGAAGAGAGCGGATGATTACTGTTGAATAAATCTGAAAGCGAAACAATTCTTTTGCTTGTTTGGCTGAATCCGGCCGGAAGAAAAAGCTTTATCGTTTCACCCAAGGGAGTGTTGTAATATTCAGATATCCATTCCGTAAGTTTTAAATCATTCTGCTGTATTGTCGGCGTTAGATCAATAACATCAATAATGTTTTTTAGAGATACATTTGGTTTTTCAGTTCGGAAATTGATGATAACCCCGGTGAGAATTTTTTTTCCAAAGGGAACGACTACCATAGAACCTTGCTGCGCAATTGATTCAAGGTGAGTGGGGATGCTATACGTAAAAAGTTGCGGAAGCGGAACGGGGATCGCAACATCGGCAAGTTTTAAATTCATTTAATTGATATACGGTTCAAGATAGTGCAGAAAATGTTCGGTCGCACCGCAGTTATCAAAGACAAATGCCTTGGAAATATTTCCGGCAATTGTTCTTTTTTCGTTATTATCCAAAAGAGTTCTCAGCGTTTGATATAATTTTTTTTCATTTTCAACAATAAATCCGCCGCCACAACGAGCTAATTCAACGGCTTCTTGTGAGTTTGTGTGTTTTGGTCCAAAAATAACAGGGTTGCCAAAAACAGCGGGTTCAAGAACATTATGAATTCCTTGCTTGAAACTTCCGCCAATATATACAACGTGTGCGTAATGATATAGCGCAACCAAAATACCAACGCTATCAATCAAAATTACTTTTTCATTTTTGTAATTATTCATCTCTGAAAAGCGAATAAATGAAATATTTCCATCTAATTTTGACTCTAATTCTTCAAGGTGTTCTATTGTTGGTTCATGAGGCACGATGATCGAAAGCAATTGCGGCTCAAGTTTTTGCAATTTAAATAAGACTGGAATTATAACATCGTCATCTTCGCTCCAACTTTGTCCTACGATGAATATTTTTTTGTTTTCTATTACAGAATTTGCAAACAGATTTTTTTGCCGCGCATCTTCGCTTCTCATCATCACCTGATCGAAACGTGTGTCTCCAATCGACGTGATCAACGGTGCCGTCGTTCTAAATTCTAAGAAGGACGCTTCATCTTCTTTTGATACAGTCAGGATGTGAGAAAAACAATTGTAAAGAACCTGATGGAATTGAAATATCAAAGGAAACTTTCGCGATGAGTTTCGCTGCATTGTTGCATTTGCTAACATCGTTGGAATACCATTCCTCTTCAATGCAAAAATCATATTCGGCCATATATCATACCGCACCATTATTGCCACGGTAGGTTTAAGAATCCTTAAAAATTTATTGACGTTTGAATATGAATCAAATGGAATGTATGAAATACTATTTGCGAGCTTATAATTTTTTGAATTTTCGAAACCGGAAGGAGAAAAAAAGGTAACGATAATATTGACTGTCGGATATTTTTTTCTAAGTAAAAATATAATAGGTTTTGCTTGTTCAAACTCTCCTAATGATGACGCATGGAACCAAAATCGATATGAACCATTAAGGGTATTCGAGTCTGACTCTAATTGTTTGAAGAGGTTTTTTCTTCCATCAATGCCGGTTCTAATTTTTTTATTAACAAGTCCTCCGAGATGAAATAACACCCAGAGAAGAGGAACCACAAGAATATTGTAAATGAGTTGAAAAAAAATCATAGTTGTATAATATAGGGATAGGTATAAATTAGTGCAATGAATTGATTTGCAGTAAAAGTTGGAGACAAAGGAAAACGGTTACTACAAATGAAGATATTCTTAAAGGAAATTAATTATACAAAGGTATAAATACTTGACTTCTGAAAAAACAAGTGTTATATTAAAAACTCAGAAATGAATTGTTCTTTAATAAAAGTTATATTTGGATGTTGACAATCGGGGTCAAATGTATTATATTTGTAACCCGTTTAGAAACAAACCAACGGTAAATGTTCTTTGAAAATTTGTGTGTACGGCTCAACAAGTCAAAAAACTGACGTTTCAATTTTACAAATTCTCTAAGTTGAAAATAAAGAAATTTATTACAATGGAGAGTTTGATCCTGGCTCAGGACGAACGCTGGCGGCGTGCCTAACACATGCAAGTCTGGGAGAATTGGGTAGCAATATCCATAGTAAACCGGCGCACGGGTGAGTAATATATAGGTAATATGCCTTTTGGTTTGGAATAACCCCGCGAAAGCGGGACTAATACTGAATGATGCAGCGGCTCCGCATGGAGATGTTGTTAAAGCTTCGGCGCCAAAAGATTAACCTGTATCCCATTAGATAGTTGGCGAGGTAACGGCTCACCAAGTCTGCGATGGGTAGCTGATCTGAGAGGATGATCAGCCACACTGGAACTGAGACACGGTCCAGACTCCTACGGGAGGCAGCAGTGAGGAATATTGCGCAATGGAGGAAACTCTGACGCAGCGACGCCGCGTGAAGGATGAAGGCCCTCTGGGTCGTAAACTTCTGTAGAGAGGGAAGAATTTCTCGCTTCGCGAGATTGACGGTACCTCTAAAGTAAGGGTCGGCTAACTACGTGCCAGCAGCCGCGGTAATACGTAGGACCCAAGCGTTGTCCGGATTTACTGGGTGTAAAGGGAGCGCAGGCGGATTTTCAAGTCGATGGTGAAATCTTGCGGCTCAACCGCAAAACAGCCGTCGATACTGTTAATCTTGAGTGTGGAAGAGAGTGGCGGAATTCATGGTGTAGCAGTGAAATGCGTAGATATCATGAAGAACACCGGTTGCGAAGGCGGCCACTTAGTCCATTACTGACGCTCATGCTCGAAAGCGTGGGGATCAAACAGGATTAGATACCCTGGTAGTCCACGCCCTAAACGATGAATACTCGGTGTCGGGTCGCAAGATTCGGCGCCTAAGCAAACGCATTAAGTATTCCACCTGGGAAGTACGATCGCAAGGTTGAAACTCAAAGGAATTGACGGGGGCCCGCACAAGCAGTGGAGCATGTGGTTTAATTCGATGCAACGCGAAGAACCTTACCTGGGCTTGAAAGGCAAGATTTCAGTTCCTGAAAGGGGATTACCCGCAAGGGGTCTTGTACAGGTGCTGCATGGCTGTCGTCAGCTCGTGCCGTGAGGTGTTAGGTTAAGTCCTGCAACGAGCGCAACCCCTACACTTAGTTGCCATCAGGTAATGCTGGGCACTCTAAGTGGACTGCCTACGCAAGTAGCGAGGAAGGTGGGGATGACGTCAAGTCCTCATGGCCCTTACGCCCAGGGCCACACACGTGCTACAATGGCCACTACAAAGGGTTGCCAAGGCGCAAGCCGGAGCTAATCCCAAAAAAGTGGTCTCAGTTCAGATTGTGGGCTGCAACTCGCCCACATGAAGCTGGAATTGCTAGTAATCGCAGATCAGAACGCTGCGGTGAATACGTTCCCGGGCCTTGTACACACCGCCCGTCAAGCCATGGAAGCTGAGGGTACCCGAAGCCGCTGTGCTAACCGCAAGG
>JANONI010000213.1:0-18273 GCA_031420755.1 Bacteroidota bacterium | reverse complement strand
ATACATCTTTTCCATCCACTTTGATTGCGCCGCTGTCGGGTTTGATGAGACCGATAATCATCTTTAATAATACACTTTTTCCGCCGCCGCTTCGTCCGATAATCACCAGCGTTTCGTTGTCGCGCACTTCAAGGTTCACACCTCTGTGCACTTGGTTCTCGCCGAATTTTTTCCAGATGTTTGTTAAATGTATCATTCTGATTGTTGCCTGTCGCAGTCAGACAAGAATGTCTGACCTACAGTTTTACAATAATACCGCTGCCAAAATAAAATCCATCGCCACTACCGAAAGACAAGATATCACAACTGTATTCATTGTTGCTTTACCAACTCCTTCCGAACCGCCTTGCACTTGAAATCCTTGATAACACGAAACCGATGTAATAATAAAACCGAACACCGTTGCTTTAATAATTCCAAAGACCGCATCCCATATTTCAAACGAACTTTTCATTCCGTCAACAAATGCTTCCGATGGAATTCCCGCAATCACCGACGCTCCGAACAGCCCGCCAAGAATTGCGACCAGATCGCCAAAAATTACCAGCAATGGAAACATCATCACTCCCGCAAAAACTCTTGGAGTGATTAAAAATGAAATGGGATCGAACGCCAATGCTTCTAACGCATCGATCTGTTCCGTTACGCGCATTGTTCCAAGTTCTGCCGTAATCGTTGCGCCAACTTTTCCCGCCAACACAAGTGCGGTCAGCAGCGGTGTTAACTCTAATAAAACGGATTTGGTGACAAGTGCGCCAACCACCGAACGCGGAATCCAATCATATAATTGATACGAAGATTGTACTGCTGTTACCATTCCAACAAACATGGAAACAAAAATAACAATGGGAATAGAATTATTCCCGATCATTACTATTTGTTGGAGGATGTTTCCGGAATAATCCTTTGCGTTACGAAAATTATAGATCATCCACGCAATCATGCTGAAGTAGCGGCCAAGATGTTCAAAAAAAGAAAGGATGCGTTTTCCTGGATGAACGAAAAGTTCAGCGGTGCGTGTAAGAAAAGAAGATTGGTGTGTAAGTTCAGTCATTCATTTGGTGGTTGTTTGGTGCTGTCAATATGAAAAAACCGGAGGGTAAAATCAAGGAAGCGATGTCGCAATAGCTGAATAACTATGCGGTGTGACTTTATGGGTTTCCGGTAGGTTCTTCGCTGTCTATCTTGCGTATTCGTCCAGCATTGCGGACGGCATCGGTCAACAAGAATTCGATATGAGCATTGATATTCGTAAAACAAAAATCCCCGAAGCCATTTTGCAGACCTCGGGGATTATATTTTTTACAGAAGATCATTTACTGCTTTTCTATAAAGTCATAGAGCTGAACTTTGATCTCGAATTGCTGTCCCTCTGTATAGTGTTTCTCATATTTTCCTGGAAGAGGCTGAACAACCTTCACCTTCGCCCAGCAGCCCTGTGCGTCTTCAATGGTTGCGTCATATAGCGGAACATTGTTCAGTACGCAGGTATATGTTTTTCCGATTTCCGGAGAATTCTTTATAGAATGAGTGTGCATTTCTTTTCTAAGTTTTTAACTATGTAATAAATTTTCAAACCGTAAAATCTGCCACAAAATCACTAACGCACTAAATGGTGAATCTTTTTTTATTCTTATCTTTTGTGCTTTCCCTGCCCGCCATAATATTTTGGGGTTGGCAGGCGGGGTGTTTTTGTGGCACTTATTGTTCTTCTATGCAACTGCTGGTTTTGATTTCATTCTTCCGTACAAAATGTACGCAACAGCCAGAACAATCAAACCGAACAATGCATAGATCAGCCAGTTCGACGGTTTTACTTTTGAATGCCAGAGCAGAATTTTTGTATCAATATCGGCTGCCTGTGCATCGGTCATCATATTGTTCTCTTTCCAAACGGGAACCCAGATCGGTTTCAAGCTCTCAGACCAGATTTTTTCGAATGACTGATACACTGCATACGCATCATCACTTTTTGCGGCAGCACCATTGATCTGATCGTCAATGAATCGCGCAAGCGCCGGATGAATCTCTGAACCGTTGGTAATTGGTGCAACGGAAAGTTTTGCATCAGAAAACATTTCGTTCAACGATTTCCAGAATGCTTCGTTCACTTTTGTGCGCCATTGTGCTATCATCGTATCGATCTCCGGAATTTCGCGTACTTTCTCTTTGTTGGTGAGATACGCATCGCCGACAAGTTTCTTTACGCCGTTCCAGTTGGATTCGAATTTTTTCTGTTCGCCGTACAAACTTGCAACATCGTTGCCGGAAAGCTGTGTTGACGAAAGAAATTCAACGTTATCCGCGACCGCACGTTTTACATTTGTAAGAACATTGCTTCGTTCAAGTTTTGCCTGTTGGTTTTTTTGTACATCACTCGTCGGCTGAATATTTTTATCGTATTGCATGAACAAACTATCAATCAATGCAAAGATCGCTTTGTCTCGTTTTGCAAGATTCGTGCGAAGAGTCGCAACAACTTTAAGCAGTGAATCGCGTTCAGCTTTCGCTTCTTTCAATTGTGCAAGAAGGGATGTGTTCTGTCCGTTTAACGTGTTTACCTGCTCTGTTAATGTTGCAACTTGTTGTTCCAACTCGACAATACGTGCGGCGTTTTCGCCGATCGCTTTAATCTTCTGTTCGGAATAGGTGAATGACTCTTTCAGTTTTTCGATGCTCACGTCAAAATTATCGGGATACAATGCTTTGTTCAAAAACTCCTGATAGGGTTTATATGTAGAGTCAAATGCGTTCACTTTCACGCCAACTTGCGCAATCTCATCTGTTGTGGCGGCATTGGTGATTGTTTTAAGTAGTGCTTTGTAATCTTTCTCAAAGTCCCGTTTTACTTCGGAATTTGAACGTTCCTGCGCTGTTGAGAATGTGAACAACAGAATGCTCAGCAGTAGAATAATGCTGTGTTTCATTTCGTCCTCCTTTTAGGATTCGATGATAATTTATGCGGAACGTTTTCGCGTTCCAAGATATATTCCCGCTAAAATTGCAATTACTAATGCACCGATCAGAATATACGAGAGCGTTTTGCTTTCGACTGGTGTCATTGCTGCAGACCACACTTTAGTCTTTGCGTCAATTTCATTCATCTGCTCTTCGGTGAACAGACTATTGCGAACCATAATTGGAATCCACGATGGTTTTAATTTGCTTCCCCAAGTATTATAAGCAAACGATTCAAAGATCATTTTTTGGTCGGCAGAGTTTCGGTTAGAAGTATTCACCGTTTCATCGTCAATAAACTTAATTATATTTCGCTGCATTTCTTCACCATTATTGAATGGAACAATGGGAAGTTTCTCAGCGGCAAACACTTCGTTCAGACCTTTCCAAAAAATTCCGTCTGCAAGTGTGCGCCAGTTCGCAATCAATCCGTTGATCTCGGAAATTTCTTTTGCTTGAAGCGATGATGGAACGTATGCCTTGGATAATTTTTGTCCAACGCCTTTCCACGACGATTCAAATCTGCGTTGTTCATTCAACAACTGCGGAATCTGTTGCGTAGCGAACGATGCAGAAGAAAGAAACATGATATTATCGCTGACGGAACGCTTCAGACTTGCAATCACGTTCTTCTTTTCCAACAACGACAATTGCTTCATATCGCTGCCGGAAAGCTGATCGGTATCATATTTTATAAACAGACTGTCAACGAGCGCAAAGACTGCTTCATCGCGTTTCTGTATTTCATCCTGAAGCACGGCAATTTTTTTCTTCAACGCCGCCAGATCTCCTTGTGCTTTTGCAAGTTGTGCCCGAAGCGACGAATTTTCTTCTTTCAACGATTGCGCTTGCGACGTTAGCGAACCAATCTCCCGTTCAAGCTGAGAAGCGCGAATCTTGCTTTCCGCCAGTTCTTTGGATTTCTTCAAGCGAAAAATTAATCCATCGTATCCATCCGGAAATACTGCTTTATTAAGAAATTCTTGATGTTGTTTAAATTCCGTTTCAAAGTCAGCCACATCCATTAAAAGCTGTTGTAATGACGCTTCGGTTTCCGCGCTATTAAGATTTTTTGTGAGAAGAATAAACCGCTTTTCAAAATCGCGTTTAAGATCAGACGTTGACCGCTCTTGTGCAATCAGTCCGGCTGAGAACAGAACCGTTGCGGCTAAAAGAATAATGCTTTTTCTCATTTTCTTTCTCCTATTGGTTGTGCTCCTCCTTTTGTTAATTGATATTTTTCTTTTCCATTCCACAGTTCAATGTATGAGTCTTTTTGGTCGAACTTCGGATCATCCATCGCTTTTTCTGCAGAAATTACGATCGTGCTGCTTACTGCAAGTGCGCCGTCGCTTTGTGTAAGCACGTACACATTTTTGAATTTTTTTCCGGTTAAATAATAGAACCCTGCTTTATCGCGGATAAGACGGATTTCGGTGGTGTTTTTTGCAGCCACGGAATCTGCCGCAAACTCTTTAGCGAGAAGCGGTGTAACGGTGAAGGCAACGCTGTATCGTTTTGCATCAACCATTCCTTTCGTGCCAACTTCAACAATCTCTTCCGCTGCCCACGAAAAATCTGCGGGCTGTAATTGCAGCGATGAACATCCGATCATCGCCAACGATGTGAACATACTGGTAAGGATTAGAATCTTTTTCATACTGTTTCTCCTTAAATGATTAAAAAATTATTTCTTCCCCGTTTTCTTGGTATTGCGTTTTGCCTTTTGTGGTTTTGGTATCGACTTCTGTTTTACAGAAACCGATTGTTTCGCCTTTTTTTTCTTCTGAACCGGTTTCTCTTTCTTCTTTATTACGGATTTTTTCTGATTCTTGCTAATTAATTTTTCTTTACCCTTGTTCTCAGTCTTCTGTTTTTTCAGGGCTTTTTTTTTACGCGAAGCATTCTTCGAATCGTCGAACAGATCGTTCTGCTCAATGTTTTCATCTTTTTCTTCGGAAGCCGATGTTAAGGCGCGGGCTTTATCCGCTGCCTCAAGTTGTTTTTCTTCTTCATCCTCCGATGTAACAATTGCTATTGCCGTAACAGCATCATCGGCATTCAACCGGATCAATCGTACGCCGGATGTATTCCTTCCGGAAACCCGAATCGCTTCAGCGCGTTGACGGATCACCATTCCGCTGGATGTTACAACAACAATATCGTCAATATTTTGCACTTCTTTGATAGCAATCATTTTTCCTGTCTTTTCATTTGCGCGAAGCGTTGCAATACCTTTTCCGCCGCGGTGACTGACGCGATATTCCGAAAGATCGGAACGCTTGCCGAATCCATTTTCCGTAACAACAAGAATGGTTGTCTTTGTTCGTTTTATGGAAACCGCTCCGATCACTTTGTCCCCATTTGAAAGCCGAATAGCGCGAACGCCTGATGCTGCGCGTCCCATAGATCGGACTTCGCTTTCGGAAAACCGGATCGCAATTCCTTCATGGGTTCCGATCACCAATTCATGCGAACCGTCCGTCAGCTTTACATCGCGCAAGAGATCGTGCTTATCAAGTGTAATCGCGCCAATGCCGTTCTTTCGCGGATTGCTGAATTCCATCAGCGATGTTTTTTTCATTTGTCCTTCTTCTGTTACCATAAAGACAAATTGGTTCTCGCTAAACTCTTTGACGGATAAGAACGCCGTAATGTTCTCCTCTGCCTCTTTGGCGATAAGATTTGTTATCGCTTTACCTTTTGATGTTCGTCCGCCTTCTGGAACCTCGAACACTTTTAACCAATAACATTTTCCTTTATCCGTAAAGAAAAGAATATAATTATGCGTGCTTGCAATAAACATGTGTTCAACAAAATCATCTTCGCGCGATGCCGCACCGGTTACACCTTTTCCGCCGCGAGATTGCCGGCGATATCCACTGACGGGAAATCGTTTGATATATCCGCCGTGCGAGATGGTGATAACTACTTCTTCTTCTGCGATCATATCTTCGATCTTGAATTCGGTCTGTTTCATGACAATCTCGGTACGCCGAGCATCGCCGAATTTTTCTTGAATTGCCAGAATTTCTTCTTTGATGATCTGCATCTGAAGCTGTTTGCTGCTGAGAATTGCTTTTAATTTATTAATCAGTTTAATCAAGTCTTTGTATTCATCTTCAATTTTCTTGCGTTCCAAACCGGTCAACCGCTGCAAGCGCATTTCCAAAATAGCCTGTGCCTGAATCTCGGACAGTTTGAATTTTTTCATCAATCCTTGTTTCGCTGTCTCGGTATTGTTTGATGCTTTAATCAGTTTAATGATCGCATCAATATTGTCGAGCGCAATGATATATCCTTCTAAAATGTGTGCGCGTTTTTCCGCCGCATCAAGATCAAATTTTGTACGGCGAACAACAACTTCGTTGCGGTGTTCAATAAAGTGATTGAGCGTATCTTTCAACTGCAATACTTGCGGGCGACCATCGACCAACGCCAGCATAATAATGCCGAACGTTGTTTGCATCTGTGTCATCCTGTACAAATTATTCAACACAACGCTTGCATTCGCATCTCGTTTAAGATCGATCACAATTCTCATTCCATCGCGGTCGGATTCATCGTTCACTCCGGAGACATCATCCAATTTTTTGTCGCGCACAAGATCGGCGATCTTTTCGATCAGCGTTGCCTTGTTTACCTGGTATGGAATCTCGGAAAGGATAATGCTTTGCCGGTCATTTTTTGCAGTTTCAATTGTAGCTTTCGCACGCAGTGTAATTTTTCCGCGTCCCGTCGTATACGCTTCACGCACACCGTCGTAACCATAGATAATTCCACCGGTCGGAAAATCCGGTGCTTTAATATGCTTCATTAATTTTTCGTTGCTAATATCGCGGTCGGCAATCATTGCAACAACACCATCAATCACTTCGCTGAGATTGTGCGGCGGAATATTGGTCGTCATTCCAACAGCAATACCGCTTGAGCCGTTAACAAGAAGATTAGGAACGCTTGCGGGAAGGACCGAAGGCTCTTTTAGCGTATCGTCAAAGTTTGAAGTGAAATTAACAGTATTTTTTTCTATGTCTTTCAACAACTCTTCGGCAACGCGAGTGAGACGAACTTCGGTATAACGCATTGCTGCTGGTGAATCGCCGTCAACCGAACCAAAGTTTCCTTGCCCGTCAACAAGCGGATAGCGCAAAGAAAAATCCTGCGCCATACGAACGATCGTATCATACACCGATGAATCGCCGTGCGGATGATATTTACCAAGTACTTCTCCAACAATACGCGCGCTTTTTTTATACGCGCGATTCGGAGCGAGTCCGAGTTCGTTCATGCCAAATAATACACGGCGATGAACCGGTTTTAATCCGTCTCGAACATCGGGAAGCGCGCGCGCAACGATAACCGACATCGAATAATCGATGTACGAACCTTTCATTTCATCTTCAATATCAACGGGAATTATTTTTTCGTTTGTGGTTGCCATTCAACTATTCGCTTTCTTAACGTAATTTTTCTCTGATTTTTTCTAACACTTCTAAGTCTGCCAAGTCTTTTGGTCTGCCCGCCGCCTTTTTCATATCAATAAGATGATCAAGAGAAGGAACAAAGACTTTAACTTTTTCTATCGTTGTTTCTTTTTTCCTTTTCCAAACATCGTTGAACTCAACTCCGGCAACAAACGGACGGATGTCTGTATCTTGAACATATTGTCTAAACAGTATTTTTTTTGTTTTTAATTGTTTTTCTGTTAAATCGTCAATACCGTCATATCCAACCGTTTTCAATGCCTGAACAATGCTTTTGATATTTCTTTTTGTCGGTTCAAAAAAAATGTCGATGTCGTATGTTGAACGCGAATATTTGTACGACGGAAAAGCCCATGCACCAATAACAACAAATTTTACTTTATGATCGACTAACGATTGTAGGAGTTTTTGGATAGTCATTATTTTTTACGACCCTCGTTGTCTGTTTAACTAGCTTCTTCATTCTGGCATAATGTTGTTTTGTTGTCATCGTAAGCTGAAATGCAACCTCAAACTCCAACTCTTTTTCAGGATCATCATGATCCAGTGCAAGCATATATGTTTTTCGTTTTCGTTCCATCGTTACACATCCTAAGTTCTTACATCCTTTTCGTTTCTCGATACATGGTTATTCTGTTAAATTCTCTATGTCTGCCAAATCTTGATGTCGCCCCGAAGCTTTTTTGTTTTGAATTAAACTTTCCACATCAATAAAATTTATTGCAACGCCATCAATGTTAATATTTTTCTTTTGGGGATAACATTCGTCAAAAATCACGCCAGATAAATCGGTTAAAATATTAATCCTGTTAGGAGGATTTCCCAATTGAATGATATTGTCTTTTTTCAAAAAATCATCCTCGGTTAAACCAAGAGACGAGAAACCGAACGCATTCAAAACATCTAACATTTTTTTGGCATTTGTTTTATCCAACAAAATCCAAATATCAATGTCCTTGGTGTATCGCGGATGCCCATGAAATGCAACAGCGTATCCACCCACAACAAGATACCGAACGCTATGAACGTTCAATAATTGTATAAACTCTTTGAAATCGTTGTTCAGCACCGTATTTCCATTTGTTAAATTCTTGTCGAATTTTTTCTAATTGCGCCAATCGCTCTGTGTGTGAAACGTTTTTCCAAAACGCAAAATCGGTTTCGTTATCGTTCAACCGTTTTATTCTTACTGTTTTATCCATTGGCGTAGATTTTACACATCAAGATTTCTTACATACTTCGCATTCTTCTCAATAAATTGTCTGCGCGGTTCAACATCGTCTCCCATTAAAATTGAAAATGTGCGGTCGGCATCTGCGGCATTTTCAATTCCTACTTGAAGAATTGTTCGCGTTTCCGGATTCATTGTCGTTGACCACAATTGTTCCGGATTCATTTCTCCAAGACCTTTAAATCGCGAGATCATAATTCCGCCTTTTAATGGCGCGCCCTCTTCGGGTGTGGTTTCTGTTTCTTCTTCTTTTTCTTTTTGAATCTTTTCCGCCTTTTCACCTTTTAACTTTTTCAATATTTCATCGCGCTCTTCATCGTCAAACGCGTACAGTTCTGTTTTCCCTTTTTTCAATTTATAGAGCGGGGGCTGCGCAATATACACGTGTCCAAGTTCAATCAACGGTTTCATATATCGGAAGAACAGTGTTAACAACAGTGTGCGAATGTGCGAACCGTCAACGTCCGCATCGCACATTAAAATAATTTTGTTGTACCGCAATTTTTCAGGATTAAAATCTTCACCCACGCCGGCACCGATTGCCGTAAAAATATTTCTGATCTCCTCGTTCTCCAACATTTTATGCAGACGTGCTTTTTCAACGTTCAGTATTTTTCCCTTCATCGGAAGAATTGCCTGAAACCGTCTGTCGCGTCCTTGTTTCGCGCTTCCGCCTGCGGAGTCACCTTCAACAAGATACATTTCACAATGTTCGGGATCGTTATTCGAACAATCGGCAAGTTTTCCGGGAAGCCCTGCGCCATCCATCGCATTTTTGCGCCGGGCAATGTCGCGCGCTTTGCGTGATGCTTCGCGTGCTTCTGCCGCGCGAAGACTTTTATCAATGATCCGTTTTGCGTCGGGAGAATTGCTTTCAAGCCAATCCGAAAGCGCGGGACCGATCACCGATTCCACGATCGATTTTATTTCGCTGTTTCCGAGTTTTGTTTTTGTTTGTCCTTCAAACTGCGGTTCCGGAACTTTTACGCTGATAACGGCGGTTAATCCTTCTTTAAAATCTTCGCCGGTTAATTGTATTTTGTCATCTTTTACAAGATTATTCTTCGATGCAAAATTATTCAGCGATCTCGTCATCGCCGTTCTAAATCCGACAAGATGCGTTCCGCCTTCGTGCGTGTTAATATTGTTCACGTACGAAAACATATTCTCCGAATATTGTTCGTTGTATTGAAACGCCGCCTCTACTTCTACCGTTCTGTTGTTCTCGTCTTTTCCTTCGCCCTTTACATAGAAAACTTTTTTCATAATTGAAGGACGTGTTGAATCCGTATACTTCACAAATTCCATCAAGCCGCCTTCGTAATGGAATTTTTCCGTCTGCTCTTGTTTGTCTCGAAGATCGGTAATTTCCAGTGTCACGTCCGGATTCAAGAATGCAAGTTCGCGTAATCGTTCTGCTATTGTATCAAATTTATATGTACGATTTTTAAATACCGAACCATCGGGCATGAAGGTGACCTTTGTTCCTGTTTTATCGGTCTTAGTCATTGTCCCAATAAGTTTTACGGGTGCAACCGGATCGCCCTTTTTATACTTTTGGTGCCAAATTTTTCCGCCTCGTTTTACGGTCACCTCAAGTGTTTCGCTAAGAGCATTCACAACAGAAATACCAACGCCGTGAAGACCGCCGGAAACTTTGTACGTGTTCTTGTCGAATTTTCCGCCGGCATGAAGAACCGTCAGCACAACTTCCAGTGCTGAACGATTTTCTTCTTTGTGTAAATCGGTTGGTATACCGCGACCGTCGTCGAGAACCGATATACTGCCGTCTTTATTTATGGCAACATTAATTTCCTTGCAATAACCGGCAAGTGCTTCATCGATGGAGTTATCAACAATTTCATAAACAAGATGATGAAGCCCGCGAGCACTAACATCGCCAATATACATTGCGGGTCTGCGACGGACTGCTTCAAGACCTTTTAATACAGTGATATCTTCCGCTGTATAATCACCTGTTTGTTTTTTTGATTTGTTTTCTGCCACAGTTCTTCCTTTTGTTTAATTGCAAACCCCGCACTCTGCGAAACGATGCGAGGCTGTGTGATTATCTAAATTTGATATCGGTAATACTGCGCGAGTTGGTTACCGTATAGATCTTTTCTAAGATTTCTTTTTTGCGGAACGTTAACTCTGTTCTCCACGGGGCATTATTTACCGTTACGATCAATAAACCGTTTACCAACCGTTCGGGCTGTGCAACCTTTGCCACCTGCGGACCGACCGCTTCATTCCACACATCAAATATTTTGTACTGTTCGATCTGATTTTCAATACCAAGCGATTGCACAAGCTGTTTTAGTGCATCGCCTAGCGATTGTATGTTATCTTTTTTCTTCATGCAGCCAGCAATTCGTTCACGGTTTCGCCGTTTTTAATAAAGAATTTTCTTCGTTCGTTATTCCACTCTGCTCCGCCGAATATTTTCTCACTAGTTGTTGTTATAAAAATCTGTCCGAGCGATTCCGCCAATGCTAATAATTTCTTACTGCGATATTTATCAAGTTCGCTAAAAACGTCGTCCATTAAAAATATTGGCGTTTCGTTGCATCGTTCTTTTAAGAAAAAAAATTCTGCAACTTTAAGCGCTATTAAAAATGTCTTGTGCTGCCCCTGCGATGCAAATAGTTTTAACGGCAAACCGTTAAGCGAAAAAATTATCTCGTCGCGGTGCGGACCGACCAGCGTAGTTTGAAATCGCAGTTCTTCGTTTTTCTTTTTTAGTAATTTTATTTCGATGGCTGTTGCAATTTCTTCTATTGTAGAATCCTGTCTAACAGAAACCGTCGGTAAATATTCAATTTTTGGTGTCTCTCGTTCGGCAATAATATCAAGATATGTTTGCCGTATGTAGGGTTCAAATTCGGTTAAAAATTGGTTTCGCTTATAAATAATTCTTGATCCGTATCGTATAAGCATTTCGTTCCACGGTGCTATTTCGTTGCCGCAGTCTTTTCCTTTTGCCGTAGAAAGGATTGCGTTGCGCTGCCGAACAATGCGTTTGTATTCCATTGAATCTTCAACGTACGATTTACTGCTTTGCGAAATGACAAGATTGATGAATTTTCTTCTGTCTGCGGGCGAACCAAAGGTGATAGAATTGTTTTCGGGTGACAGAATTACTACGGGAAACATTCCTATTACCGTAGAGAATTTTTCAACTTCCGCACCGTTAATGGTAAATTTTTTTTCTTTTTTTACATCGTTATACGTTACGCGCACCTGAAATTCTTTTCCTTCGTCCGATTCAAGGGTGCTTTTTATTTCAAAGAAATCTTTTTGTTGCTGCATCACGGTCGTATCCGCGCTTGCGTAAAAACTTTTTGTTAAACACAAAAACGATAGTGCTTCCAGAGCGTTGGTTTTTCCTTGACCATTCTCTCCGAGAAGTACATTAATCTGTGAACCAAACTCAAAGATTGTTTCGTTGTGGTTGCGAAAACTGCGCAGGTGGGCGTTGGAAATTTTCATGAAGGCGCGCTGAATTAATTATTCAATCGTACCGGCATAATCAGCATTAATACATCTTCCCCTTCTTTTTTGTTTACCGGAGAGACGATCGCCGCACGGTTTGGTGTACTTAATCTAAACTCTACTTCTTCTGCATCAATGTGGGAAAGAACATCGATGACGTATGCAGAGTTAAAACCAATTTCTAATTCTTCATCATTATAATCGCAGGAAATTTTCTCTTTTGCTTCGCTGCCAAAATCTTGATCTTCAGCAGTAATCCGAAGTTCATCTTTTGCAACAGATAGCCGGATTTGATGTGTTGTTGTGTTTGAGTATAACGCTACACGGCGCACGGATTGTAGTATTTCATTTTTATTGACGATCAGTTTCTTTTCGTTATCCAACGGTATAACGGTTTCGTAATTGGGATATTTTTCACCAATTAAGCGCGATATTAATGATGTTCCATCGAATTTAAACATCACATGCGTTGCGCTGATAGAAACTTTTGTTTCTGTTCCTGTTGAAACTTTATCCAATTGCCCCAATGCTTTCGCCGGAATAATAATATCTTTTGTTAATTTTGTATTGCCCAAATTTTTATTGTTAATTCGAACAAGCCGGTGACCATCGGTAGCTACTGCGCGAACTTCGCTTTTTGAAAATTGAAATAAAACACCCATCATTGCCGGGCGTAATTCATCCGCGCTAACAGCGAACATTGTTGTTCCGATAAGGCGTTGCAATACCGGCACATCAAACGATACTTCCGCTTCTCCTTTAAATTCGGGAATTGCTGGAAATTCTTCGCTCGATTCGCCCGTGAGCGTATATTCACCATTATCAGTTTTCATCTTTATTTTTTTCGATTCTGTATCGATCGTAAAAACTATATTTGTATCCGAAAGAGCTTTAACAGTATCGAATATTCTTTTTGCCGGTATTGCAATAGTTCCGTTTTGAACTCCTTGAACTTCTAAAGAAACAGAAACAGATATTTCAAGATCGGTGGCGGTAATTTTTAATGTATTTGCATGAATATCGAAATGAAGGTTTTCAAGAATTGGCAATGTTGATCTGGTAGGAACAACGCTGACTGTTTTTGCTAATGCTTTTTGTAAATCAGCGCTTCGTACGGAAAATTTCATGATCAATCTCCTTAAAATATTAATAATCCTAAAAATAGATAATTTTAGTGGTGTAATATACAAAAATTGTATTGCATTCCCAAAAGAAGGATAGCTGTAAGTATTTATTTTTTCAGTGAGTTATAGGATAATTATAATAGATATATATCTTTAAAATAATAATACTAATAATAGTGTGGATATGTTGATAAGAGGCAGTTTATACTGTTTTTACAGATAAGAATAAAAAAAACGGTGTCTATAAATAGTTAGCAACATATAAAGTTCTTCACATCAATTAACATTTAAACAGGAATAATTTTTTAAGTTTTGTTTACCAACAACTGATAAACATCACTTCACAACTTGCCAACAGAGTAATGTGGACAAATATTTAAAAAGAAAAAAGGGATAAAAAAAATATATCCCCATTTCTTTTTTGTAAAAAGTGTTTATCGAGAACGAATTTCAATTTTCTTTTTTATCTGTTCAATAGTTATTCGGAATTTTTGATCGATCTTGATCTGTTCTTCAACGGTTTGGTAAGCGTGAATAACCGTGCTGTGATCCCGTCCGCCAAAATTTAAACCGATTGTTTTTAATGAACAATTGGTCATTTCCTTTGCAATATACATGGCAACCTGCCGTGCAATAACAATTTCTTGTTTTCTCGTTTTTGCTCTTAGCAGATCGTTAGGAATATCATAATATTCAGAAACGATGCGTTGAATTTCTTCAACGGTTATAGGAGAACGAACTTCTGTTACGACCGAACTTAGTACTTCGCGTGCCATATCAAGATCAATATCTTTTCCCAACAAGGAAGCATTGAATAACAGTTTTGTATAGCATCCTTCCAGTTCGCGCACGTTTGAAGTAACATTTGCAGCAATAAAATCCAACACAATTTCAGGAATAATTACATTATCTCTTTCACATTTGTTGCGTAAAATAGCTGACCGTGTTTCCAGATCGGGCGGCTGAATATCGGCTGTTAATCCGCATTGAAAACGAGATATTAAACGTTCATCCAATCCTTTCAGTTCTTTTGGCGGTCTGTCGGACGAAAGAATGATCTGTTTTCCGAGTTGATGAAGCGAGTTGAATGTATGAAAAAAACTATCCTGCGTTTTTTCTTTTCCGGTGAAGAATTGGATATCATCTACAATTAAAATATCCATACTGCGATATAACGTTGAAAACTCTGTCGTTGCATCGTTTCGGATAGCATCAATAAATTCATTGGTAAACTTTTCGCTGGAAACATAAATAACACGTTTTGCTTTTCCATTTTCCAATGCGTAATTACCAATAGCTTGCATTAAATGTGTTTTACCAAGCCCGGTGCCGCCATATAAAACCAAAGGATTAAACGAAGTTCCGCCGGGGTTATTGGCAACAGCTGTTGCAGCAGCACGAGCAAGCTGGTTACTTTCCCCTTTAATAAAGGTATGAAACGTGTTCCGTTTATTTAAGAAAGTTTTTTCATACGGCAGCGGTTGAGCGTATTGTGATTGTTCAACCTTTGCGTTAATGAGTTCGTTAGCTTTTATTGCCGCATCGTTAGGTGAAACGAGAATGCTATGCGAAGACTCATCCGTTGGGACCACGGTGTATGTAAGTTTCGCAGAAGGTCCAAGGGTTTTCTTTAACGCATCAGAGATCAGAGAATAATAATGTTCTTCAAGCCATTCATAAAAGAATTGACTTGGAACGTTAACAGAAACCTCGTTACCATCAACAGTTACAGGTTTTATTGGTTCAAACCATGTTTTAAAACTTTGCGAGTTTAGCTGCGGCTGAATGTGCGAAAGAATATTTAGCCAAATAGAATCCGCTTCATTTTGTGCGGTATCCGGTTTTTTTATTGAAACGGGAGCATCGGAAGATGTAGCAATAGATATCATAAAAACCTCAAAACATTATCAACATCAAACAATGTTTTATTCACAATGTTATACACAAGTTCAAAATATAATTTTAACAGACTTAGAGCGAGAATAGAAATTATACACATTAATTTTAAGGCTCTAACTCATTGAAAAACAACAGCAATCGCATGGCACACACAAACTTATCAACACCTGCTGTGAATATCTTTTTACCTTGTTTCCACAACGCTTCCACAGCGCTCAAAGAAAAGAAAAAGTTATCCACAAGTAATCCACGCGCAAAACGTTTACCCTATACAATGTATTATATCGTATTTGGAGGAAGGAAGTCAAGAGAAATTTAAACTATTTATTTTTTTGTTGAAGATTCATGAAAAAAATTAATAAATATTCCCAAAGCATAGATTTATCTTGTTTGTCCAACGATGTTTTTGTATTTTTATAACGCTTTTATTCATCTGGAGAAATAATGAAACGAACATTTCAACCCCATAAACGTAAACGCCGAAATACTCACGGTTTTCGGGAGCGCATGGCGACCAAAAACGGACGCAAAGTACTTTCAAACCGCCGCGCAAAGGGGCGACATAAACTGACAGTAAGCGATGAGCCACGCAACTAACGTAGCATAGCTTTCGTCTGTGCTTCTCTCCTCTCTTAAAAAATCAGGAAGCGGTGGTGCGAGTGCGACAGACACTTCCCAAATCAAACATTCTACGCGGATATCAATCGTTCACATCGGTAATCACCAACGGGGTTTCGTTTAAGGGAGCGCTATTGTCGGTCTTTATGTTGAAGGAAGCGGGCAAGAAGAAGTTGACGGTCGGATTTTCTGTTCCCAAAAAACGTGTTGCGCTTGCGGTTAACCGGAACAGAATTAGGCGATTGATGCGTGAAGCGGTGAGAAAGAACTTTGCCGAAGCGCAAGCGACAGCAACTGAAAAAAATACCGGAGCAGATATTGTGGTTATATTTAAAGGGGACAAAAGCATCGACATCGCTCGTTTAAAATTACAGGATGTAGAACCGGAGTGGATTACGATTCAAGAACAAATCATTCAAATGCTATGAACCATATATTGATATTTTTGATACGCGTTTATCAGATGTTGATCTCGCCGTTTCTTCCAGCTAATACCTGTAGATTTTTTCCAACCTGTTCCACGTATACCATCGAATCAATTCACAAACACGGCGCGCTCAAAGGATCATTGCTTGGCGCGAAACGGATTTGCAAGTGTCACCCGTACCACGAAGGGGGATACGATCCGGTTCCGGAATATTTTTTATTGAAAAAGAAAAAATAATACCATGGGAAGACAAGAGACACTCGGATTTGTTTTGATTGCAGCAGTACTAATGGCGTGGATGTATTTTACATCTCCGCAACGACAGCCGCAGCAACATCCTCAAACAACACAAACAGTAGTTCACGATTCCTTAAAAAAAACGGAACAAACGCCACGCGTTGAACAGCAGCAAATATTGTCAACTCCATATTCACGAACATCACAAGCAATAAGCGATACGCTTGGAAAATTTTTCAGCGGAACCGAAATTGGCAGAGAACAAATATTTACAATCGAAACCGAAAACTATATCGCCGAACTTTCCACCAAAGGCGGAGCAATTAAACAATGGACATTAAAAAATCATAAAACATGGGATAAGCATCCCGTGCAGTTGGTGAACGACAGCGAAGCTGATTTTAATATTTTATTCACCACCACCGATGGGAAGACGATTAATACAAAGAATCTTTTTTTTACGACACAACTGCCGCCCGGCGGAAAAATTGTTCTATCGGGAAAGAATCAAGCGGTGATACAGTTTGTATTGAATGCAAAAGAAGGACGTATCATAAAAAAACTAACGTTTAAAAATCAGGATTTTGATTTTGATGCCGACATTGCCTTTGAAGGCATGCAGAGTGTCGTTGCAAATTATGAATATCAGATATTGTGGGAAAATGGAATTCGCTACACGGAATATAACAGTGTTGATGAATCATATTCGGCGGCAGCATATACCTTTGGCGGCGGCGAATTAAAAGAAGTGAACGCCGCATCGTACGGCGAACATCCGAAAGAAGATCCATCGGGACAAACGGAATGGGTTGCGCTGCGAAATAAATATTTTGCCGTAGCACTTCTTTCGCAAGACAAAAAAGCCACCGGCGCGTATTTAGAAGGACAATATCTTACAATGCAAGACGAAGGTATTGTCGAGAAATATTCCATTGCGTTGAAATATCCGTTTAAAAACTCTGCCAACGAAACGGCAAAAATTTCCGCCTATATAGGTCCGCTGAAGTTTTCAACAATTAAAAGTTATGACCGCGGACTTGACCAGATCATGTCGCTCGGATGGTCGTGGATACGCCCAATTACAGAATATATTTTTATTCCGCTTTTTGCTTTCCTTCACTCCTTTATCCCGAATTACGGAATTGTGATTATTGTTTTTTCGATCTTGATTAAACTTGCATTGTATCCGCTTACCAAAACAAGCATGAGCTCGATGCGCAAAATGCAAAAATTGCAGCCGATGATGCAGGAGATACGAGAGAAAAATAAAGCCGATTCGCAGCAGACGAATGTTCAGATCATGAAGTTGTATAAAGACTACGGAGTTAATCCCGCGGGCGGATGCCTGCCACTGCTGTTGCAGCTTCCGATTTTATACGCGCTGTATTCGTTATTCACCGCATCCATTGAGCTTCGACAAGAACATTTTGTGCTGTGGGTTACCGATCTTTCGGTGCCAGATGTATTGATATCGTTACCGTTTTCAGTTCCGCTGCTCGGCAACTTCATCAGCGGCTTAACAGTAGCGATGGGTGTTACAATGTTCATTCAGCAAAAACAGACCATAACAGATCCGACACAAAAAGCATTGATTTGGATGATGCCCATTATGATGACGGTGATGTTCAATCATTTTCCATCCGGCTTAAATCTATATTATTTTGTGTTTAATCTGGCTTCAATCGCTCAGCAGGTTTATTTTAATCATCGTCATAACAGTGAGCCGCTGCAAAAGATACCGGAGAGCCAACGTAAGACAGGATTTATGGAGCGGATGCAGCAAAAGCTTCCGAAGAAATC
>JANONI010000212.1:0-10010 GCA_031420755.1 Bacteroidota bacterium | reverse complement strand
GAGGATCGCAAAAAGCCACATGGAGTGTAACCCGTTAATTTAAATGAAACAATTTGAACGTAAAATAATTCTTTTTGATTTCTTTGCAATCAATCTCGCGTGGATATGTTATTACCTATTGCGGATTGAAAGTGAAATAATCGTGTATCAGGCAAAACCAGATATGCTGCTACCGATGCTGGTTATGTATCTCTATTGGCTATCAGTATTTATGTTCTTTGGATTGTATCGCGCGTGGTACGCAAAATCGCGCACGGACGAATTCTCGGCAGTGTTTCGTGCAATTTCGATTGGTTGCATTGTGATGTTCTTTATTATCTTTTTCGATGATGAACGAAATGCAATGTACACAGGCAATCGTTTGGTGATTCTGATGTATTGGTTTTTGATGATTATTTTTGTGGGTGGTGGTCGATTTGTTCTTCGAAGTTTTAGGAAACGATTATTAATGAGGGGGATCGGGCAAAGTGAAACGATTGTTGTCGGAACCGGACAAAAAGCAATTGAGCTGTTTGAATCCGTTAAAAAATATCCTGCGCTTGGGTATAATATTACTGGATTTGTTTCAACAGGCGAAAGTTCGGAAAACCTTCCGTTGCAAATATTAGGTTCGATTGATGATATTCCTGAATTAATTAAAAAAAATAACATTAAAAATATTTTGGTCGCATTAGACTCTCAGCAGAAAGAAGTGGTGCTTACTGTCGTTTCACTTTCAACCGGATTTGATATTTCTATTAAGATCATTCCGGATATGTACGACATCATTTCCGGTCAAGCGCGGACAAATCAAATCTATGGATTTCCATTGATCGAGATTATGCCGCATATTATGCAGCCGTGGGAAGAAAGTGCGAAGAGATTGGTTGATATTGTAGTTTCTATTGTTATTCTTACATTATCTTCTCCATTATGGATTATGGTGGCAGTCGCTGTCCGATTGGAATCACCGGGAAATGTAGTGTACAGTCAGGAGCGGGTTGGGATTAAAGAAAAAAGATTTCGCATGCATAAATTTCGCTCGATGCGATCAGATGCAGAAGCAAAGACCGGTCCGGTTTGGGCACCGAAAAATGATCCGCGGGTGACAAATGTTGGAAGATTTTTACGCAAAACTCGACTTGATGAGATTCCACAATTTGTAAATGTGTTGAAAGGTGAAATGAGTTTAGTTGGACCTCGACCGGAGCGACCGCATTTTGTCGAATTATTGTCAAAGGAGATTCCGTTATACAAACGCAGATTAGTTGTTCGTCCTGGCATTACAGGTTGGGCACAGATCAAACAAGGATATGATACGTCTATAGATGATGTACGTTCTAAGGTGCGTTTTGATTTGTTCTATATTGAGAATATGTCGTTTCGAATGGATATAAAAATTTTATTAATGACCGTTTATACAATGATAGCAGGTAAGGGCAACTAATGTCAAAAGCACTCGTCATCATACCAACATACAATGAAGCACCTAATGCTGAAAAAATAATTACGGAAGTACTTCAACAATCCGAAATAGTTGAAGTGCTTATCGTTGAAGACAATTCTCCGGATGGTACGGCTGATATCGTCAAAAAAATGATGGAACATAATCCGCGGATACATATTATCGAGCGTGAACGTAAACTCGGACTCGGCACGGCTTACGTTGCCGGATTTAAGTATGCCATTAAAAATAAATTCGATTTCATTTTTGAAATGGATGCAGACTTTTCTCATAATCCAAAAGAGATTCCTATTATGCTTGGGAAGATGGAAGAATGCGACGTTCTTATTGGTTCCCGATACATAAAAGGTGTTAATGTTGTTAACTGGCCTATGAAACGATTGATTCTGAGTTATTGCGCGAACATCTACACACGAGTTATTACCGGAATGCCGATTCACGATGCAACGGCAGGTTTCAAATGCTATAAACGTAAAGTCTTGGAATCAATTGATCTGGATTCGATCCGTTCAAACGGTTATGCATTTCAAATTGAAACAAATTTCCTTGCGTGGAAAAAAGGTTTCAAATTATTGGAAATGCCAATCGTGTTTGTTGACCGCCGAGTTGGCGTTTCAAAAATGAACAAAAAAATTGTGTACGAAGCAGTATTCATGGTGTGGAAACTGAAAGCACGCAGTATTTTTAATAAATTATAATAAAAATATCTAAAAAATCGATTGTCTTTTGTCATTTCGAGCGAAGCAAGAAATCCCGCATTTAATTTATGGGCATATCTAAAATCTATTTGATCGTTCCTTGAAAATTATTCGTAAGAATGCTTCGCATAAAACCTTGCGATGCGAAGCATGCATACGCAAGGTTCAGCAAAATTCTTTCATAACCTTCGCAAGTCCCAAAGGGACAGAGACTGTGTCAAAACTATTTTTTCAGCGTTAACATCCCCGAAATCTTTGAGATTTCGGGGATGTGTTTCGCAAAATTTGACTTTTGACACAAACTCGACACCTTTGGTGGTTGCTTGCACAGATTACGTTTTGTCTACGACCCTTAGGGATGTTTTTAGTCTACGACTCGTAGAGAGATGCCCTTATATTGAAAATATTTTTTCTACAAAAAAACTTCACAATAACACTATTCGAGACCCCTAACGAATGGATATTTCTGTCATCATCGTCAATTATAATGTCCGGGAGTTTTTGAACAACGCGCTTATTTCGTTGATCAAAGCTCTTGAAGGATACTCATCTGAAATATTTGTGGTCGATAATGCCTCCGATGATGGAAGCGTAGAACTAATCCAGCGGCGATTTTCACAGGTTCACCTTATTGTAAACAAAACGAACGTTGGATTTGCAAAAGCAAATAATCAAGCTCTTGTGCTTTCAAAGGGAAAATATATTCTCTTAATAAATCCGGATACTCTTGTTCAAGAAGACACATTGACTAAACTCATAGATTTTTTTTCAACTAATAATGATGCGGGAATGATTGGCTGCAAAATTCTCAATCCCGATGGTTCACTTCAGCTTGCCTGCCGAAGAAGTTTCCCCACACCGTGGAACGCATTTACGAAAACATTTGGTTTCAGTTCACTCTTCCCGAAATCAAAATTGTTTGCACGCTATAATCTCACCTATTTGGATCCGGATACGTCGTATGAAGTAGACGCGATCAGCGGTTCATTTATGATGCTGAAAAGAGAAGTCTTTGAAAAGATTGGCGGACTTGATGAGGCATTTTTTATGTACGGCGAAGATCTTGATTGGTGTTACCGCGTACAACGTTCAGGGTGTAACGTATATTATGTTCCGACAACATCAATTATCCATTACAAAGGTGAAAGCACGAAGCGAAGTGATATTGATGAATTGAAAGTATTCTATAATGCAATGCGGTTGTTTGTCCGAAAACATCATGCGGGGTCAACATTTTTTGAATGGTTTATCTATTCGGGAATTTATTTTCGAAAAATTATTGCCGATGCCTCACGGTTGATAAAGCCATTAGCAATAGTCATTCTTGATATGCTGATAGTTTCGGGAACTATTTTGATCGGCGAATATATTAGAAAGAAAAGCTTATTTACGTTTCCGGATTACGCCTATCCTTGGACATTTTTCATACCGTCGGCAATCGTTTTTATTTCAATGTTATTGCATGGTGTCTATACGGAATTTAAACTTTCCGTATCGCGGTCAATTACTGCAGTCTTTACAGCATTTGTGGTTATTGCGGCAATCGTTTCGTTCGAAAAAGATTTTGCATTCAGCCGAATGATCATACTCATTTCCGGCGGATTGTCGCTGATTGTAATACCGGGGTGGAGATTGATTCTACGTCTTTTAGGGTTTGGCGAAAAAACAAATCGCACAACATTGTTCGGCAAGCGAACTCTTATTGTTGGAGTGGAACAATCCGGACAGGAGCTATTGAAAAAATTACGGGCGCGTGCAGGCGGCGGATATTCTGTTGTAGGATTTGTTGATAGTGATCGTAAGCGAATAGGCGAGAAGATATTGGATGTTGAAATTGTTGGCAGTATCGACACAATCGGAAAAATAATTGAAGAACAGCATATCAGCGAAATTATTTTTTCTTCTGATGCGGTTTCGTATTCCACTATTTTGAATGTTATTGCCAACAATCGAAAGCGGTATGTTAATTTCAGACTTGTTCCAAATAATCTTGAAGTGATCATTGGTAAATCCAGTATCGATCAGCTCAATGAGATTCCATTTATTGATATTGAGTATAATATTGGAAAACTCCGTAATCGTTTTGTCAAACGAGTGTTCGATATTATCGTCTCTATTTTTCTTTTGATTTCCTTTTCCCCTTTTGTATATTTTAAGCGACTATTTACATCGAAACCTGAAGTTGGGATAAGCAAGGTGGTTTTGCAAATGCCGCAGGTTTTTATAGGGAAGAAGAGCATTGTTGGATATTTTTCCGTTGAGAATGTTAACGTAACTAGAAATATTTTCCGTGGAAAACCTGGTGTAACCGGTTTGATCCATATTCAAAACAACGGAACTCTCAGTGCTGAAGAAAAAGAACAGTTTGATCTGTACTATGCGAAGAACCAAACCTTACTTCTTGATTTAGAGATTATTGTAAAATCACTGCAGCAGTGGTTGCAGCAATAAAGCAATGACTGTTTTTTAATGATAGTCGTTCAGACAATTTTTCCGGACATTTCGGAGTTATTATGGCAAAAGTGGTACTCGATTTTGAAAAACCGATCTACGAGTTGGAACAAAAAATTGAAGAGATAAAAAATCTTTCCGATAATGTAGATGTTTCTGATGAAGTAAAAACATTGGAAAAGAAAGTCGGTCAGCTTCGTGAAAATATCTTTGCCAATCTTACCAGATGGCAGCGAGTACAATTGGCACGTCATCCTGAACGACCATATACGTTAGATTATATTCAACACATGACCACAGATTTTGTGGAATTGCATGGCGATCGCACGTACGGTGATGATAAAGCAATTGTCGGCGGATTTGCTAAGTTAGGTGATCTGCCCGTTATGATTATCGGGCATCAAAAAGGACGTGATACGAAATCAAATTTATATCGTAATTTTGGAATGGCAAATCCTGAAGGATATCGAAAAGCGTTGCGATTGATGAAATTGGCTGCAAAATTCAAACGTCCGATCGTTACGATGTTAGACACGCCAGGAGCATATCCGGGATTAGAAGCTGAAGAACGAGGACAAGCAGAAGCAATTGCTCGCAATCTTTTTGAGATGTCACATTTTCCGGTTCCGATCATTGTTGCTATAATCGGTGAAGGTGCTTCCGGTGGTGCGCTTGGAATAGGTGTTGGAGATAGAATATTGATGCTGGAGAATACGTGGTATTCCGTTATTGCTCCCGAATCGTGTTCTTCAATTCTTTGGAAGAGTTGGGAATTTAAAGAGCAGGCTGCCGAAGCGCTTCGATTAACGCCGCCGGATCTTTTGGAACAGAAAATTATTGACCGAATTATTCCTGAACCGCCAGGTGGCGCACACAAGAATCCGCAGCAAGCCGCACTTGTGCTGAAAGATGCAATTCTCGAAGAGATAAAATCTCTTAGCAAATTAAAACCTGAGAAACTGATCGAACGAAGAATCAGTAAGTTCTGCAAAATGGGTTCATGGAATGAGTAGCGAAGGAATCTCATTCGCAACCGATATTCGTGTTCGATATGCTGAAACGGATGGAATGAGGGTTGTGTATCATGGAAATTATCTCACGTATTTTGAAGAAGCCCGAACCAATCTCTTCCGCTCTATCGGAGTTGTCTATTCTGAAATAGAAAAAAACGGGATATATTTTGTTGTCTTAGAAGCACAGGTAACGTATCGTCGCTCCGCTGTGTATGACGATGTTCTCCATGTAAAAGCAACACTTGCAGAGTTGCCGTTGATGAAATTGACGATCAAGTATGAGATTACAAGAAATAATGATTCAGAAATTTTAGTGACAGGACAGACCGTTCATGTTTTTACCAATGCTCTTACAAACAAACCGATTCGTCCTCCAAAAAACTATCTTGAACTAATGGAAAAATACTTTTAGGCAATTACAATGAAACAAGAACTTCTTGATATTCTCTGCTGTCCAAAGTGTAAAGCAGATCTTACGTATGACGAAAAAGAATCAACTCTCACGTGTATTTCCTGCAAAACTGTATATCAAGTAAAAGACAATATTCCGATTCTACTTCCCGACAATGATGGAAAATAATTACCTTCACGACAGCCGCATTGGCAGACTTGTTGAGCAAGCACTTTTTGAAGATATTGGTTTTGGCGATATCACAAGCGAATCGTTGATTCCCGAAGAACAACTTGGGAAAGCAGAATTCATAGCAAAAGAAAACGGGATCATTTCCGGAATTGATATTGTAAAGCTCGTTTTCAGTTGCGTTGATGGGCAAGTTACTTTTGAACCGTCGGTTCAGGATGGTGCATTGGTTGAGCCCGGCGTTTCTCTTGGTGTTGTTGATGGACCTGTGCGAAGTATATTGACAGGAGAAAGAGTTGCATTGAATTTCTTACAGCGTATGTCCGGCATTGCTACACTCACGCATAAATATGTTCACGCTGTTGCCGGAACAAAAGCAAAGATAACCGATACACGAAAGACTGTTCCCGGTTTGCGGATGCTTGATAAAAAAGCGGTCGTTGATGGCGGTGGAATCAATCATCGTTTTGGTCTTGATTCAATGGTCTTGATTAAGGATAATCACATTGTTGCTGCTGGTGGAATTACAAATGCAGTTACTCGGTGCAAAGAATATCTGAAATCCCAGCGCAGTAATGTGAAGATTGAAGTTGAGACAACAACGATCGATCAGGTGAAAGAAGTATTGTCCATTAATGGGATACATCGCATCATGCTTGATAATTATTCACTCAAAGCGATGAGTGATGCTGTTGCGCTTATCAATGGTGCAATTGAAATTGAAGCATCCGGCGGTGTAAATTTACAGACCGTTCGTGCTATTGCCGAAACCGGTGTTGATCTTATTTCCATCGGCGCGCTCACTCATTCTCCAAAAGCACTGGATATTTCGTTGGAATACATTTCATAGATTATCCTACTAATTCCATTTGTTCAGTCTATTGTTGAAAATTATTTCCATCGGAACTGCGGCTATTTTTCTATCTTATGTTTGAACAAATTAAACGGCTCGGAACAGATACTGCCATTTACGGCATCAGTACGGTTGTTGCACGACTCCTCAATTTCATTCTTCTTCCATTGTATGCCAATATTCTTTCCACCGCTGAATTTGGAATTCAGGCGAATATCTACGCCTATATCGCTTTTTTTATCCTGTTCTATGGTTATGGAATGGAGTCAGCATATTTTCGGTTTGCATCTTCAAAAGAACTTGGCAGCGAAAAAGATAATTTCAGCACCCCCTACATTTCCATTCTTATCGTATCAGCAATTCTTTCTCTAATGCTGTTATTATTTTCCGTTCCTCTCACTTCATTATTTTTAATTGATGCATCACTCCATCATTTGATCTTGTACGCATCAGGGATATTATTTTTTGATGCAATTGTTCTTGTTCCATTTGCATCGTTGCGATTACAACGACAAGCAAAATATTTTGCATCGATAAAGGTCATCAATATTGTATTCACCATTATTCTCAACATTATTCTCGTGTATTACTTTCGATGGGGAATTGAAGGAATATTTTTGAGCAACCTTGCCGCATCAGTGTTGTCATTTTTAATGTTGCTGCCAACTACGTTGCGCCAATTTCAATGTTCATTTCATAAATCTCTTTTTAAGGAACTGCTTACATTCGGTCTGCCAATTCTTCCGGTGGGTGTTTCAGGAATTTTACTTCAACTTGTTGACCGGCCGATATTATTATATCTAATGGATGAAGCATCCGTTGGAATTTATCAGGCAAATTTTCGTCTCGGAATATTCATGGCATTAGTGACCGGAATGTTTGAATTTGCGTGGCGCCCGTTTTTCCTTTCACACGCCAAAGATCCAAATGCAAAAGTGTTGTTCTCACGTGTAATGACATATTACTTAGCTGTTTGTGCTGTTGTATTCTTAGCGATATCATTCTTTGTAGAAGATGTTATCAAATATAAATTCTTTGGATATTATATCCTTAAACCGGAATATTGGGATGGACTGGCGGTGGTTCCGTTAGTTCTTCTTAGTTATATCTTAAGTGGAATAGGGACGAATCTTAATGCTGGAATTCAAATAGAAAAAAAAACAAAATATCTTTTCCCAACGTCGTTTTCCGGCTCGCTCACAAAAATAATTCTTACCTTTCTTCTTGTGCCTAAGCTCGGAATTATGGGTGCAGCGTATGCAACGATCTTCGGTTATCTCATGGTGGAGCTTACATTGTATTTCGTTGTGCAAAAAATTTATTATATCGAATATGAATTTGTTCGGATAGGCAAACTTGTACTTACGGTGATTATTGCGTTTACTGCTGCAAAACTATTTTTTGATAGTGTTCCAATAAAGTTTGTAATTCTACTTGTGTGGTTTATGAGTTTGTTCTTCATCGGGTTTTTTACTACCGGAGAGATGCAGCGGTTAAAAAACTTGTTTGGAAAAACATCTTGACATCTGTGCTGCGTTGTGTTATCTTGAATCCAAGAAATTTTGTTCTTTGCAATGAATATATTGGTGTGGCGCAAAATGCGCCATGAAAATGGGAATCTCGTGATTCACTAATCTGAACAATCGAGAGCTGACCCGCAACTGTAATCCGCCTCAGGCGGAAAGCCAGGAGACCTGCCAATCTATTGTTCGATTCACCTTCGCGGAAATGAGGTGGCAGAAAAATTTGATGTTGAAATCTTTCGTGCCTCATATATGTGAGGCATTTTTAGTTTAAAGAAACTATGACCGCTTAGCGTAAAAATAATGTCTTAAAACCTTGCGAAGGTTATGAAAGAGTATTTATCAAACCTTCGCAAGGTTTATCGTATTTCAAGTGGAATTAAATATAACACTGAGCAATTACAAAAAACTGTATTAATAAGGAGATACCATGAACACAAGAACTTCTTTTCTACTTGCTCTAATGTTGATTGCATTAGCTGCATTATCGCGATTGGTACCTCATCCGATGAACTTCGCGCCAATTACTGCAATTGCATTGTTTGGAGGCGTATACTTCAATGGAAAATTTTCACCGATACTTCCATTGGCTGCACTTCTTCTAAGCGATCTTTTCCTTGGTTTTTATGAAGGAATGGTTTGGGTCTATGGAAGTTTTTTACTTGTTGTTGTAATCGGATTACTTATTCGTAAACATAAAACCGCTTCGGTCGTATTTGGTGCCACAATTGTCAGTTCATTGCTTTTCTTTGTGATTACAAACTTTGGCGTTTGGCTTTCAGGAGTATTTTACACAAAAGATTTTACAGGATTAGTTGAATGTTACACGGCAGCAATTCCGTTCTATCGCAACTCTGTGATGGGAGATTTGTTCTATGTTACAGTAATGTTTGGCGCGTATGAATTGGCAATGAAATATTTTCCAAAAGTCCAATCAACAAAAGTTTAATGGTGTAATTGTTCTTTTCAATAACAATGTTGGTGTCCCGATATTACATCGGGATGAAAATGGGAATCTCGTAATTCACTAAACTGAAGAATCGAGAGCTGACCCGCAACTGTAATCCGCCTCAGGCGGAAAGCCAGGAGACCTGCCAATGTTTTAATTCAATACTCCTTCGAGGACAGAGGATGGATTGAGAAATTATGTTTACGATTATTTTTTCTTAGCCCAACTTTCTACTGATGAAGGTTGGGCTTTTTTGTTTTTAAGAGATTCTTTTTAAGATGACTTATAGAATGATTCGAATGCGAAATATATTATTTTTGTTAATATGTGTTCTTATAACTCAAATTCTTTTTTCTACCGATTCAGTAAGAACATATGCGGCAAAAGAAATTGTTGTGTTTGGTGAGCGTATTAAAATTGAAGAACATCTTCTTCCTTCATCTCTTACCGTCCTTTCCCGCGTACAGTTGCAGCAAAGCGGCGGAACATCAGTTGCTTC
>JANONI010000211.1:0-18132 GCA_031420755.1 Bacteroidota bacterium | reverse complement strand
TTTCCATACATCGTTTGAAACATTTTGGTAACTGTTACGCCGTTTAATAATTGAGATAATGTCATGATGTTACTTAGTATCTGATGTTACGCAAATTCAAATCCCCTCTGTGCGAAAGATTGCACGTTGTTTGTGTCCCGCGCTTTTTGCGGGGTGCGAGGGGGAGAGGGGAAAAAGGGGTGTGTTACAATGCTGAATACTACCGTCAAAATTTAGTGAAAACGGTACATTCAAGTGCCGCAACACACCCCTAACCCCTCTCGCTAACACACACCTGTGTGCCGAAACACTTTGCCTGCCCGCACAAAGTTTTACGCAGGCGGGGTGTGCAGGCACAAAGCCACGCTCAGAGGGGAATGAATCGTATAAAATTCAAGTTTTGCCTGCCTGCCGGTTTACCCGCCGATCCGAAGGATCACTTCGTGAAGGAGGGCAGGCACGGCGTAACATCAGTTACTTAATATAATTGTGCAGTCGGAATTATTTTCGGCTCGCACATAATTATCACTTTCGTTCCTTGTTTCAACGATGTTCCAGAAGTTGGGAATTGATTCACCACAACACCCGAACCAACAATTGAAACAGCATACTGCTCGGCGGCTAATTTGTTCACTGCGCGCCGCACACTCATTCCGCGTACATCCGGCACTGTTGCCGCACCATTCGCCACAGCGTGATCGGTTTCATTCATCATCAATTGAACAATGGAGCCGCGCTCAACTTTTTTTCCTGCCGGCGGATATTGTCGAACAACTTCTTCGCCGGTTCCAATCATTTTTGTTGCCAGTCCAAATTGTTTCAACAACGCAACCGCATCGTTCATTTCTTTGTTAGTAACGTCCGGTATTAAAACTGTTAATTTACTATCCTGCGGCACCTGCATCGGAAGATGCTGTTCAGCGATCATTGTTTTTGCAAGCAAACCATTGTTATTAATAATCCGCTCCGCAATAGCCTTAAAGATCGGTGCGCTTGCTGTCGCCCCGTAATATCCTCCCGCTATTGGTCTTTCGATCATCACCAGACAAACAATTTCTGGTTTTTCAACGGGAAAAAAACCGATGAACGATGCGTTATAACTTCCTTCTTCATATTTTCCATTCACATGTTTGCGCGATGTTCCTGTTTTTCCTGCTATCCGTATGCCCGGAATTTTCACCACTGTTCCGCTTCCATATTCCACAACACTTTCAAGTATTTGTTTTATTTGTTCGTTCACATTTTTTGAAATGACCCGCCGGATCATTTGCGGTTGACCGGAGTACACTTCCTGCCCGTTTTCATCTTTCTCCCGCTGTACAATGTACGGTTTCATCAACATTCCGTTGTTCGCAATTACTGAATACGCAGAGATTATTTGCAGCGGCGTAACACCAACTTCGTATCCATAGGCAATTGAATTAAGTGAAGCCATCGACCATTCGGAAGTTTTTCGCAGCTGCCCGTTGCTTTCCGAAGGAAGTTCAATTCCTGTCATCATTCCAAAACCGAAATCGCGCGCCTGTTTGTACAATCGTTCCTGACCGATCAGATCGCTCACTTTCGCCATAACGATGTTGGATGAATACGCCATCGCTTCTACGAATGTGATATCTTTCATCGGATGAGAATCATTAATCAAACGGAATTTCTTTCCCGGATATTCAATTCTATATTTACCATTCTCAGCGTAGAATTTTTTCTCAAGTGTCACCAACTCGTTTTGCAGTGCTGCCGAAGCAGTAACAATTTTGAAGACAGAACCCGGTTCATACATATCGGAAACGATTCGGTTCTTCAACGCATCGGCATCCTGTACTTTATTCAGATTCACTTGCGGAAAATTTGCCATTGCAAGAATTTCTCCCGTTTGCGGGCGCATCATCACAACAAGTCCTGCTTCTGCCTGTGTTCGCGCGATACCTTTTTTTAGCTCTTCGTCGGCAATGGATTGATACTGAAGATCGATTGTCAACTCCACCGAATGTCCATTCACTGCTTCTTCACGCGGATAATTGACCGAAGGACGCTTCCTTCCAAGTCCGTCCTTTTGCATGATCACATAACCGTCTCGTCCGTGAAGCACTTTGTTGAATTGCTGCTCAATCCCACTAACACCAACATTATCAATATTTGTTGCACCAAGCACTTGTCCCGCAAGTTCGTCGTAATGATAGAGTCGCATCGCTTCATTCATCTTCACGATTCCGTCCATTTTTATTATAGGAATCAACTCCGCCACATCAGGACGAAGATGCCGTTCCATCCACACAAACCGTTTGCTGCTTTGAAGTTTCGCAATGTATTCCCGCTCAGGTTTTCCTGTAACCTTGGAAAATTCCTTCGCAATAAATTTTGCATCGTCACCGGCAATTTTCGGATCCGCAGCAAACGAAACATATTGGGAATTTGCAGCAAGCACGTTTCCGTTTCTATCATAAATGTTTCCACGCTCGGCAACCAACGGAACTCTGGCTTCATATTGTTTCTTAGCGATATCTTGATATTTTCCCGCTTCAATCAATTGAATCTGAACCAATCGTGTTCCGGCAGCAACAAATGCTAAAAGAAACACGATCTTCACTATCAACAAACGATATTTATAATCCTTTTGTTGAGGAGTTTCTTGTGTTACCTCAGTTTTTTTCTTGAATGGATTCCACATAATAAATGTTTTGCAATACTTACTCTCTCATGGTACGCAGAGAAAAAATGTACCTAATGCGAAGCATCCTTCGGATAAAGTAAAGTTGTCATGCCCGAATGCCTTAGTGCGAAGCATCCTTCGGATCGGGCATCCATTACATAGATTCCCGCTAAAAACGTGTCCCGAAGGGATCAAGACTGTGTAAAAACTATTTTTTCAGCGTTAACATCCCCGAAATCTCAAAGATTTCGGGGATGTGTTTCACAAAATTTGACTTTTGACACAGTCTCCATCCCTTTGGGACGGGAATGACGATTGATTTTTAGTTTTTTGCGTAACATCAGTTACTCTTTCAATTTTTCTTTAACTTCAATCTCTTTTTCGGGATCAACTTCAAACCACACCGGTGCTTCTTTAGGATTTGTCATTCCTAATTTTTCCTGCGCCATTAAACTGATCCGTTCTAAACTCGCCTTACGATTGATTTCGGACTTGATGACTTCATTGGTGCTAATAATCTGATTGTGCTTAGCATTCAAATCGTTCACTTCTTTTGCAAGATTGTTCACGGCAATAACATTTCCAACATATAATAGAGCTGCTGTTGCTATAAGAAATAGAGTTCCAACTATATTAGATGTTTTTGTTCGCTTCTTAGAGTTAATCCGATAAACATTCTGCCGAGGAACTGCATACCCCGGCGCATTCGCTTGCGTATCAAGAGAATCCGCAATGGCATTGTTATAGATCTGCCGGTCGTTAAACTTTGGCATGTCTACAACGTCAATCGGATTTTTTTGAAAACTTTTTGCCATAAGCTAAATTCGTTCCGCAATTCTCATCTTAGCACTGCGCGACCGAGGATTACCGCTCTGTTCTTCTTCCGTAGCTTCCAACGGTTTTTTTGTAATCACCGTTAATTCAGGGATGCGTGGAGTATCCGCTTGAAATTTATTTCCCGAAGGAATAAATTTCGCCGCACAGTCGTTGAAAAATGTCTTTACAATTCTATCTTCTAACGAATGATATGAGATCACAACAATTCTTCCGCCAGTTGCTAAAAATTGGATCGAATCATTCAATATCGAACGTAAACGGTGCAATTCGTCGTTCACTTCAATTCTAATCGCTTGAAATACTCTTGCGAGCGATTTTATTTTAAATTTTCCACCGACAACACTTTCTACAATAGCAGCAAGATCCCCCGTTGTTTCAATCACCATCGTCTCTCGTCTATTGACAATTCTTCGTGCAATCTTTCGTGACAATCGCTCTTCACCATAATGATAGATAACATCCGCAAGTTCTTCTTCGCCGTATGTATTTACAACCATGTGAGCATCGAGCAATTGCCGCCTGTCCATGCGCATATCCAAACGTTCATTGCCGCGAAATGAAAATCCTTTTTTCGCTTCATCAAGTTGAAATGAAGAGACACCAAGATCAAGCAACAATCCGTTAATTGTCGAGATGTTTCGCGAGCGAAGTATGGATGCAATGTGTGCGGTATTTTCGTTCACTAATTGAACATTCGTTTGAAATCGTTGCAGACGTTTTCCCGCTTGTTGAATTGCGTCTGTATCAGCATCAATGCCGATGAGTGTTCCGTTTGTGTGCAGTAGTTCACAAATTTTTTCCGCATGTCCGCCGCCGCCTAACGTGCCGTCAACATATATTCCATCCGGTGTCGTAATAAGATGCTCAAGCGTTTCCTTGAGCATCACCGGAATATGATATAATGTTGGTTGTGACAATTTTTATTTTATTTACCACTAAGAATATTTCTATTGAACTTTTCAAATTTGTTCCGCGACTCTGTAGTAAATTCTTTAAACTTTTTTATCAAACACTTTCGATGCAACGGTCAAATAATCTTCCTGTTGACTGTCGAGATATTTTTTATATTCGTTCGGGTTCCACACTTCAATGCGGTCAAACGCACCAAGAATAAAAATTTCGTTTTCAATGTTTGCGTACTGTATCAATTCTTTTGGAAGAACAATTCTATATTGTCCATCCAATTCCGCATCCGTTGCATACTGCAGCAACATTCGCGTAAAGAAACGATCTTTCGGATTCGTTTGTTGTAAATTTCCAATTTCAACTTCGCGCTTCATCCATTCATCATTTGGGTACACAAAAATACATGGCTCGAATCCGCGCGTAATTACAAATGCGTTATTCGCTTCGGGTGCAAGATTTTTCCGCATCTTCGCCGGAATATTAATGCGTCCCTTATTATCTATTGTATAATTAAATGAACCTTTAAATGATGACACTTTTATTAAACGCCTTATTTTGTTGAAGATTTTCTACCCACTTTCACCCACCACTGGACACAAAGTTACGGAATTTCAAACGAAAGTCAAGTTATTTTTCGATGAAACCATTGATTTTATTGAGATTTTTTGATTTTGCTAAATTTAGGAATTTGATATTTGCAGATAGACTTTTACGGCGAGGAGTTAAATGTTTACTTTAAGTGATTTTTCTTTTCATTTTCTTTTTTTAACAAAAATTTTATCTGATTGACGTTGTTAAATGTAATCCCTTTCATTCCACGTGCAATTGCGCCTTCAATATTTTCTTTCAGGTCATCTATAAAAATTACCTCCTGAGGTTTTACATTCATCAATACACACACTTGTTCATATACAATTGGTGACGGTTTCATTGCGCCAAGTTGAAACGATGTGAACACATCAGGAAATAGTTTTATCACTGATGAAATGCGCAGTACTTTTTCCCAATGACTTGGGCAAGTATTGCTGAGAACTGCAATCCGATAATGGCGACGAACATTTTCAACAAACGGAATAATCTCTTGATTGTCACTGACAATAATAGCATCGAATGCATTCAATATTTTTTCTCTGGAAAAATTTTGTTGGAATATTTCATAGAGCAAATCAAGAAATTCGTTTGTTGATATTTTTCCCGTTTCATAATTTCGGACAGTGTGTTGAACCATTGCGTGATCGTACTGTGATCTCAGTTCGTTCGTTGTTAATCCAAGTCCATTGGGAAATGCGTCGAAGTCAATATGCATCAATACACGTCCGAGATCGAAAAGAATTACTTTGATATTGTTATTCATACCTTCAACATCCCCATGTCCCCTTCCTCTTCACACAAACTTTCTCACAAGGGAAACTTATTTGTTTTTCTTTTAAATTAAAATTTTATTTTTTCAATAATTGTTATTGCTTCTGTTACGCGTTCAACACCTTCTGAATTTTTCAAAAATGTTTGAAGGAATAAATTTTTCCCTTCCTGTTTCAATTGTATCTGCGGTTCTTTTATTGAAGAGACATTTGCCATCATATCAGTGAAGATTCCATTTTCGTAAAAATGTTTATCCTCTTCTAACGGCAGAAATAATCTGAGTGTCCGCTTGTTCAATTCTGCTTTGCGAATATTGGAGCGCGATGCAAGCACTCGTAACGATGCAAGAGCAAAAAGATTGTCAATTTCTTCCATCGCCGCACCAAATCGGTCGGACAATTCTGCTTTCAACTCATCAACTTCTTTTTGCGTGGAAGTTTTATATAAACGACGATAGATATCAAGACGTTCGGTGTCACTCTCCACATAAAATTCGGGAATGTACGCTTCGAGATCGGCATCAACTTGCGTTTCGATAACACGTGGTTTCGCTTCAAGCGTATCGGTTGCAAATATTTCGGCAAATTCCTGTTCTTTTAATTCGGCAACGGCATCTTCAAGAATTTTTGTGTACATCTCGAATCCCATTTCCATGATAAATCCGCTTTGTTCTCCTCCAAGCATATTTCCTGCACCGCGAATTTCCAAATCGCGCATTGAAAGATTGAAACCGGATCCAAGCTCTGTAAATTCTTCGATCGCTTGCAGCCGCCGAAGTGTTTGCTTCGGAAGAATACTGATTGGCGGAACAAGCAGATATGCGTATGCCTGAAGATTTGCACGTCCCACCCTTCCGCGTAATTGATACAATTCCGCAAGACCGAATTTATCCGCACGATTGATAATGATGGTATTGACGCTCGGAATATCAACTCCCGATTCTACAATTTTCGTCGTTACAAGAACATCAAATTTCCGTTCCAGAAAATCGATCATCACTTGTTCAAGTTCGTGTCCTTGCATCTGTCCGTGTGCAATTCGAAAACGCGCTTCGGGAATATGTTCCTGCAATGTTGCCGTTATCATTTCAATATTATTCACACGATCATTAACGATAAATACTTGTCCCCCGCGATGAATTTCGTGAATGACTGCTTCACGAATGATCTTTTTATCGTACGATACAATTTCCGTGTGAATCGGAAGACGATTGCGCGGCGGAGTATTTATAATGGAAAGATCGCGCGCGCCCATCAGTGAAAAATGCAATGTTCGCGGGATTGGTGTTGCGGTTAATGTTAACGTATCCACAGAAACTTTCATTGCGCGAAGTTTTTCCTTTGCTGCAACACCAAAGCGCTGTTCCTCATCAATAACAAGCAAACCGAGATCTTTGAATAGCACATCTTTGGAAAGCAGCCGATGCGTACCGATAACGATATCGATTTGTCCTTCGGAAATTTTCTTCAATGATTCTTTGATCTCTTTCGGCGATTTAAATCGCGACAACAATGCAATGCGAACCGGATAGCGATTAAGACGGTCAGAAAAAGTATTAAAATGTTGCTGCGCGAGAATTGTTGTCGGCACAAGAACTCCGACCTGTTTCCCATTCATGACCGACTTGAACGCTGCACGAATTGCAATTTCTGTTTTCCCGAAACCAACATCACCGCAAACCAAGCGATCCATCGGATGCGGAGATTCCATATCTGCTTTTACTTCAATTGTCGTTCGCGCTTGATCCGGCGTATCGTCGTACATGAATGACGCTTCCATTTCTTTCTGCCAAAGCGCGTCCGGTTGAAATGCAAAACCGGATTCCATTTTTCGTTTCGCATAAAGTCTTATCAGATCCCTCGCAATGTCTTTAATCTTTTTCTTTGTTCGCGCTTTTAGTCTTTCCCAATCAGCACTGCCGAGTTTGTTAAGTTTTGGTTCGTGTCCTTCCGCCGAAGAATATTTTTGTATCCTCGTAATGTAATTCAGATTGACAAACAACATTCCCTTCTCTGCGTATTCAAGTTTAGCAGCTTCCTGCTCCGAACCGCCGACATTGATCTTTTCAAGACCGAGAAATTTTCCTATTCCATAATCGACGTGGGTAACATAATCTCCCCGGCGCAGCGCGTGAAGTTCTTTTGCAGAAATTCCTTTGAACCGTTTTCGTTTCCTTTCGGCGCGCGCTTTAATGCGATTGAAAATTTCATGTTCCGTGAATACAACTATTTTGGCGGACTCAAAGACAAAACCGGAATGGAAGGATTCGGAGGAATAATGAATTGGTGTTTCAAGTTTTGTGTCTTGTGTATCGGAAATTCTTTCTTCTTCAAATTCATTGTCTCGAATCTCAAAATTCGAAACAGACTCGTCACTGTTAGAACTCTCGATCAGTTCCTGAATTCTTTCCAACTCTTCTTTTCTGTCGGAGGTGATAACAACATCAAATCCTCTTTCGGTAAAATCAGATATTTTCTCTTTGAGTATCTTAATGCTGCCGTTCACACTCGGCTGCGGAGAGGATTGAAAATCTATTTCCGCTTTCGATGCTTGAAACAGAGAATGAATGATGCGGGAAAATAGTTCCATTCTTTTTTCAACATCGGCAAAAGAAAAATCCGTTGAGACCCCTTCGGATTCAAGCTCATCAAATTCTTTTTTAAGAAGGGAATCATCTTCCAGAAGAATCGTCGCTTCTTTAGAGAAGTATGACAGGAGATGTTCTTTGATTTCCTGCGGTGCCCCGGTTTCTCTTTTAAGAACATCGGGAATAATGCTAACCTTATGCAATTCACGAATTGAACGCTGCGACAACACGTCAAATTCGCGGATGGATTCGATCGTATCCCCCCAGAATTCAATACGCACCGGATGATCGCCGATAAATGGAAAAATATCGAGAATGCCGCCGCGCACGGCAATATCGCCGTACGATTCAACAAATTGTTTCCGCTCAAATCCATTTTCAGAAAGTCTGACCAGCAGTTGCTCGAAGTTCTGCTCGGTATTTGTTGAAAGTTCAATAATGGATTTTAAAAAAATTTTCTGTTCGGGAACAGAATATCCAAGTGCTGTAGCGTGTGTAATGTATATCGCCGGAGTGTTCGCCTGCAGTGCTTTTAATGTCTCAATTTGCGACAGCGGCGCGGACATATCAATCACATGAGACGAGTGCTGCGGTTCGCTGATGAACAATTTTACATTTGCTTCACCAATAAGAACAGAACAATCATCCCGGAGTTTTTCCGCTCGTTCGGGCTCATCAACCACAACCAACACTTGTCCGTTCGCCTGCCGAAAGAGTGCAACGGCGACAAATGCCCAGAGTGATCCGGAAATTCCATGAACAACAACGGGGTGCTCGGCGGAAACATTGAGAGCGTTTAATTTCTGGAAATGTTCGGAATCAAATATTTTTGAAGTACTGTTGGGCATTTTTTAATTAACCAGATTATTAGAATCATTTAAAACGCACATATCCCTGCCAACAATTCATTGAGCAATTGTTAGCACGGGTGAAAGAAATGTAGTTATTAAAATCTGAAAGAAAAAGTGAATGTTGAACGAGCCGTATTTTTTCAACCAAACAATAAAATCATGAACCTGCGGATGAATAGTTTATGCGGCAAATGAATTACATTTTTCAAGTAAATATTCTTGTTTTCAAGATATAAAATCTTGAAATTCATCCATCATCAATTCCATCGCTTATGAAATTCGACATCACACTGCTTACTGCATCGGCTTATCTCAATCCAGAACATCCAGATTGGTACGTACAACAAATTCTCACAGAAGATGATCTTCTCCGAAGCGCATTAGAACAAAAAGGATTGCGAGTACACAGAATTGATTGGACGAATAACGAATTCGATTGGACAACAACAAAATTTGTCCTATTCCGCGCCGTGTGGGATTATACTCGGCGGTATGAAGAATTTTTAACATTCTTGAATGTTGTTTCAACAAAAACAACGTTCATTAATTCTTTGGAATCAATTCGTTGGAATCTCGATAAACATTATCTTCGCGATCTGCACAATCGCGGAATCAATATTCCGCAGACGATTTATATTGAAAAAGGCGATCGACTTACACTTCGTGAACTTCATGAAAAAAATAATTTAACCGAAACGATCCTTAAGCCAACAATGTCCGCAGGCGCGCGGCACACGTATCGATTGAACAATGCCAATCGTTCGGAACACGAAACTATTTTTCAACAATTGATTGCGAATGAAGCGATGATACTTCAGCCATTTCTTCATTCTATAATGGATAGCGGGGAAATTACGCTTGTAATAATTGGCGGAAAATATACACACGCAATTTTGAAAAGAGCAAAATCCGGAGATTTTCGGGTGCAGGATGACTTCGGCGGCACTGTGCATTCCTATACGCCAACACGAGAAGAAATTGCTTTCGCTGAACATGTTGTCTCTGTTTGCTCTCCAATTCCCGCATACGCTCGTGTTGATATGATTTCCGATAACAACGGAAATCTTGCGGTTTCAGAATTAGAATTGATCGAGCCGGAATTATGGTTTCGGTTTGAACCAACTGCCGCCATTGCGCTTTCAGAAAATGTGCGGCAATTATTGAATCATCATTAAACAAGAACGGACAATACTATGAGCTCATTTCAAAATAAAATAGTTCTCATCACCGGCGGTGCTTCGGGAATAGGAAAGTTGATGGGGAATGCTGCGATTCAAAAAGGAATCAAGCATCTTATCATTTGGGACAATAACAAAAAAATGCTTGATGATACAGTTCAAGAATTTTCTTTACGTTTTACAAATGTGCATGGTTATGTTGTTGATGTATCCGACAAAGAACAGATCCTATCGGCTGCCCAAAAAGTAAAGAATGATGTCGGCGCGATTGACATTCTTATCAACAATGCAGGAATTGTTATAGGAAAATATTTCCATGAACATACTCATGCGGATATCGACAGAACAATGTCAATCAACACCGATGCGTTAATGCATATCACTCTTGAATTTCTTCCAGATATGATCCAACGAAACAGCGGACACATCGTGAACATTGCGTCCGCCGCGGGATTGGTCGGCAATCCGAAGATGTCCGTCTATACTGCAAGCAAGTGGGCTGTAATCGGGTGGTCGGATTCATTGCGTCTCGAAATGGAAAAATTGGGGGCAAAAATAAAAGTTACCTGCGTTACTCCGTATTATATCAGTACGGGAATGTTTGCCGGAGTAAAATCTTCTATATTCGTTCCAATCAACAAACCTGAACCGACTGTACGAAAGATCATCCGAGGAATTGAAAAGAATAAACTCCATGTGCGGATGCCGTTGATCGTCTATACGCTGCAATTATTCAAAGGTGTTTTGCCCACGCGTCTGTTTGATTTGATTGTAGGTAAGTTCTTAAAAGTTTACAAAACAATGGATGAATTCACGGGAAGAAAACAATACTAGGAGTACTTTATGAACGTCTCCGAATTAATCACTGCACAAAGAACTTTTTTTGAATCCGGTGCAACACGCAGCATCGATTTCAGAATTGTTCAATTAAAAAAACTTGATCTCGCACTGCGAGCGAACGAACAATTGATGCTCGATGCAATCTACACCGATCTGAAAAAATCGCGCTTTGATACATTCACGTCCGAACTGTCATTAGTGTATCGGGAAATATCTTTTTGTCTAAAGAATATTCGTGCGTGGAGTAAGAAGCAGCGCGTTAGAACTAATCTTGTAAATTTTCCATCGCGAAGTTACAGACTCGCCGAACCATATGGTGTTACCTACATCGCCGGTGCGTGGAATTATCCGTATCAACTTACGCTTCTTCCTCTTGTGGATTCATTAGCTGCGGGAAATACGGCTGTTGTAAAACCAAGCGAGGTTGCGCCGAACACTTCGGCAGCAATGGCAACAATTATCAACAATATTTTTTCTCCGGAATATTGCCGCGTTGTTGAAGGCGGCGCAGCACTAGCAAAAGAACTACTTGAGCATCGGTTCGATTATATTTTCTTCACCGGCGGAACTACCATTGGAAAAAAAGTTTACGAAGCTGCTGCAAAACATCTTACGCCGGTCACGCTTGAGCTTGGCGGAAAAAATCCGGCAATCGTTTTACCGGATTGCAACATTGAAACCAGTGCAAAGCGTTTGGTGTGGGGAAAATTTCTGAACGCAGGACAAACCTGCGTTGCTCCTGATTATATCTTAGTTCATGCTTCCATTGAACAGCAGCTACTTGACGCAATGAAAAGAATACTTGAACGCCATTTTTTGAAAAATGATTTTGGCGAAAATTTTATGGCGATTGTGAATGAGAAACATTTTGACAGGATCACTTCTCTTGTTGAGAAAGAAAAAATATTCTACGGCGGGATTTTTGACAAGAAACAACTATTTATCAGTCCAACAATACTGCATCATACAAACTTCAATGATGCTGTTATGCAAGAAGAAATTTTCGGACCAATCCTTCCGGTGGTGCGGTATGAAAATTTAGATGATGCGATTTTAAAAATAAAACAATATCCAAAACCATTGTCGTTGTACGTATTTGGATCTTCAAATGACGTAAAGGAAAAAATATTTCGAGAAGTATCGTTTGGCGGCGGATCGTATAACGATACTGTCATGTATTTTGCAAACGATCATCTTCCTTTCGGCGGAGTTGGTGCAAGCGGTATTGGCTCATATCATGGTGTTGAAGGATTCAAGACATTCTCGCATTATAAATCAATAATGGAAAAAGCAACGTGGTTGGAATTTTGGTTCTTAAAAACTCCGCCGTATAAAGAATGGAAGTTGAAAATTTTGCGGCTGTTGCTTGAAAAATGGTAAACAAAAATTTATTCCTGTACGAATGGAGAGAAAAGTTCTCTTTATTTGAATCCTTTTTTTTTGCATATTTTAATCAACCCCGCTTACCTTTTTTATAATAGAAAGGTGAAGAGGGGTTTTTTCATCACTAAAGTTCAACTCGGAGTAGTAAATGCTTATGGCTTTTGTCCTTGGAACACTGCTTATCGCGTCACCTGACGAACGACCTTTCCTGACAGGAATTTCTTCATCGGAAGATTTTTCAAAAAAACTTGATGCTCATCTTTCCAACGCCAAAAAAGCGATGGAACGCATGTTGTCCGCTAAAGGTAAGCGGACTATCGAAAACACATTAACACCGTACGATGAAATTCTTATTGAGCTTGACGCGGCTGGCGCTCAGGCAAATTTAATGGAAAATGTTCATCCCGATGAAACAATGCGGACAACGTCGGAACAATTCAGTCAAAAAATTTCTGCATTCGGAAGCGAACTGTCATTGAACCGAGTTGTGTATGACGCGCTGACCGCGATGGATATTTCAAAAGTAGATGTGAAGACAAAATTCTATGTTGAAAAAACTCTTCGCGATTTTCGTCTTGCCGGTGTAGATAAAGATGAAGCAACACGAAATAGAATTAAAGCATTGCGCGATGAACTGGTATTGATCGGTCAAGATTTTGCGCGCAATATTCGAGAAGATGTACGAACTGTTACCGTTACCAACGTAAAAGAACTCGACGGACTTCCGCAGGATTATATCGACCGACATAAACCTGATTCAAACGGAGTTATCACATTAACGATCAATTATCCCGATGCGGTTCCTGTTTTTACGTACGCAAAGAGCGAAGACCTGCGCAAGCGAATGTATATGGAATATAACAATCGCGCGTATCCAAAAAATATGGAAGTGCTGAACAAGTTGATTGCAAAACGAAACGAACTTGCACTGCTTCTCGGTTTCCCCAATTGGGCGGCGTGTGTTACTGCAGATAAAATGATCGGAAGCGAGAAGAATGCGAATGATTTCATCGAAAAAATCGCTTCGGCATCAAACGAAAAAGCAATTCGGGATTACAAACAATTACTGCTGAGAAAACAAAAAGATATTCCGAATGCAGAATCATTGAATCTGTGGGAAACTACGTATTATTCCGAGCTGCTTCGCAAAAGTGAATATGACTTTGACGCACAAAAAGTTCGTCCCTACTTGCAGTATGACAATGTAAAACAAGGTGTGCTTGATGTAACAAGTAAATTGTTCGGCGTTGAATTTAAACGCAATACGACTGCGCCGGTGTGGGATTCACTTGTTGAATGTTGGGAAATGTTTGAACAGAAAAAACTTGTGCGAAGCATGGTTCCCATCGGTCGTTTCTATCTTGATATGCATCCGCGCGAAAATAAATATAATCATGCGGCGCAGTTTGGTGTGCGAAATGGTGTTGCCGGAAAACCTTCCCGCCGAACAAGTTCTTTGGCAGGCGGGCAAATTCCTGAAGCAGCATTAGTCTGCAATTTTCCCGGAGGCATCGCCGGCGATCCGGGATTGATGGAGCATGGCGATGTTGAAACATTTTTTCATGAGTTCGGACATTTACTGCATCACTTATTTGCGGGACGGCAGCCGTGGATGGGATTAGCGGGAATTTCCACCGAATGGGATTTTGTTGAAGCACCGTCACAATTATTAGAGGAGTGGGCATGGGATGCTTCCACGCTTCAAACATTCGCAAAACATTATCAAACCGGCGAAGCAATTCCAACGGCGTTGGTTCAACAAATGCGCCGCGCTGAAGAATTCGGAAAAGGTTTGCAGGTGCGTACACAAATGATGTATGCAAAACTTTCTCTCTCCTGCTACGATCGCGATCCCAAAAACGTTGACACTGATGAATTGGTAAAGTCTCTGCGCGAAAAATATACGCCGTATAAACATGTTGAAGGAACGCACTTCCAAGCGTCGTTCGGACATTTGGATGGATATTCTGCCATCTATTATACGTATATGTGGTCACTCGTTATCGCGAAGGATCTCTTCACAAAATTCGATCAAAAGAATATGATGAACGCGGACATTGCCACAAAATACCGTTCAACAATTCTTGCTGCCGGTGGATCTAAACCTGCCGCTACTTTAGTGAAAGAATTTTTGGGAAGAGATTTTGAATTTGACGGCTGGAAGAAATGGTTGGAAAACTAAAAACTTGCCAAGTCTTAAAGGCTTGGCAAGTTTATGAGATTTCAAGGGCGCGGGTAACTGCCCATTTTTTATTGTTATTGACTCTCTATTTACAAAAGTTTATTTTCCCCTATGCTGGATAAAGAAAAACGCATCCAAAACGAGAAAAAAATTCGGGAAATGGGATGATTTACCTGATGGCGGAAGAAGGTATTATTTTAATGTTATCGGGCGCGTTGTTGGGTCAGCTCGATACGTAAAAATTGTAGATGGTGAAGAAAAAACTTTGTCTTTTGGTCAAGAAATTTATGATGCGTTTGGAAACTTAATTGAAATTCATCAAAAATATCCGAATGATACTGGACATAAAAAAGTATAAGGATAACCTCGATGATTACAAAACAAATAGTCGTAGAAAAAATTACTTCGTATTTACAACATCGAATAACACTTTCATCTCTTGTTGACTGGGCTGAACGTGCTGTTATGGACGAAGAATTTGACGAGCACGACACTGACTTGTTAATGTCTATTGTTTCTAAAATCGGGTTGGCTGATGTAAAATCATTTGGATTAACGTGGGAAGAATGTGAAAGTATGTTGATAAAATTAGGCTATCGTGCAAATGTTAATGTTGTGGCGCAATGATTAATTTCATTGTAAAATAATAAGTAACTACTCAGCGTGTTTTTTTCTATGTACATAAAAGGTTGAATTCATTACATTTTTTTAAGATGGAATGAATTTTAGAAAAAGTAAGTGTTTTAGATTCCCGATAGAAACATTCGGGCCTACGGCTCGTAGAGAATGACGACATTCTTAAAATTACGCTGAGTAGTTACAATAATAAACGGCGCGGGCAACTGCGCCTTTTTTTATTTCTCTTTCTCCACACTTCTGCGTATTTTTCTTCTGTTTCCATCTCGTTCTCAAACTCTCTGTGTACGGAAAATGTATTGCCAAGTAGGTAAGAGCATTTATTACAAAATACTTTTCACACAGTCTGGAAGCTTTGTCTACGACTCGTAGAGGAATGAGATAACTTTTTCTTATTGGATTAATCAAATGAACATTGTTATTCTCGACGGATATACTCTCAATCCCGGTGATCTTAATTGGAACGAACTTCGATCACTGGGTAATTGTATGATTCACGATCGCACGAAACCAAATGAAATTATTGAGCGTGCACAAAACGCAGAGATACTGCTTACCAATAAAACAGTTCTATCACGAGAAATAATTTTTCAACTTCCTAATGTAAAATATATTGGTTTACTTTCAACCGGTGTAAATGTTGTTGATGTGATTGCCGCAAAAGAAAAAAATATTACCGTAACAAATGTTCCCGCCTACAGCACAATGTCGGTAGCGCAATTGGTCTTTGCATTGTTATTTGAGTTGACAAATCATGTCGGACATCATTCCGACGAAGTACAAAAAGGACGATGGTCATCGCACAACGATTTTTCTTTTCGCGATTTTCCATTGATCGAACTGTCGGGAAAGAAATTCGGCATTATCGGTTATGGAAATATCGGGAAAGCCGTTGCGAAAATTGCTGGTGCATTTGGAATGGACGTGCAAGTTTCAACCCGCACTCCGGAAAATTACAAAACTTTCCAAGTCTCAAATACTTGGAAAGTTTCTTTCGTTGATACTGACACGCTGTTCAGAACAAGCGATGTTGTTTCACTTCATAGCTCATTAACCGATGAAACAAAACATCTTGTCAACGCTCGAACACTTTCATTGATGAAACAATCTGCTTTTCTTATCAACACAGGACGAGGTCCGCTTGTGGATGAACAAGCCCTCGCAGATACATTAAATAATGGTTTGCTTGCAGGTGCAGGTTTGGATGTTCTTTCCACAGAACCGCCTTCAATTCACAATCCTTTGCTTACGGCAAAGAATTGCATCATCACGCCTCATATAGCGTGGGCATCGTTTGAGGCGCGGCAGCGATTGATGAATACTGTTGTTGAGAATGTCCGTTGTTTCATCAATAATAAACCAATCAATATCGTTTCGTAAATCGAAAAATTATATGAAAAAAATATCCTTATTTCTTTTATTCTCATCGATACTCGTTGCGCAAAACCCCGATGGAAAATTTGCATCACTCCATCTAACGCCTTCTTGGCAATGGGGAAAAACCGATATCGATCGCAATACAACAATCTGGCTTCCTGCTTCACAGTCGTATGAATCACAATTTACCACCAATCAATATTCCGGTATCATCAATTATCCATACGCATTCGGGATTCATGCGTTGATGAAAATACCAACAACATCGTTTCTTACGATGAGTTTTTCATATTCGTTGAATCAACGCTTTGAAGAAGATACGGACTACCGTCACTACTGGAGATTGAATGGCAATATTCATAGAATAGACTTCACTGTAAGTCTCTACAATCTCTTCACGGTTTATCAAGGCGACTAAAAAATGAATCGAGATTTTCTTCTTTCAAAACTCAATCGATATCAACCGTTCGATGCTCATGAATATTCAATGTGCGAACGTATTGTCAAGTTTGTCAAAGAGAATCCTGACTGTTTTGAACGAACACTTCTCATAGGACACATCACCGGTTCTGCTTTTATTGTAAACAAACGACATACTCATACGTTAATGACGCATCACCAAAAGCTTGACAAATGGCTGCAATTAGGCGGTCATTCTGATGGAGATCCGAATACAATGAATGTTGCACTGCGCGAAGCAGAAGAAGAATCAGGATTGAAAACGATAGCGCCAATTTCCGAAGATATTTTTGATGTTGATGTTCATAAAATTCCAGCGCGAAAGAATGAACCGGCGCATTACCATTACGATATTCGTTTTTTATTCGAAGCAGACGATGCAGAAAAACTTATTATTACCAACGAATCGAACGATCTTCAGTGGATACCGCTTGAACGAATGGAAGAATACACAACGGAAGAAACTGTTCTACGAATGATAAAAAAAATCCGATAAGGATATTCATTCGATTGCTGCTAAATATTGATGGTGCGGCAGGTTTGCAATCTTGTCATTCTATTTTTTTGTATCTTCAATAAAATTCATAATCTCTAAAATTATTCAATGGCAAAACAAAAATCTCAAAAGGCGTGGGTTGTTTCTGCAGATATGGGCTACGGGCATCAGCGCGCGGTATTTCCATTAAACTCCATTGCGGAAGAAGGATTGATCACCGTTGGCAAGAACGATAATTCATCCGAAAAGGAAAAGAAACAATGGGCGCGGTTGCTGAATGTGTATGAAACATTCTCGCGCGCGCGGGGAATACCGTTCATCGGAAAACCGATCTTTGCAATGCTCGATACGCTGATGCATATCCCTTCATTCTATCCGATTAGAAATCTTTCTCACAGCACCTATCAGGTAG
>JANONI010000210.1:0-8932 GCA_031420755.1 Bacteroidota bacterium | reverse complement strand
GTCATTCGTTGTGCGCGAAGTGATTGAATATAATTTACTGCCGCAACAATATTGTTCCATCGCGCTCGAAGGAATGTCGTGTCGCTCGTGAACCGGAAATATTCCATACACGCAAAGATCAATTGTCCGTGGCTGTCGTGCTCCGGCACCGGATCGGGACCGCGAGTATCAACAACGCATGGAACTGCGCCGCTTTCATATTGATACGATGAATACCATTCAATATATTTTTTTGGTTCTTCAGTAATTCCGAGTTTAAGTAACGCATCAGATGTCATTGAGCCATCACGGATCCACGAACGCTCGTACGACCGCGAACCGGGTTGAAATCCGAAACGATCTTTGTTGATAAGGATATAGGCAAGGTTCGATCGAATAATATCAACATATCGTTGCGCCTCCGCCGGAACTGAGAACTGCACTGTATTCAATCTATTCTTCCAGAAAGTTTTTACTTTCGTAAATGCATTTTCAAATTCTTCCATTGTCGGATTCTTTCCTTTCCACCGATCACCTTCCGGCGTGAAAGGAACAGCAGCAATAACTACAAGGGAATCTCCGGATTTCAAACTAAATGAATATTGAAATGCGCCTGATGTCATTCCATTTTTATTTAGCGTTGAAGAATTTGAAGGAAGTTTACCTTGACTGATATATTCTGTAATATCGCCAGCATCAATCGTTGTTGCACCAAAAGCAGTTGGTGAATCGGAAACATATATAATTTTGTCCCCGACAACTGCTTTATTCTGATCAAGAGAAATGGATTCTGTTTTGGCAAATCCGCCGTCATAATTCAACCATTGTGATGTTGGATTTACTTGAAACGGACGTATTGCAAGATAGAACGATCCATTCTGATTTTTTTTCGAAATATTCTTGATAACATATCTCGCAAATATCGCAGAACGTTCAGCTTCTCCATTCGCCAACACGGTAATATTTAATTGAATATTTTCATACGATCTTTTTACGGTAGGAATTGGAATATAATTTTCCTCTAACGATTGTTCGGAATTGGCATTTCCCCACGATAAAAATTGTTTTCCTTCATCAAGTGTAATAAATGGTTCAAGCGAAAATCTTTGGCGATCAACTTCAACTGCTCCATCCTCGTTCACTAATGCTTCTCTCGTATCTGAAGGAACACCAACAACTGTCCAATACGGTTGCTGTTTCAAGAAATACCGGGGATACAATCCAATCGGTTTCAATTTTGCAATATGTTCATACATTTGATTCGCTGTTGAAAGTGATTCACTTGAAATCAGTAATAATTCATCCAATATAAACGGAGATTTTGATTCATTACTCAAAAATTGAATCTTCACATAACGCGCTTGCGATTCCGGAGTGAAATGAATGACTGTCCCGGAAGTTCCATTGTTCACCGAATAGATTTTGTCATACTTTTTTTTATCATACGAAGTAAGAACATCATAGTTCAATCCTTTTAGCGATTTATCCCAAGTCAATTGCACAGCGCCAAATTCTTTTTCGTATTGAAGATCAAGTTCAATCCATTCTTTTTTTGCAGTTTTCGATATCCACGAACCTTTCTTTACGGAAAGAATATTTTCTGGTTTTCCTTTTCCAACAGAAGATGATGCCGAAACAATCGGTTGTGGAATTTGTTTCGGCGGCATAGGAACTGTTGTTAACGTTACATCGTCAATCCAAACGCTGCCGCTACCGCCGGTTCCGGCAGTGACAACAATCTCTAATCGCAATAATTTCGCCGGATGAGCAGCAGGTTTTGGTCCCCACGCAAAACTAAGATGACGTTTTTTGATAACAATTCGTTTCCATCCCGTTGAATATGTGTAACTCTTATTGTTGACCCACCAGATATTTTCTCCGGCGCTGTCGCTGCTAATTTTAATTTCAAAATTATTTGTGGGAACAGTCGCCTTCATCATAAACGAAATCTCATAACTTTCCGGTAATGGTAAATTGAAATTCCGCACAACTCCACCGTACCCAGAACCTTTTGGGAAATTCAAATCGAAACGAAGAGCTTTTCGTGAGAACCCGGTATCTGTTTGATGAGTTACCATAACTCCAGTCGATTGGAACGGAGTCCACGCCGAGACATTCTCGCAATTATCAAGAAGAGCCGTGTAACGTGAAGTTTGGGAAAAAAGAGATGTGAATAATAACATTACGAACGTGAAGAATATTTTCATTGTTGTAAAATTTAAGATGTAAGACACCTTTGAGGTGTCCTACATCTGTTTTTTTCGTAATTAATTATTCTTTCACGCCGCCAACCATAATTCCGCGAACGTAGTGACGTTGAAAAACAAGAAACAGGATTAACACGGGAATGATCGTTATAACAGAACCCGCCATCATCAATTCAAGATCGAGAACGTGTTCTCCCATTAAATTGGCAAGTCCAACAGGAAGCGTATAATTCGATTCATCTGTCATAATCACCAACGGCCACATAAAATCGTTCCACGTTCCCATAAATGTAAAGAGTGCAAGCGTAAACAGAATTGGTTTACACAACGGAAGAATTATGGTTCTATAGATTCTAAATTCACTGCCGCCATCAATACGCGCCGCTTCAATAAGACTATCGGGAATTGACATCACAAATTGTCGGATCAAAAATATTCCGAAGATACTTGCCATTCCAGGAATGATCGCACCAACATACGTATTGACCACACCGAACGTCTTCAACATAAGAAACAACGGCAGTAGTGTTACTTGTGCAGGAATAACCATTCCGCTCAATAAAATTTTGAACAACTTATCTTTTCCTTTGAAATGATATTTTGCGAATGCGAATCCTGCCATTGAATTGAGCAACAACGAAATGATTGTTACAGCCGAAGCAATCACAAAACTATTGAAAAAATATCTGACCATGTTCAGCCGTTCAGTCAGTGCACGATAATGTTCCAACGTAGGATTTTTGGGCAGAAACGGCGGTGGAAATGTTCCGGCTTCACCGGATTTCATTAACGAAGCGGAAACCATCCACAACACCGGAGTTAATGCGGTAAGTGCGATAAGGATTAAACCGGAATTTAGAGCGAATGAAGCGATCTTTTTCCTGTTCATTTTACGCTCCGTTGCAGCAGTATTTGAATGAGCGTAAAGAACATGATAATGATGAACAATACGAACGCAATGGCGGCAGCAAAACCTATAGACCACCAGCGAAATCCTTGTTCGTACATTAATAAGACGATGCTCATTGTTGAATTTAACGGACCGCCTTGTGTCATTACGTATGGTTCGGCAAACAGTTGAAAATATCCTATCACCGTAATCATCACAACAAACACTGTTGTTGGTTTAAGCATTGGAAGAGTAATTTCTTTGAACTGCTGCCAAGCACTGGCTCCATCCAAATGCGCCGCTTCATAAAGATCTTCCGAAATATTTTGAAGTCCGGCAATGAAGATGAGCATGTTGTATCCAAAATTTTTCCATACGGCAAGAATAATAATTGCAGGCATTGCAATATGCGGATTCCCAAGCCAATCAATCGGCGCAATATCGAAGAATGAAAGCAGATAGTTAAGCAAACCGTGCGCAGGATGATACAGATAACGCCAAACGATTGCTACGGCAATCAAACTGGTAACAACAGGAAGAAAATACACCGTTCTAAAAAATGATTTATATTTTGCAAGTTTGGAATTGAGCATTAACGCAGTGCCGAGTGAGACGGCAACTGATAACGGACCGCCGACAAGGACAAAGTAGAATGTGTTTTGCAGTGCCGTCCAGAATAACGGCGTATCAAAGATGCGAATATAATTTTGAAAACCGACAAAACGAAAATAGTCAAGATTTCCGAGAGCATAAATATCGAAGTCGGTGAAACTCAGAACGAAGGCGGCAATGACCGGAACCGCAAAGAATATCGCGATTACTGCCAGTGCAGGTGAGAGGAATATCCATGCTGCTGCCGTGCGAGAATTTGTTGTCATTTCGTATTAATCAACCTGATCATAAACTTCATGATGTTTTTCCAAATAAGCCTTATCCCCCTCTTTGAGGGGGTACGGGGGAGGAAATGTTTTCCCGCAGTTCGATAGTTTCGATCGTAATTATAATTTGTTGTCTTACACTTTCGATGTTTTGTAATACTTCATCATCAGAAAATCGAATTACTGTAAAACCCGCATCCTCAAGCTCTTGTTGCTTTTTCTTGTCTTTTCTAATCGTTTCTACAAACTGATGCGTAATCCCATCAACTTCAATAACAAGAAATAACTCCTTGCACATAAAGTCTGCGATAAATCTCAACACCGGGCGTTGTCGACGAAATCCATAACCCTTCATCATACCCGCACGTAGAACATATTTCCATAAGCAAGCTTCTGCTTTTGTCATTGCATTTCGATTTGCACGGGCAAAAGATTTAAGATTCTTGTTGTATGCGTAGTGATTTTCTTTGTTTGCCTGCTCTTCGTTCATTAATCCCTCCCCCTTAATCCCCCTCTGGGAGGGGGAAAACGATGTCTCAATTTTCAGGGGAAACTCAAGTTATTATTGGTTCAATTACTTTTTGTCTTTTCAACAATCCATCGTCTCTTTTCCAACATCTGATCCACTTCACTATCGAACCGTTTAAGTGCTTCGTCAACTGAAATAGTTTTTGTCGCAATATATTCAACATACAATTGAAGTTTAATAACAATCTGTTCCCATTCAGGAATTTGCGGCAGCGGTTCTACTCGCTGCAATTGCTGATAAAATGCATGAATGTATTTGTTGGAAGCAAGCGATGAATCATTCCAAGCGGATTTTCGCGGAGGAAGATTTCCTGTAATTTTATAGAATGCAATCGACTGTTCAACGGATGAAAGGAATTCAATCAATTTCCATGATGCCTCTTTATGTTTACTGTTCTTGAACATTACAAGACTTGTTCCAAGCGGGAGCGAAACGCCAGGATATGTTGTATCCATTGAAGGCAGCGGCGCGGTCATCCATTCATGTTGTAACGCAGGCGAAATACGGCGTGTAAACTCGCCGATATTCCAAGGTCCGGTAATGTACATTGCAATCAATCCATCCGAGAATGAATTGTACATATTGGTGATGAGCTGCATTCCTTCCGGAGAATAATCCTTTTTATAAAATTCTGACAGCAGCGAAAATGCCTTCTTAAATTCCACTCCGCTGAAATTCGATTGAGAATTTTTATTCTTCAAAAAATTCCCGCCGGACTGCATTCCCATAGCGATTGCCGGAACCCATTCGTTCGTCGGTAAAAAAAACGGATAACACTTTTTATTGTTGTTCGCAGCTTGGCGTTGTATGATCTCCGATGCCTTCAGCACCTCTGTCCATGTTTTTGGAAATTCACTGTACCCCGCTTGTTTCAAAATATCTTTCCGGTAAAATACAACCCTCGTATCAACATACCATGGAATTCCATACAATATTGAATCGAGAATATTTGTTTTTAACACACCCGGAAAAATATCCTGAAGATCAACAAGTGTTGACTGTTGTACGAATGATTCCAGAGGTTCAAGCGAATTGAGAACGGTAAACTCGGGCAGCCACGTATTCCCTAATTGACATACATCGGGAGTCGATTCACCTGCATACGCCGTAAGCAATTTCTCATGCGCCGCCGTCCAGGGAATCTGCTGTACTTTTACTTTGATTGTCGGATTGCGTTTCTCAAATTCATGAATCAGAGAACGAACCATCTCTCCTTCGTTCCCCATTCCCCAAAATTTGATAACCGTAATTGAATCCGATGAGCGATTGCAACTCAACGATAGAACGATTGCTGCTGTCAGAAATATTGAGAATGTTTTTTTCATCATCGTATGAAGGCAAATGAAAAAGAAAAAATATTTTTCATGTTTTTGATTTTAGATGTTAATTTAGATGTAGGTCACCTTATGCGAAGCATCCTTCGGAAAGGTGTCCAACATCTGATACCTGGCAATATTCCAAAATATTCAACAATAACTGCTGCGCTACCGGATCAACTCTTCGCGCAAATAATGAATCTGGCGCAGATGATTGATTCAATCTGCCGCGCAATTGTAATCTGACAAGCGCGATCTTTCCTTTTCCATATTCCACTTCGGACGCAGCCACAACATTCAGATCCATTCCACAACTCGCCAACCGTTTTGATGGAACCGAAAAATCAACATCATACTGCGAAACAATTTCGCCCCCGTACGCGCCATTGAACAACTTCAAATGTTCTTTGTGAATATTCTTCCATAAAGGATGCGACCGATCTTCTGCAAAAACGTACGAATCATATCCACCTTTATCAAGATCGGCACGATGATTTATTTTCAAATCTATTCCATCAACAATCGTATGCGTCACACTGCCAACAATGCGGAACTCTGGTTCAATCAACACAAGTCTTCCGCCATTCTTCACAAACTCAGTAATTCTTTCTTTCTGATGAACGTACAATTGATTTCCAAGAACATTCCCATTGATGACAAGCAATGACGCATTTTCAAAATCTCCAGCATTGAATTGTGAGAATTGGATTCCATTTTCCAAAAAATAATGTTCAATTTCCTTTGATGGATCGAACAGAATAATTTTCTGCTTTACATTTGGAATCACTGGTTTTTGAAACACATGCGTAATCTTTAAACTTGCAGAGACAACGGCTAAATTCTCATTCAATTCTGCTGTAAGATTATATTGACCGATGGTATTGGGGAATTGAATTTCTTTTTTCACTACCAAATCACTCATCGGTTGAACTTCAACAGATATTTCATTTTTCGATATCCAATTTCCTTCGAAAGATTTGAAACCAATAAATACCTTCCCCCGCCGAGTTTCATTCGAATCATTAAAGATGAAAAATTGAATCGTTCGTTTTTCATTCACAAAAAAATGTCTGTCCCACAATTCAATGCTTACGCCAAATGGTGAAAACGTATTTTTGACTGCATGTAACAGCGGTTTTGGCTGCAAATCCTTAATATCACCCAAAAACCAATGCGCGGTCGGTCCGTCATTATTGCTAATATACACGAACGGTTGAATTGCTTTAATTCGCAACCGACGAAATAGCTCGATCAATTCCTGCGCAAGAAATGATTGATGAGCAATTATATCTTCTGTTGTGTAATTCCTTCCCATCCAACGTTCAACGATCATTTTTGTAAGAACTGTCGGCTCCCATTTATCGTTGAACCACCACCACAAAAATTCATTCACCATTGATGGAACGGTTAAATTTTCAATTTCATCTAAGGAACGAGCAAATCCAAACTTCCGATTGTTCATCACCATTCCGAGCGAATAGATGTACGGATGTTCTTCCAAAAAATCAACTGATTCCCACGGGCGTGTGGGATCGAGTTTCTTCATCTCAGGCACAATCTCATTCTGAACTGTATCGTCCGATGACTCGTTCAATGCATCCCAGATAATAATGCTCGGATGATTCCAATTATCGTGCAGCCATTCTGTAAATTCTTTACTGATCTGAACATTTGTACCGGTCGCGCACCAAAATTGCCACTCGTTCTGGATCAACATTCCGTATTCATCGGCAATGTCGTACCACTTATTATACATCTGACCGAGATGATTGCGGAAGAAATTGAAATGATGTTCTTTCGGAATATCAATAAGTGCTTTCTTTATCCACGCTTCATTCCACGGCAATAATTTTCTCTGGCTGTCGGACAGGAAACGATGAAATGCAATGTTGCTGCCCCGAAGCAGAATTTTTTTTCCATTCAAATAGAAATCCGGACCGATGATCTTGAATTCTCTCATCCCGAAAACGGCCCCACCTAAATCCTCCCCAAGGGGGAGGATTTTTAATGCCTGCAGAATTTTACTTAATACTGCATCAAGATCGTTTATAACCTCCTCATTTCTAAATCGAATTAATTCGTACCCGTGTTCTTCTAACCATTGTGTCCTAATCTCGTCGGCTTCTTTATTCTCCGGTAATTGATGAATGAGACCGTCAATTTCTACAACAAGGTTTTTTGACAAACAAACAAAATCAGCAATATACCTTCCTATAATATGTTGCCTTCTAAATTTGTAATTCTCAAGAGATTTTGACTTAAGTTGTTCCCACAATATCAACTCTGCTTTAGTTGGATTCTTGCGATGCTCTTTCGCAAACTCTTCAAGCAGAGGATAGAGCGTTGGATCGGCTGTTTGATACCTATAAGCCCCTTCCCTTTGGGAAGGGGTTGGGGATGGGCTATTAATACCGATCTTCACTTCATACAGAAACGGTTGTTCATGCGACCACAATTTCATATTCCGAATCGGAATCTGAAACACGATCTCTCTGACAGAGTGTTGATCGACAGTTATCGCAACGTTGTGATCGGATGAGACTGTCTCACGAGACGTCTTCTCGATAATGTTTGCCGAAACAGAAAGCGATTGTTGATTCGACGATAGACTTTCAATCCATGTCCGAACTTCTGCGGTCGATGTTTCTATATGAGGAATAACCTGCACCAATTTTACGCGGGCAGCACCCACACACACAAGCGATACATCTCCCCAAATTCCCGGAGTATAAATTTCTTTTTCTTGATCTCTGCCGACTGCGCTTTCCGGCGGCAGCGTAGATTTAGCTCCCACTCGAACAATCAATTCATTTTTTTCTTCCCGATTCAGGAATTCACTCAACAAATATTCATGCGAAGTATAACAACTGATTGATCCTCCGAGATGGTGACCGTTCAACCACACTTCCGTACCAAACATACTTTGCTCGATCTTTAGGAAAACAGAATTGACGTGGGATAATTTTTCGATGACAAATGATGTTCGATACCAGTGGAAATCAAATTTCTCCCAATCGTATGCAGGAACAGCCATATCAACAACGGCAGGAACATTTACTGTTGAAGAAAATTTCAGCGGGATCGCAGATTTTTCACCGCCAGTTACTTCCCAAACTCCATTGAGAGAAAATGTG
>JANONI010000209.1:0-7015 GCA_031420755.1 Bacteroidota bacterium | reverse complement strand
TAAATTAAGTGTAAGAGACCTCTGAAAAACTATTAAGTGTTTGTCATTTCGAGCGACCTGCCCGCTCGAAGAGTCTTCGACCAGCGTTCAGGCGGGAGCGAGAAATCTCACACTTGAATTTATGCAGAAAAGCGAGATTCCCTGCCTGACGGCAGGCAGGCTCGTCACTCCGCCTGCCTTCGCCGAAACGAAGCATCAGCTTCGTGCAGGCAGGTTCCTCGGAATGACATTGAGTATGGATTTTCAGATGTCTCTGTAACTATATAGAATGTATCAATAGTGGGCTGAAAAGTCAAGTTGACTTTTTTAGTTGTTTTTAGTTACCTACAATTTTATTTGTGCCCGTACAAATTTTGCAAATTCACGCTGAATTTGTGCAACTATTGAGTCCGGAACGCCGTCGAAATGTTTTGATTGCAGGCGCATATCGCATATTTCATTCACATAATCCACTGCAATAAATTTTCCATTAGTATCAAGCACTATTTCCGATGAAAAGAAATCAAGACGGCAAATTTTGTGAATTGTCACCATCGTAGATCGTAACGTTTGAAGTTTGTATTTTCGTTCATCGTGTTTTGTTAATTCCCTATAGAGATGTGTGCGATGATCCCACCAGCAGAGAATGATCTTACCGAACGCGTAAAAAGTGCGGAACCAAGCAATATCATTTTCCAATATTTTTGGCTGAACCGTTTCCTGCAATAAGTATGTGTCATTTTTATGATGCTGACGTGTTACCAAAATTTCTTTTAAAGTTTCCGCACCCAGAACAACACCTAATCCGCCGCCAGTGGTATTTGCCGGTTTTATAATAAAAGGTCTGCCGAGATGTTCAAGCTCTGTTAAACTTAGTTCAAGTTCTTTGTTTTTATTATATGGTGAAACGATGATAGAATATGGGACGTGAATGCCTTCTCCCATCAATGCAAGGTGCATATTGGCTTTGTCTTTAGCATAGTCCACTAATTCATAGCGGTTAAAAATATGAGTTCGTGTTTTTGCAAGAAATTTTGCAAGAGGAATAAAACTGTCGGCAGAATCTGAAGCGCGGTCCAGAAAAGTGCGGAAAAAGATTTTTTTAGCTTTAACGAGTTTTGTAACGGACACAATATTGTGCGGTTCTATTCTGAAAGGAGAAAGTTTGAGCGCAATACATTGTTCTTCAATGCCGAAAATAAAATCTCGGTCAAATTCCCAATCCCACGCCAAACCGATATCGAAAATTTCTGCCATTCACCTATTTGAGAAGTTAGTGCTTTAATAATGACTTCGGCTCGAGATTTGCCGATTCAATGTCTTTAAAATATTTTACCGTCCCAACTTTAAGTTCGTATGTTGCTTCATCATCGCAAACGATAATTCCTTTTGGGTGAAGTTGTAATGCGCTCACCGTCCACATATGGTTTACCCCTTCTTCAACAACGTGGGAGAGCGCTCTTGCTTTTTTGTGTCCGTTGATGATGATGACCACTTCTTTCGCATCCAGAATAGTAGCAACACCAACAGTTAATGCTGTCTTAGGAACCTTCGTAATATCGTTGTCGAAAAATCGAGAGTTGGCAACAATGGTGTCATAGGTAAGCGTTTTTATGCGTGTACGTGAAGCAAGCGATGAACCGGGTTCGTTGAATGCAATATGACCGTCCGGTCCAATTCCACCGAGGAACAAATGAATACCCCCTGTCTTTTTTATTTTTTTTTCATATTCTTCACATTCTTTGTTAAGATCCTTTGCGTTACCGTTCAGGATGTTTACATTGTTCTTTTGTATATCAACATGGTTGAAAAAATTATTCCACATGAACGAATGATAACTTTCCGGATGTTCTTTCGGTAATCCGACATATTCATCCATATTAAATGTTATCACATTATTGAATGAAACAAGTCCGTCTTTATGCATTCTGATAAGTTCATTATATGTTCCCATCGGCGATGATCCGGTAGGAAGTCCTAGAATGAATGGTTTTCTTGCCGTTGGTTTAAATTCTCTGATTCGTTTTACGACATACGAAGCGGTCCACTGGCTGACACGGTCGTAATTGGATTGAATGATAACGCGCATAACATTCCTTTCGATAGCGATAGTGATACCATCAATATAAAAAATAGAAGGATTCTTTTCACTTTTATTTTTATCTTTAACCATTATGAAAATTAAAGCAAAAAAAATAGCGGTTATTTTTGGCACTCGCCCCGATACGATCAAACTTGCGCCGGTGATACAGGAACTTCGTAAGTTTGACCAATATTTTTCACTTTGTCTTATTGCAACGGCGCAGCACCGCGAAATGCTTGATGATGTGCTGTCGATATTTTCAATTCAGCCCAATTACGATCTGAATGTGATGACTCCATCGCAGTCATTATCGTCATTAACCCAGCAGATGTTAGAAAAGCTGGACTATGTATTAACGATGGAAAATCCTGATATGATTGTTGTTCAAGGAGATACGGCAACAACATTTACAGCAAGTCTTGCCGCATTCTATCGTAAAATTCCGGTGCTGCATATAGAAGCAGGATTGCGGACGAACAATAAACGATACCCGTTTCCCGAAGAAATATATAGACGCTTAACTACCCATGTTGCAGATTTACATTGCACACCAACCCCAAATGCTACCAAAGCATTGTTGCGCGAAGGTATTTCTCGAAAACAAATTCGATGTTCGGGCAATACGGTAATCGATGCGCTGCGCGCGAATATTAATCCAAACTATACATTTTCGCACGAACAACTAAATGGCATTGTTGCACAGAAGGAAAGAATAGTTGTTATAACGGCTCACCGAAGAGAGAATTGGGGTGAACCGTTAAAGAATATCTGTTTGGCAATAAAAACACTGGCTCAAAAATATTCTGATGTGAATTTTGTTTTTCCAATTCATTTGAATCCGACGGTTCGGAAAACAGTTCTGGAAGAATTGGATGGGATCAGAAATATCCACTTATTAGCTCCGCTCAATTATTCTGATTTTATTAATCTTATTGCGCAATCGTATGCTGTCATCACCGATTCCGGCGGTTTGCAGGAAGAAGCGCCTTCGCTCGGTAAACCGGTGCTTGTTCTGCGGGAAGTAACGGAAAGACCTGAAGCGATCTCTTTTGGAACCGTACGATTGGTTGGCACCTCCACAAAAAAGATTGTTGAAACTGCTGATAAACTTTTGTCGAATAAAAAATTCTATCGTTCAATGTCGGCAACCGTCAATCCATACGGAGACGGGAAAGCTTCTGAACGAATCGTCAATGTGATGATGAATCATTTTGGTTTTTCGAAAAAGAAAATGAAAGAATTTTTTCCGCGGATACCATGAAATTGGAAATTGGCGTTGTTGTTTCGGAGGAGAACGAAGGCGGGGTGAAATATTTTCGACCATAGTGATGATGGGAATGTACATTTAACGCGTCTGTAGCTCAAGCGAATAGGGAGTAAAACTAATCCGAATATCGTGTTTGCAAAAATATGTTTGATAAAATTTTTCATTGGCTTTGCTCCGTGCCTCTCTTAAGGCATTGAGTATGCCAGTGAAAAATCACTGTCATCTGCTGGTATTATTGTGCAAATTCATTCCGCAGAACAGATTTATTTACGACTTTCCCTGAGGTTTGTAGAAAGTACGTAACTGCTCACCGTGAAAAATAATGTCTCAAATTCATTGATTAGTTCTTCGTAACTACTCAGCGAAATTTTTTATGCCACACCTGCCCGCTCTACGAGTCGTAGACCGCTTTGTTTTACTATGGCAGGCGGGGATTACACAGATTTTCACTCTACGAGCCGTAGGCAGAAAATTTTTTATGCGAAGCATCCTTCGGATAAGTCTAATCTGTGAAATCTGTGGCAAAGATTTTCTCAATGTTTTGGCAGAAAATGCTTTGGAGTGTAAATTACGGTGAGTAGTTACGAAATTACAATGCAAAAATCCATTGAAAATATTGCGAAAACGCATTACGAAAATTTTCCGGTCGGTTCGTTTTTAATACCAAAACATTACCGCGAACCAGTCCATTTGGTTTATACTTTTGCACGAGTTGCTGACGATTTTGCAGATGAAGGAACGATGAGTGCAGCGGAGCGAATGGACAAGTTAAATGAATGGCAACACCATTTGCACAATGCCGTTAATGGCGCGAGCAATGTTGAATTATTCGTAAACCTATCAACGGTAATGCGGAATTTTCAGATTCCGATTCAATTATTTGATGATCTTTTAATTGCCTTTAAAAGAGATGCGTCAAATTCTGAATATCAGAATTTTAATGAAGTGCTCGAATATTGCAGATTCTCAGCAAACCCGATCGGGCGCATACTGTTGCATATCTTTGAATGTTCAACAGATGAAACGAATCGTCTTTCGGATGCAATATGCACCGCATTACAATTGGCGAACTTCTGGCAAGATATTTCTGTTGATACAAGCAGAAATCGTATCTATATTCCAAAGTCAGATTTTGTTGCATTCAACCTTCACTCTGTTGAATTACAATCGACTGCGAATGCAACAGCATTCCGCGAATTGATGAAAACACAAGTTGAACGAACACGAACTCTTTTTGAAACAGGAAAACCGCTGTTCTTGCTTGTGAATAAACAGTTTCGCTTCGAATTAAAAATGATTTGGCATGGCGGAATGAGAATTTTGGAGAAGATTGAATCGCTGAATTTTGAGACTCGCAATAAACGACCAACATTGAATCTGTTTGATAAATTATTAATTGTTGCACGCTCGCTTTCGTAAGAACAATGGACCATACTATTTCCACAAATATCATTGAGAAGAATAAGAAGAGTAATTTCTATTATTCGTTTCTGATGCTTCCCAAACCAAAGCGTGAAGCGATTAATGTGGTGTACGCGTGGTGCCGTATTGCAGACGATATTGTTGATGAAGAAGCGAGTGTTTCCACCAAGTATCAACGATTGGTACACTGGGGAAAAGAATTTGAACTTGGACTTGCAGGCACGTCACAATATCAACTCGTAAACAAACTTGCTCAGACCATCAAACGATTCAATATCCCTCTCGATCATTTTGAAGAATTAATAAAAGGGATGGAAATGGATCTGGTGAAAACCAGATATGAAACATTTCGCGATCTAAAAGAATATTGTTACCGTGTTGCATCAACAGTCGGTCTTATTTGTACGGAGATATTTGGCTATAAGCATGAAGAAGCGAAAGAATATTCCGTCAATTTAGGAATTGCGTTACAACTTACCAACATTCTGCGCGATGTTGCGGTCGATGCGAAAAAAGGAAGGATCTATTTGCCGCAAGAAGATTTGGATCGTTTTGGTTACAGTGAAGCGGAATTGTTTGCAGGCAAGTACAATGTAAAGTTCCAACGGATGATGCAATTTCAGGCAGAGCGGGCGCGTTCGTACTTTGCTGAGGCGATGAAACATCTTTCCGAAGAGGATAAGCCGTTGTTTATCGCAGCGTTGATTATGCAAGAAATCTATTTTCGATTGCTTCAGGATATTGAATATGCAGAATACAATGTCTTTAAGAATCGCATTACAGTATCGAACTCAAAAAAACTTCTCATTTCCGCAAATGTTTGGTGGAGTAATCGTAAAAAATAATTTACGGAAGGTCGGCATTTCACAAAGTGATGCCTTTCCAAAGGAACACTTCGTGTCGCCAAATGCCAACCTTCCAACAAATTTATGACGAACAATTCACCAGATGTTTTAATCATTGGCGGCGGTGTTGCCGGACTTGCCGCTGCTGTTGATTGTTCTTCACATGGATTGTCCGTTCTGCTTGTGGAACAAAAACCTCGCCTTGGCGGAAGAACCCATTCATTCATTCATCAAGAAACTGGAGATGAAGTGGATAATGGACAACATGTGATGATGGGTTGTTATCATTCCACTCTAAAATTCTTAAAACTGATTGATCGTCTCGACCGAGTAGAAATACAAAAAAATCTTTCCATTACTTTTCGTCGCTCATCACAAAGCCCATCAACACTTGCTACTGTTGGTTTACCTGCACCGCTTAATGTGCTAGTTGGACTGCTGCGCTTACATACGCTCTCATTTTCAGAACGTCTTTCTCTGTTTCGTGTAGGATTAGATTTGATCTTGAAAAATCCTGATACGGATCAACATTTGCAATCGATTACTGCTGCACAATGGCTTGATGAAATGAGGCAGCCAAGCGCAAATAAAAAATATCTGTGGGATATTATTGCGATTGGTGCGTTAAATGATGTACCGGAGAAGATTGCTGCGGCGTTGTTTGTGAAAGTATTAAAGTCTGCGTTCTTTGGAAAGAGAATGAATTCTTCAATCGTGATTCCCACAAGCGGATTAAGCACGGTGTTCGTTGAAGGAGCGGAGAAGCAGATTGTTAAGAATGGCGGGAGAATTCTTACAAATACTTCCATTAAAAAAGTAACAATTCAAAATTCTACTATTCAAAGTGTTGAATTAGATTCCGACGCGGTTGTTAATCCAAAAACAGTTATCAGCGCAATTCCATATTTTGATATTCCCAAAATTTTTGATAATCTGGAGAAGATTGGATTGCAAAATTTGGATAAATTTATTTCTTCTCCGATCATTTCAATTCATTTGTGGTTTGATGTTCACTTTATGCAGGAACAATTTGTAGCGTTGATCGATTCACCGATCCATTGGGTTTTTAATAAATCTAAAATTTACGGAAAAGAGCATGAACGATTGATGTATCTTTCATTAGTGATCAGCGGCGCGCACGATACAATTGAAATGACTAAGGAACAATTGGTGCACATGGCGCACAAGGAGCTTCAACGGTTTTATCCAACGGCTGCAGTTGCTGCAATAGTTCACTCACTTGTTATCAAAGAAAAGCGGGCAACATTTTCGCCAATGGTTGGAATGGAACAATACAGACCTTCGCACGAAACATCTGTTAAAAATCTTTTTTTGGCGGGGGACTGGACGAATACAAAACTTCCGGCAACGATTGAGGGAGCAGTGCAAAGTGGATTTGCATGTGGTGAATTAGTGAAG